>NZ_CP034852.1:201140-323032 GCF_005080825.1 Buchnera aphidicola (Thelaxes californica) | reverse complement strand
TTGATTGTTTTTTTTTTTTTAAAAAAATAGAAAATTTAATTATTTTTTCTATTTCGGTTATAGTAAAATCGGAGAGTGTTATACAATTACGTTGAAATAAATTATGCATATTGTACCTGAAATGATTTTTTGAATTTTTTTTCATTACAATTAAATTATTTTTTAATATAATAATTGTTTTTTTATTTTAAAATTTGTTTTTAAGATTGTTCTAAAAGATTATTTTCATATACAATAAAATTTCATTATTTAAAATAATATAATAAAATAGGTGTTTTATGAATTTTATCATAGATGATAAAACTAACATAGAAAAATATAATGATTGTATCGTATTGGGTATTTTTAAAACATCTAATAATTTTTATATAAATTATGATGTTAATGATATAACTAAAAAATATATTATAAATACTTTATTAAAAGTAAAATTTCAAGCGAAAATAGGTTCTACTATACTATTATTAAATGTTCCTAAAATAGATTTTTTACGTGTTTTATTAGTAGGTTGTGGTGATCAATTAAAAATTAATGATGTAAAATTTAAAAAAATTGTTCACAATACTATTCATGTTATTAAAAAAGAAGGTATTCAAAATGTTTTTTATTGTTTAATATTATTATTTATAAAAAATAAAACAATGTTTTGGAAAATTAATGTTATTATTCAAAAAGTTGCACATAAATATTATATATTTAATTTTTTTAAAAATGAAAAAAAGAAAACTAATATAGAACAACCAATTGTTATATTTCCAATTAGTGATAACAAATATAAAGATGAAATGAAAGAAAGTATTAAATATAGTCAAGCAGTTATATCTGCTATAAAAATAACAAAAGATTTATCTAATTTTCCTCCAAATATATGTAATTCAAAATTTTTAGTACAAAAATCAAAAGAATTAGCACAAAAATATCCTAATAATATTTCCATTGAAATATTAAACAAAAAAGAATTAAAAAAATTAGGAATGCATGCATATTTGTCAGTAGGAGAAGGTTCAAAAAATGAATCTTACATGTCTATTATACATTTTAATAAAATTAAACATATATCTCAAAAACCTATTGTTTTAATAGGAAAAGGAGTAACATTTGATTCAGGTGGTATTTCTATTAAACCATCTAAAAATATGCATCAAATGAAATTTGATATGAGTGGAGCAGCAACAGTTTTAGGGATAATGTCATTTTTAGCAAAATTAAAATTACCACTTTATGTAATAGGAATATTAGCGATAAGTGAAAATATGTTAGGAGAATCGGCTTATCGACCTGGAGACATCATTAAAACAATGTCTGGAAAAACAGTTGAAATAATAAATACTGATGCAGAAGGCAGATTACTTCTTTGTGATGTATTGACGTATGTTGAACGTTTTTTCTTCCCAGATCTTGTTATCGATATTGCTACTTTAACAGGAGCTTGTATTGCTTCATTGGGAGATGTATGCAGTGGTGTATTTTCTAATAATCAAAATCTTGAAAAAGAATTAATAAAATCTGGATTAGAATCTGATGATAAGGTTTGGGCATTACCACTTTTTTCAGAATATTATCAACAATTAAAATCTGATTGTGCAGATATGACTAATGTTAGTGCTTCACATCCAGGTGCTATTACGGCGGCTTGTTTTTTATCTTTATTTGCAAAAAAATTTGTTTGGGCACATTTAGACATTGCAGGAACTTCTGTTCAATTAAAAAACAGTCAATATCCTATTTCTACTGGTCGTCCTATTCCTTTATTATCACATTTTTTATTACATAAAAGTGATAATAATTACATTATTTAAAATAATAAATATTTTAAATAAATTTTTTTTAATTTTTTTATTATTGCATTTTTATAAAAAATACTACTTCTTTCACTATAATATATTATAAAGAATATATGAAAAAAATATATAACCCTCAAGATATTGAACGTTTGATATATAATATTTGGGAAAAAAAAAATTATTTTTCTCCTCATGGAAATACTAAAAAAGAAAGTTTTTGTGTTGTAATACCTCCTCCAAATATTACAGGAGGATTACATATGGGTCATGCTTTTCAATATACTATTATGGATATTTTAGTTCGTTATAATCGTATGATGGGAAAAAATACTTTATGGCAAATGGGTCTTGATCATGCTGGAATTGCAACTCAACTTTTAGTAGAACAAAAATTATTATTGGAAGAAAAAAAAAAACGTTCTTATTACTCTGAAAAAGAATTATTAGAAAAAATATGGGAATGGAAAAAAAAATCAGAAGGTATTATTTATAGTCAAATACGTAGATTAGGTAATTCAGTTGATTGGAGTTCTAGTAAATTTACTTTAGATTCATCTATTTCTTTATCTGTTTCAGAGGCTTTTGTAAAATTGTATAATGATAAATTAATTTATAAAAGAAAAAGAATAACAAATTGGGATTATAAATTAAATAGTGTAGTTTCAGATTTGGAAGTAGATATGCGTAATATCACAGGAAATATGTGGTTTATAAAATATAAAATTGTTAATTATAAGTTATATGATATTAACACAAAATATTTAATAACTGCAACTACACGACCAGAAACTTTATTAGGAGATACTGCAATTGCAATACATCCAGATGATAAACGTTATTCACATTTAAAAGGAGCAGAAGTTATAGTACCTATAATAAAACGTAAAATTCCAATTATTTTTGATAAAAGTGTTGATATTAATAAAGGTACTGGATGTGTAAAAATTACTCCTGCTCATGATTTTTATGATTATCAAATCGGAATAAAACATAAATTACCTATGATTAGCATTTTTAATAATGATTTAACTATTAAAAAAAAATTAAAAATGTATACATGGGATGGTAAAAAAACAATTTTATTGAATAATTTAATTCCTTCTGATCTTCAAGGTTTAGGAAAATTTGAAGCTAGAAAAAAAATTATTGACGTACTTAAATTAAAAAAAATTTTACTAAAAGTAATTAAACATGATTTTATCGTTCCTCATGGAGATCGTAGTGGTGTAGTTATTGAGCCTATTTTAACAAATCAATGGTACCTTAAAACTAAACCTTTGGCTAAAATGGCAATTTTAGCTGTTCAAAAAAAACAAATAACTTTTATTCCTCAAAAATATGAAAATTTATATTTTTCTTGGATGAATAATATTGAGGATTGGTGTATATCTAGACAGGTTTTATGGGGACACCGTATACCAATTTGGTATGATTCGTGTGGTAATATATATACAGGTAAGCATGAAAAAGAAGTAAGAAAGACATATTCTATATCTTCAGAAGTAATGTTAAGTCAAGAAACAGATGTTCTTGATACTTGGTTTTCTTCTGCTTTATGGACTTTTTCTAGTTTAGGATGGCCTAATAAAAAAAAATTATTAAATATTTTTCATCCTAGTAATATTGTAGTAAGTGGTTTTGATATAATTTTTTTTTGGATTGCTCGTATGATCATGTTAACTATGTATTTAATTAAAGATAGAAATCAACAACCTCAAGTTCCATTTAAAATTGCATATATTACAGGATTAATTAGAGATGAACAAGGTCAAAAAATGTCCAAATCTAAAGGTAATGTTATAGATCCTATTGATATGATTGATGGAATTAGTTTAAACAATCTTATAAAAAAACGTATAAAAAATTTGATGAAACCTAAATTAATTCATGAAATTAAAAAAAGAACAATGTTATTATTTCCAGAAGGGATAATTCCTAATGGTGCAGATGCATTACGTTTAACATGTGCATCTTTATCAGCCCCCACTAGAAATATTAATTGGGACATGAATCGATTGAAAAGTTATCGTAATTTTTGTAATAAATTGTGGAATGCTACACGTTTAATTTTTTCTTTTTCTGTAAATAACATAATACCTAAATATATTGATTATAAATATTTGAATTTTTTTGACAAATGGATTTTGTTAGAATTTAATAATTTTTTAAAATTATTTACTCAATCATTAAATAATTATCGTTTTGACCAATCTGTATTGTGTTTAAATAATTTTTTTAGATATAATTTTTGTGATTGGTATATAGAATTAATTAAAATACATTATAAATATATGTATAAAAAAAATTTCATTAGTATACGTTATACTTCATTAAAAGTATTGTCAGATTTAATACATGTGATTCATCCAATTATTCCTTTTATTACAGAAAATATATGGGAAAAAATTAGTAATTTAAAAAACATTAAATATAATTCTATTATGTTAGAACCATATCCTGTATATAACTGTTCTTTACAAGATAAAAAAATTATTATTTATATGCAGTGTTTTAAAAATATTGTTTCAATTATTAGATATTTACGTTTATCAGCTATGTTGAAAGAAAAAGAATTAATAACAGTATATATACAAAATAGTACATCAATGATTAAAGATATTATTAATAAAAAAATAATTTATTTTTCAAAAATGGTATTTGTGAAAAAATTTTGTATTGTAGATCATAAATTAAGTGGTATGAATTATATTCATAAATTCCAAGATAATGTAGAATTTTTTATCTATATTACTAGTAATAAAAATTACAATTTTAAATTACTAAAAATTAAAGAAGAAATTAAAAAAATATGTTCTTTAATACATATTTCTAAGAAAAAATTACTGAATAAAAACTTTATTTTTAAAGCTCCTGATAATATCATTCATAAAGAAAAAAGAAAATTTATTCAATTATTACAAAATAAATCACATTTAATTAAAGAAAAAAAAATTTTTGAATAATTTTTTTAAAATAATTTATTAAATTAATCATTAATTTTTTATTTTTTTATTGAATATTTTTAATTGTAATATATTTTATATTTAAAAAATATATAGGGTGTTTAATTTGATTATTTTACATAATACTATTCCAAAAAAAATTTTAAAAAAAAAAATATTAAATCAATATAATAACTATATTATTGTTTCATTTTATAAGTATTTTTTTATTAAGGATGTTGGTATAACAAGAGATATATTGTATTTATTTTTTTCTACAATTAATGTTTTGGGAAGAGTATATATATCTTCTGAGGGTATTAATGCTCAAGTTAGTGTTCCTAATAAAAATTATTTTATTATGAAAAATTTTATACGTAATTTACATGATAATTTAAAAAATTTAAATTTTAACGAAGCATTAGAAAACAAACCAAATGCTTTTTTTTTATTAATTGTTAAAGTAAAAAAAAAAATTGTTCAAGATAATCTGCAACATAACTTTTTTGATTCAACAAAATTAAAAAATTATTTAAATGCTATTCAAGTAAATTGTATGATAAATGATCCAGATACCATTTTTGTTGATGTTAGAAATGATTATGAATTTCAAATTGGTCATTTTAATAATGCTTTGCATATTTCTTCTAACACTTTTAGTGAAACAATGAAAAATATTGTTTCTCAGTTAAAAAGATTTCAAGAAAAAAATATTGTATTATATTGTACTGGTGGCATTCGATGTGAAAAAGCTGCTTCTTGGTTATTATTTAACAAATTTAAAAAAATATATCAAGTGAAAAACGGTATCATTGGTTATGTACATGATGCGAGAAAAAAAAATATAGAAGTACATTTTAAAGGAGCTAATTTTGTATTTGATGCACGTATGATTGAACATGTATCATATGATACTTTAGGACAGTGTCGACATTGTAAAAAAAAATGTGATAATTATATCAATTGTAAAAATAGTATATGTAATAATCTTTTTATTCAATGTATGAATTGTAATATACAATATAAAAATTATTGTTCTAAAAAATGTGTTTCTTCTTTTTAAAATAAAACAATAATGTTGATTAGATATATAACAATAAATAATTTTAAACATTTTAAGATATTTTAATAAAAATGTTAAATTCAATTTGATTATTTTTACAATATTATAATGTATTGGATTGTTATATATTAATTTTTATAAAAAATAAACATATATATTAAACGTAATAAGTAAGAAAAATTTACAATAAAAATTTATTGTAAATTTTTTATGAACATAATTATAATGTAATATTCATTTTAAATAATTTTATAATTTTTATTTAATTATTCATTAAATTACATTAGTAATCAAATATTTAAAATTTAATTAAAATGATAACATTGTAGTTTTTTTATATATAAAATTAAAATATAAATATTTTCAATATTAAAAAAATTTGTATTTATTAAATTGTAATATTCGTCTGTTATTAATTCACATTATAGATATATATTTTTCAAGGAAAACAATGAAAATAAGTTTAATATCTGATATATATAAAGAATTAGTTCCAATAAATAGTAATATTTTAATTAAAGGATGGGTAAAAAATAAAAGAAGTTCAAAAATAGGAATTTCTTTTTTAGATATACAAGATGGATCAACATCACAATCTATTCAAGTTATTGCAAATAAAAAATTAATTAATTACAAAAATGAAATTTTAACTATTACTACAGGTTATTCTATTTCTATAAATGGAATATTAGTTTTATCAAAAGGAATCCAACAAAAATATGAAATTTTATCTAATACAATAAAAATTATTGGAAAAATAAAAAATTCTAATCATTACCCTATCACTTCTAAAAAACATACTTTAGAACATTTAAGAAATTTTAGTCATCTTCGACCTAGAACTAATTTAATTCTTGCTATTACTAGAATACGTAATATTCTTATTCAAAGTATTCATTCTTTTTTATATCACAACAATTTTTATTGGATTCCTACTCCTATTATTACTAGTCTTGATGCTGAAGGAACTGGAGAAATATTTCATGTATGTGTTAAAAATAAAAAAACAATAAAAAATTGTACAAATAATCAAAAAAATATTTATGAAAAATTTTTTAACCAGGATGCTTATTTAACAGTATCAGGTCAATTAACTTTAGAATCGTATGCTTGTTCTCTTTCAAGAGTATATAATTTTGGACCTACTTTTAGAGCAGAAAATTCTAATACCAGTAGACATTTATCTGAATTTTGGATGTTAGAAGTAGAAGCTGCATTTTTTAATATGCATAACATTTTAAATTTTGCAGAAAAGTTAATTAAATATACGTTAAAAGAAGTTTTAAAAAAAAACGCTATTGAATTAGAAATATTGTCAAAATTATTAAATATAAATATTTCAGAAAGAATTGTAAAATCTATTAATACTAAAATTATTATTTTAACATATAGTAAAGCTATAAATATTTTAAATAAACATTGTTCTTTTTTAAAGAAAAAAATATTATTTGGAGATGATTTAAATTCTGATCAAGAGCGATTTCTTGTAGAGAAATATTTTAATTATTCAATTATTGCTATCATTGATTTTCCAAAAAAATTGAAAGCATTTTATATGCGAATAAATGATGATAATCAAACTGTTGCTGCTATGGATATTTTATTTCCTTATATAGGAGAAATAATTGGAGGATCTCAACGAGAAGAACGTTTAGATATTCTAGATTCTAGAATAAGGGAATTAGGTCTAAATAAGAAAGATTATTGGTGGTATCGTGATTTACGTAAATATGGAACAGTTCCTCATTCTGGTTTTGGTATAGGTTTTGAAAGATTATTAATGTATATAACAGGTATAAATAATATCAGAGATGTTATTCCTTTTCCAAGGACAGTTAATCACGCTAATTTTTAAAAATAATAATATTAATTCCAACTAAGGCACAAAAAACTTATTGGGAATTAATATTATTATTCAAATATGTATTTTTATCAAATTTTGAAATATTTATATTTTTAAAAAAATATTTTTATTTTTTATGTAATATTGGACCTAAAAATTCTCCTCCTAATAAATGTATATGTAAATGAGGAATTTCTTGCCCTCCGTTTTTTTTACAATTTATGATAATTCGATAACCTGATTTATCAATATTCATTTTTTTTGCCATTTTAATGGCAATTTCCATCATTTCTAATAATATAATATTATTTTCTTTATTGATTTCATTAAGTGAATGAATAATTGTATTAGAAACGATTAATAAATGTATTAACGCTTGCGGTTGTTTATCTTCAAATACCGTTACTAATTTATTTTGATATAAAATTTTTTTATTTTTTGGTGTATTAATAATTTTAGAAAAAATTGTTTCTTTTATCATAATTTACTCTTTTTTTTCAAAAAACAAGGTTTGGATTTTAATCATTACTTACCAATCCTTATTTTTTGTTTAAACAGTCATAGTTGTATTAAAAATAAAATATTTAAAAAATATCATTTTTTTAAATATTCGTCTATTTTAGTTTTAATATTATCTGATTTTGTTCCAAATACAACCTGTATTCCAGACCCTGAAATTAATACTGCAGTTGCACCTAATTTTTTTAATGTTATTGAATTTACTTTTTTAGACGATTTTACAGTAACTCTTAAGCGTGTAATACAAGCATCTAAATTTTTTATATTATCAGCAGATCCTAATGCTTCGATAATTTGAGGAGTAAATGTTATGTCATCAATATTTACATTATAACATTGTGCATCTTCTCTTCCAGGAGTTTTTAAATTTAGTTTAATAATAACTATATAAAATATGATATAATATAATAATCCGTATAAAAATCCTACTATAGGAAACATCCAAATATTATGACTATGTCCACTTAATATCATAAAATCTATAAACCCATGAGAAAAACTAGTTCCAGATTTCATATCTAAAAAAATACAGAGAGAAAAAGATAAACCTGCTAAAATTGAATGAATAGCATATAATATTGGTGCAACTATGATAAAAGAAAATTCAATTGGTTCAGTTATACCAGTTAAAAAAGAGGTTAAAGCTGCAGAAATCATGATACTTCCTATTTTTTTTCTGTTTTCTTTTTTTGCAGTATGCCATATTGCCATTGCTGCACCAGGTAAACCGTACATTTTAAATAAAAATCCTCCAGATAATTTTCCTGCTGTTGTATCTCCAGCCATATATCGAGCAATATCTCCATGAAACAATTGCCCCATAGAATTACTAAATTCTCCAATTTGCATTTGAAAGGGAACATTCCAAATATGATGTAAACCAAACGGAACTAAACTTCTTTCTACAAAACCATATATACCGAAAGCAAGCATAGGATTTTGATATGCTGCCCATTCGGAAAAATGTTGAATACACTTTCCTATTGGAGGCCATATGAAGGATAAAAAACATCCTAAAAAGATAGAAGAAATACCTGAAATAATAGGAATAAATCTTTTCCCTCCAAAAAAACCTAAATATTCAGGTAGTTCAATACGATAAAAAGTATTAAACATATATGCTGTAATAATTCCAGCTATAATACCTCCAAAAATACCTGTATCTGTAAATTGATTATGTTGCATTTCAATCAAAGGGATTTTAAAAAAAATTGGAATCATTACAGAAATTGTTTTTACCATAATACCGTATGAAATTACTGATGCGAGTGCTGCAACTCCATCATTTTTAGTGAAACCTAGAGCTACTCCTATAGCAAAAATTAAAGGCATATTAGTAAATATAGAACCTCCTGCTTCTGCCATTAATCGAGATATAATTTCTGGAATCATATGAAACTTTGCTGATCCTATTCCTAATAAAAGTCCAGCAATTGGTAAAACTGATACTGGAAGCATCAAAGATTTACCTACTTTTTGAAGATTAGCGAATGTATGTTTAAACATATTTAAAATCCTTCAATAATAAAATTTTTTTTAAAAAAAATAATGAGCTCTTTTAAAAATTATTTTTTGAATAAAAAACACAAAAATTAACAATAATATGCATTTTTATTTTTAATATTAATGTCATTGAAAATTAATAAAAAAAATCATTTTTTGATACTATAATTTAAATAATTTTTTAAAGTTGAATAATATATTTTCAGATAATTCTATTAAACTGATGTTTTTTAACATTGCTATATATTTCGCAGTTTCATATAAATAAGCTGGTTGATTTTCTTTTCCTCGATATGGAACAGGAGCTAAATAAGGAGAATCTGTTTCTATTAAAATACGATTTAACGGAACAAATTTAGCAATTTTTTTTACATCATTTGCATTTTTAAAAGTAACAATTCCAGAAAAAGATATGTAAAATCCTAAGTCTAATATCTTTTTTGCAGATGAAATATTATCTGTAAATGAATGTACTATTCCTGAACATTTTTCTGCATTATTGTTTTGAAGTATTTTTATAGTGTCTGACATGGCATTTCGAGTATGTACTATTATAGGTTTATTAATTTTTATAGCTAAATCAATATGTTTTTTAAAAATTTTTTTTTGTAATAATTGATTATGGATAGGATGATAAAAATCTAATCCTGTTTCTCCTATTGCAATTACTTTTTTGTATAATGAAAATTTTTCAACAACTTTATTTATAAAACAATTTTGTTGAACATATAAAGGATGAATTCCACATGAATAAAATATTTCTTTGGTAGGAACTATCATAGTTAACATTTTTTGAAAGTCATCTATAGAAACTGCAACATTTAATAAATACTGAATTTTTTTTTTTTTTGCCAAATTGATAATTTCATTAATTTCTTTACTATTTATATTTTTTTTTTTTAAATGATGTAAATGGCAATGAGAATCCACTAATAACATAAAATACCTTTATAATAATGTTATAAATATTTTTTAAATTAATTTAAAGTCCATTTAATTAGTTCTTTTGCAATAATTAACTCAACATTTATGAAAGGAGTAGTTGATAAAATTTTTTTACAATATAACCAAGATCTTATTGTTTTATCAATGTCATTGTTAGATAATAATTTTGTAATTTTCTTTATTAATTTTAATTGATCTTGATTATATATATAAATATAATTTTTATATTGAAATCTTAAGGCATCTAATAAAATTGAAAAAATCCATTCTATTTTTAAATTATAATTTTTTAATTGAAATTCTGGTAATAAAAGAAAGAAATTTTTTTTTTTACAAGCAAGATAAAATTTTTTAAAAAAATCTTTTCTTTCATTCCATAAATGACTTTGAAGTAAATTTATAGCTTCAATAGGATAATTATTACTAACATCAAGAGCTATTTTACATTTTTTTTTTTCAATTGAAGTTTTTTTTATTAACCAATGTAAACTGATTTTTGGATCAGGAATAGGAACTGTATATATATAACATCTACTATATAATGTAGCATTTAAACTATTTAAAGTATGAGTGTGTGTTAAAAAAAAAAATGTGTTATTAGGAGGCTCTTCTAATGTTTTTAATAAAGCATTATTTGATGAATGTGTAAGTGAAATAGGTTCATCGATCCAAATAATTTTTAAACCTCCTTGTTTGGATGTTTTTGATATATGATTAATAGTTTTTTGAATAGTATCCATTTCAATATTATTATTGTTTTTTTTTAAAAAATACCAGTCTGGATGAGTTTCAGATAATATTAAAGAACAATCTAAACATTTTCCACAACTTTTAAATTTTTTTTTTTAGAACATAACAACCATTTATTAATTGCCCATACTAAAGAATATATTCCTATACCTGGTGAAGATTGTATTAATAATACTGGATGATTTTTTTTACCATAATATTGTGTAATAATTTTTTTATAATGTTCATTTAACCAAGGATACCATGGTACATTTTTTTTTTTTATATCCATTTTTTATAATTAACTCCAAGTAATCTTTTATTATATTTTTTTTTCTGCATTAATAAAAACTATAGTTAATCATTTTTAATGAGTTTTAAATAACTGTTTTTAGTTTTAATAAAAAAGAGATATGTTTTTAATTTTATCAAGATTAGAGTGTATATATTTTTTGCAATACTATTTTTGATTTAATATTTAAATAAATTGTTAAACTTAGAGAAAAATTTTGTAAAGATATTTTTTTGTAATACTTGAATATCTTCAAAGTTAATACTTAATCCTCCTTAATAAGATAAGGAGGAACAATTATGTCTAATTCCTATTACTGTATAAACTTTTGTTAAATCAGGTTTAATAACATTTTCAACTAATTGAATTCTAAAAGCATAAAGTAGTAATAATTCAGTTTTTATGTAAAAAAATTTTTTTTTAGCATGATTTAATAATATTTCTTAATTATTTTTCTATAATAGTACTTTTTATTTCTCTAACTACGAGAAGATTATTAATACCATTTTTTAATATTTTTTGATTTATTTTACATGATTCTTTTTTTTAGATCCTTCAATATCTTCTATCACAATGAATTGATTTTTTTTTTATCATAATTAAATATATTTATTTAAAATTATGTTATTAAAATTATAATTAAATTAACAAAAGTATATACTATTATGAATAAAGCAATTATTTGTTAGAATTTTTATACAATTTAATCATTCTGACTGATATTTCAATAATCTTATTATTTTTTTAGCAACTATGATGAAACACAAATTGTACAATTTTTTCTACATTGTTTAAGTCCTTAATATCTTCATCTGAAATTTCTATATCAAATTCATTTTCTAATTCCATTATAAATTCTATCATATCCAATGAATCAGCTTTTAAATCTACAGTAATATCTGTTTTATTGGAAATTTTGTCATATTCAATTCCAAATTGTTTTGAAATAATTTTTTTTATAGTTTTTGTAATATTTTCCATAATTTTTATATTATTCTCGTTTATTTAATTTAATTAAAATACATGCCACCATTCACATGTATGGTTTGACCAGTAATATAAGATGCTTGATGTGAAGACAAAAAGAAAACGACATTACTGATATCTTGTGCTTTTCCAAATCTTTTTAACGGTATTTTTGATAAAAAATTTTTTTTTTGTTCAGAATTTAATTTTTTAGTCATACCTGTATCAATAACACCAGGAGAAACAACATTGGCTGTAATGCCAAATGGAGCCACTTCTAATGCTAAAGTTTTATTAAATCCAATAATTCCTGATTTAGTAGTAGAATAATTAATTTGACCTATGTTTCCTGTTGTACCTATTATAGAACTAATTGTAATAATTCTTCCATATCTTTGTTTCATCATATTACAAATAACATATTTACAAAGATAAAATAATGAACTTAAATTTGTCTTAATAACATTATCCCATTCTTTTGGTAACATTTTTAATAATAAATTATCAGAATGAATAGATGCATTATTTATTAAAATATCAATAATACCATATTTTTTGTAAATATAATTTATGGTTTTTTTAATTTTTTTTGTTTGATTTATATTTAATATTACCCCATGACCGACATTTTTTAGTGTTTTATTTATTTTTTTTACACCTTGTAAAGATGTAGAAGTACCTATCACTGTTATCCCGTTTCGAGAAAAATATTTAGCAATATTATAACCAATTCCTTTATTTGCACCTGTAATCAATGCAATTTTTTTTTTTTCATTATTATATTCATCGCTTGTACAAAATTTGAATAATGATTTAGAGATATTGTTGATGTTTTTATAATTTTTTTATTAATATTAGTTAAGATACAATTAGAACTTATTTCTAAAAATAAAGAAACCTTTTTTTTTTTTAAGTATAAGATACAATCTTTCCAATTAATTGTATATATTAAATGTTTAACTAATGCACTTTTTATATTAATTACATCAGTATAGTATGCAATTGAAAGTGGATTTAATATTTTATACATAGGTTTTTTAAAAACATAAGTACTAATTACATTTTTAAGTTGTTTAGCTACTTTATACATTAATATACAATGTGAAGCAACTTTTATAGGTAAAATAATATGATGTGAAGATCCATATAATTTACATAATTGTATAGCATTCATCACTCCATTTACATTGCCTGCAATAATTATTTGATTGTCAGTATTAACACTAGCAATTGATACAATTTCTGTTTTTGAAGAAATAGTTTGACATATTTTCAATATATATTTTTGTTTTAAACCTAAAATAGCACACATTCTTCCTTTTGTATAATTTGTACTTTCTAACATCAATTTTTCTCTAATCATAACAATATTAATTGCATCTGAAAAATTAATAGTTTTAGCACAAACTAAAGCAGCATATTCTCCTAAACTATGACCAATCATTAAAAAAGGATGTATTATACTCATTGAGTTCCACATTTTATATATTGCAATACAAATTGTTAATAAAAGAACTTGAGTACCTATGTGATATTTTTTGTTTTTATTTTTTTTTATAATTTTCCATAAATCTACTTTAGCATATTCAGAAGCTTCTATAAAAGTTTTTTTAATTATAGGAAAATTTAAATTAAGTTGATAAATAGATTTAGGAGAATAATGTCCTTGTCCTGGAAACATAATCACAATATTCATATTATCTACTTTAATATAATTAATGTATTTTTTGATATTTTGATGTTTCCTAAAATATACAAATTTAGATATATATTTTTTTAAAAAAATTTTAATTTATTTTTTTTTGTTTTTAATTTTTAAAACTAAATTTCCTTTATAATAACCATTTTTAGTAATATGATGACGTATATGAAATTCTTTACTAGATTTATCTTGTGAAATATGTAAATGCATACATTTATCATGAGAACGTCTCATACCTCTTTTAGATCTAGTAGGTTTACTTTTTTGTACAGCCATATAAAATTTTTTCCTTATGTATATTATGCGCGTTTTTTGTTTGAAAAGTAAAGATAATTTATTAAAATATATAAATTTATTATTTTAATAAATTTATATATTTTTTAAATCTTTCTTCCAGTGTAGCTTGAATAAACATTTTTTTTTTTAAAATTGGATGTATAAAACTTATTGTATAAGCGTGTAATAATATTTTTTTTATTTTTTCAATTATAGGTATTTTTGAATCTAATTGAGTACTTCCGTAATCATTATCAAATAACAAAGGATAACCAGCATAAGTGGCATGCACTCTAATTTGATGAGTTCTTCCAGTAATTGGTTTAATTGACATTAATGTAACATCATTATATTTTTTTTTTATTTGAAACTTAGTCATCGATGGTTTTCCGTTGTTTTGCACTATCATAATTTTTTTTTTATCAATAATTTTTTTTATTAAAGGTGCTGATATAATATGATTATTATTATTCCATCGACCATGAACAAATGCAATATAACATTTTTTTATAGTTTTGTTTTTTATTTGATCATGTAAATGTCTTAAAACTGATTTTTTTTTAGAAATTATTAATATTCCTGAAGTATTACGATCTAATCGATGTACTAATTCAAGAGAATCAAGATGTGGATAAATTTTTCGAATAGTTTCAATTACTCCAAAATTTATACCACTACCTCCGTGTACTGCAATCCCAGATGGTTTATTTAATATGATTAAATATTTATCTTCATAAATAATTTTTTTTTTCAAATATTCAATAATTTTTAAATTTTTGGATATTGTTATTTTTTTTTTTTTAATGGGATCTTTTAAAATGGGAAAATAAATTATATCTCCTTTTTTTATTTTATATTTTGGAGTAACTTTTTTTTCGTTAATTTTAATTTTACCTATTCTTATAATTTTATAAATCATACTTTTAGGAATATTATTAAATTTTTTAAATAAAAAATTATCTATTCTTTGATTTTTTTCTTTTATTGTGGCACATAAAGGAGTGAAAAAAGAGAACTTTTTATACATAATTTTTACATACCTTAATAATTTTTTTGTGTTCTTTACAATAATTTTTATATTTTTAAAAAAAAATAATAATATTATTATAAAAAATAGTAATGATTTTTTAGTATTTTTATAAAAAATATTATTTAAATACATGATACTATATTTCATACATTTTTTTTTTGCAAACGTTTTTTATAAAATATTTGAATAATTTATTATTCAATTGATTTTATTTGTTTTTTTTTAAATGTTGTTTTAATATAAATTTTTAAAAAATTATATTAAAAATAAACATTATTTTAATATTTAATATAAGAGTTTTCATCATGAAACGAATGTTAATTAATACTATAAAAAACAATGTTATTAAAATTGCAATTATACATGATACATATTTACATGATTTTTATATTGAAAAATTTAATTTAAATAATATTAAATCAAATATTTATAAAGGAACTATTCGTAGAATTGAACCGAGTTTAGAAGCTTTATTCATTGATTTTGGAAAAAAAAAAAATGGTTTTTTACCATTTAAAGAAATTTCTGATCTTACATTAAGAGATCAAATAAAAAAAATAATTAAAATAGATCAAATAAAAAAATTTATATCCAAAAAAACAGAAATTGTTGTACAAATTACAAAAGAAAAAAGAAAAAATAAAGGACCTACTTTAACTAATTTTATTACTTTATCTGGTATTTATTTAGTTTTATTACTTAATAATCCAGGTATTATACGTATTTCTAGAAAGATTAATCATCAAAATAAAAAAAAAATAAAAATATTAATATTACTATTACAAATACCGAAAAATATGGGTATTATTGTTAGAACTGCTAGTATAGGAAAATCTATAAAAGATCTTCAAATAGATTTAAATAACATATTAAAGAATTGGAAAAAAATAATTCAAATCTCTCATAATAAAAAAGCTCCAACTTTAATGTATAAAGAGAATAATATTCTTTTTCGTGTATTTCGAGATTTATTAACTCAAGAAATTCAAGAAATAATAGTAGACGACCCACATACTTTAAAATTAACTTATGAAAACATGTACCTTTTAGGTAGATTAGGATTTGAAAAAAAAATTAAATTATACGTAAATATTATTCCTATTTTTAGTTTCTATAAATTAGAAGAGCAAATAAATTCTATTTTTTTAAGAATCATTCAACTTCCATCTGGAGGTTCTATTGTTTTAGATATTACAGAAGCATTAGTAGCAATTGATATTAATTCTGCTCGTTACAGAAAAGGTAGCGACATTCAAGAAACAGCATTTCATACAAACTTAGAAGCAGTTGATGAAATTGCAAGACAATTACGTTTACGTGATCTTAGTGGAATTATTGTAATTGATTTTATTGATATGAAATCTTTAAAAAATCAAAAAATTATAGAAAAGAGAATAAAAAATGTTATTCAATATGATCGAGCTCGTATTGAAGTTGGAAATATTTCTAAATTTGGTTTATTAGAAATGTCTAGACAATATTTAAATACTTCAAATATTTGTACTAAAAATAATATTTGTCCTTCTTGTAAAGGTTTCGGAAATTATATTATTTTATAAAAATAAAAACATTAATGATGTTTTTGAATAAAAAATATTATTTTAATTATATATAAATTAATCTTTATATATTTAACAAATAAATTTATTGTTATTTATTGTTTTGTGTTAATGTTTTCAAATAATGTTTTATTAAAAACATTTTTAATTACTAAAAGAATTAACAACAATTTAATTTAATTATTATCATGTATGATTATTTTTATTGATGAAAAATTATGATACATGATAATAATATAAATAATAATATCTTAAATTTTTAAAAAATATTAACTTTTTTGATCATATAATTTTTTATATATATTTTTATAATATTATAATATTAATTCTTTTATGTTTATACTTTTTATATATTAATAAATTATTTTTTGTTTATATATTTTCTTTTAATTGTTTTTCAATAATTTTGGATAAACCTAATCCTTTAATACTGATTAAAGTACACATACATTGATCATATAAATCAGTAGATAATTCCGTTTGTTCATTTCCAAATATTTGCTGTTTATTGATTGTTTTTTGCATACTATCAATTAATATTTTAGTGAAAATACTTTCTACATTTTTGGATAATTGTGCAGAGGAAATATTTTTATTATTAATCATAGAATTTTCAATATTAATATTATTTAATATTCTATTATTTATAATATCATTCTCTAATGAGAAGTAATTATTATTGTTCATTGTGATATCTCTATAGGATATGAAAAAAAGTTTAATGTTTTCATTGACTCTAATATAGATGCTATTTCAATATTAGAAAATCCTGTATATTTTAAAATATTTAATAACTCATTAATATCTAAATTAAAAATATTATTATTGTTGCTATTATGTATATTTATTGCGTTAATTTTTTTAATTAAGATATCAGGATTTTTTTGAAAATTATTAATTTTATTATGAAATATAATGGAAATGTTTTTATATTTTAAAACATTGTTTTTAATAAAACAATAATTGTTAATATTTAATATATTTGGATCAACATTTTTTGAAAGATTTATTGTTACAGGAACATGATTTTTTTGTTGTTTTTGATTTTTAATTTCTAAATTTTGAATTGTAGAAATTAGTTTAATTTGTTCAGTTGTATTTTTTAATGCATGATGAATTTGAATTATTTTTTCGTTAACAGGTTCTGCTATGTTAGGAAATAATGCATTTATTGTATCAGCAATTTTTTTAGCTAATTTAAAATCTTTTTTTTTTAAAATTAAAGTAATTTTTTTAAATGGTTGAAGATCATCATTATCAATTTCACTTTGTATTACTCCTCCATTTGGAATAAACCCAGTATTTATTTCATTTTTTTTGTTTAAATGTTTTCCTGTAAGTCGATGACTAGAATTTTTCATTTCTGAAACAGGTTTACATGTTTTTTTAATTAGAGTTCCTTGTGCAATTGCATATACTTTGTTGTCAATTCCTTTTAATGGAGTCATTAAAAGTACTCCACCACTTAAACTTGTTGCATTTCCAATAGATGAAACGGTAATATCAATGTTTTCTCCTAATTGAGATAAAACATTTATTTTTCCTACTACTATTACTGAAGCTATATTTGTTATATGAGCATCCTTTATATCTGGAATATCAATTTTTAATGTATGTAACATGGATTGTAATGTACTATTAGAAAAAGGTGTATTATTCATTTGATCACCTGTACCATTTAACCCAATAACTAAACCATATCCTATTAATGGATGGTCTTGTATTTGTTTAATATTAGTTAAATTTCCAATAATTTCTGATTTTGAAACATAAGGAATAAAAAATAAACATAATAATAAAATTATTTTAGATGATAGAATTTTATTCATAATATCCTTTTATAAAAGAAATATATTAATAAAAAACTGTATTTTTAAAAAAATAAAAAGTTTAAATTTTTTTAAATAAGTATAATAATAACAATGATACATGTAATTGTTTTCAAATTTAAATAGGTAATAAACTTGAAATCCAATTACCACCCCAAATTATATTTTGATCATTAATTTCATTTTTTGAATTAACATAAAAAATATAAGTGTTGGCAACTTTTTTCGATTCAATGAAATTATTAGCATTGATATTATCTGGATTAATAATTCCAGAAAAACGAATAAATTCTACATTTTGATTAATACCTATTTTTTTTTCACCTGCAATTTTTAAATTTCCATTATTCATAATTTGAGTAATAGTAACCGTTATAAACCCTTCAAAATGGTTTTGATTACTGTTTAAATCTCCATTAACGTTAAAATTTTTAGATGATTCATCAAAAATAGCTCGATTTTGATTTATACCTAATATCATACTAATGATACGAGGTATAGAATTGAAACCAAAAGCAACATTTTTATCATTACTATTTCTAGAATTAGAGTTATTACTAGCAATAGTATTTTCTTGTAAAATTACTGTGATCATATCCCCTACTGAATATTTTTTCTTATTTTCAAAAAAAGGATAATAATCTTCTTGTTTTTTTTGTAACATTAATTCTTGTAATTTTACTATATTAGGTATAGTAGGTTTAATAATAGAAGAATCTTCTAAATATTTTTTTTTTATTATATCTTCTTGAGATAGTTCAGAACAAGCACTTAAAGATAAGATAACTAATACTAAAATTATCCATTCTCTACATTTTAAAAAAAAATGTAAAAACATAATAATTTTTTCCTTTAAAAACAATAGTTACTACAAACATTAGTACTAATTACATTAAAGTTGTGATAATCTTTGTAACATTTGATCAGATGTATTAATGGCTTTACTATTAATTTCATAAGCACGTTGTGTATGAATCATATTTATTAATTCTTCAGCAACGTTGACATTAGAAGTTTCTACATACCCTTGATATAAAAAACCTGATCCATTAGTTCCAGGAGTGGTTTCTTTTGGTACACCAGATGCATTAGTTTCTTGATATAAATTTTCTCCTATACTTTCTAATCCAACATCATTTAAAAAAGTGACAATATTTAATTGTCCTAATTCTGTTGTTTGATTTTTATTACCTGTTACTGCAGTAACAATTCCATCTTTTCCTATACTTATTTTTGTAGTATCTGGAGGAACTTTAATTTCAGGTTGAATAACAAAACCGCTGTTTGTAACAAATTTTCCTTCTTTATTAATTTGAAATGATCCATCACGTGTATAACCAAATTTTTCATTTGTTAATAAAACTTGGAAAAATCCTTTTCCATTAATTGCAATATCTTTATTAGAATCAGTCTTTAATAAATTTCCTTGAGAATGTACTCTTTCTGTTGCTACAGGACCTACCCCTGTACCTACCTGAAATCCTACTGGAAATATAGTATCTTGAGTAGAATTTAATCCTGAATAACGTATATTTTGATAAAGCAAATCTTCAAATATTCCGCGTGATTTTTTAAATCCATTAGTACTCACATTTGCTAAATTATTAGAAATAACATTCATATTAATCTGTTGTGCATCCAATCCTGTTTTTGAAATCCATAAAGAAGAAAACATAATAATATTACACTCCATATTAATTATTAATATTCATAAATTTATTAGCAATTTTTTCATTATCATTATAATATTGTATCAATTTTATATTCATTTCAAATAATCGAGCATTACTAATCATATTAACCATATTATCTGTAAGAGATACATTGCTATCTTCTAAAAATCCTGAAAGAATAATATCTTTGATTTTCTTTTTTTTGAAAAAAGACTTTTTCTTATTTATTACATTTGTTGTATATAAATTACCATACTTTGATGGAATCATATGATGGTTTTTTAAATGTATTATTTTTATGATTCCTATATTTTTTATAATGTTTTGATCATTTTTATTCATATGACAAACAATTGAACCATTTTTTAATATATCTATTTTTATATTTTCTGGAATAATAATAGGTTTATTATTTATTCCAATTAATATATTTCCAGCAATATTAAGTTGTTGTTTTTCATTAATATGTATATTTCCATTTCTAGTGTAATATTCTTTTTTATCATTATTTTTTTTGACAATAAACCAATAATTTTTTTTAGAAATAGCAAGGTCTAAAGACCTTTCAGTATTTTTTAATAACCCTGCAGATGTATTAATACATTCATGCACGTTTTGTACTAAAAAATTTTTTTGACCTTGCTGAATATCACAATATCTTTGTTTTTTGGTTAAAATTGTAGCAAATTTTTCTTTAAATCCAGGAGTAGATGCATTAGCAATGTTATTTGTAATAACATTTTGTTTATCTAATAATCTGTTTATTGATTGACCAATTTGATAAATTGTAATATCCATATAAAATAATTCTGCAAATTTAAATAAAGTTAACGTGCATTTAAGAAATTATAATAGTATTTATATCGAATTAATTAATGTATGATCCATTTCATTTTGACTTTTTATTGATTGTTTTAAAGCTTCAAAATTTTTTTGAGCCATAATCATATTAATTAATTCTCTTTCTGGGTTAACATTAGAACCTTCTATTTCTCCTGTTTTTATTGTTCCAAAATTTCCTGTTCCTGGAGGACCGATAATTCCTTTTTCTTGTTCAGGATCTTCATCAAAATACATCCAAAAACCAGTTCCCATAGGGACTAAATGAGAATAATTTGGAAAATCAGTTAAAGCAAGTTGACTTAACATGATTGTCGAACCATCATCATACAATCCACTTAACATTCCATATTTATTTAAAGATAATTTAGTTATTGAAGTAGATGGTTTACCATTAATTTTATAAGAAACAGGATAATTAATAGAATTATTATCAAAATTTTTGCATATAATATTTTTTAAATCGATAGATATTTTTCTATTTTCTGATTCTCCAAATTTATTAAAGATTATATCTTGATACGATTTAGAAAGAATTTTTCCACTGTTCGTATCAAATTGCACTAAAAACTCTTTGTTATATACCCTATGATTTTGTAAAACTGGGTGTATTTTCCAAATGGAAGGTGTTTTTTTTACAAAATATAAATTTATATCATATTTCCCCCCAGTATCATCATAAGCAGATATAGGAATCATTCTATTATATGTTAAAGAATTATATGGATCAAAATCATGACGAAATTTCACTATATCAGAAGAATTAATTTGAGTACTAATTGATATAACTGTTGTAGGTTCACCAGTTATTTTTATTTTTTTACTTAAATTAATAGGATGTGGGTTTTGAAAATCTAATTTTTTTTTAGTTAAATCATACCCAGTAACATAAAAACCTTTTTTATTGACTAAATTATATTCTTTATCTAATAAAAAATGCCCGTCTTTACTATAAAGAATTTCATCACCAACATTTTGTAATCTGAAAAAACCATTTGTATAAATAGCGGAATCTAAAGTTCTATTAGTTTTAAACATGTATCCTTTATCAAAATTATAATATTTTTTCCCTTTCATACTTCCCATACCTATTTCTAAATTTTTTTCATAAGTATTAGGGAACAGATCACAAAATGGTAATAACTCTGTTTTAAATCCAGTAGTTTCAATATTTGATAAATTTTTTCCAATCATATCTATACTAGACATTGTATTATTTAAACCACTAACATTCGATGAATATGTCATATTTTTTCCTTGGAAAATGTATATGGATTTAAAAATTTGTGTTTTTGAAAAAAGTATTAATCAATAAATTATTGAGTTAATCTGACTAATTTTTTTGGTATTAAAGGTTGTATTTCAAATACTGTATTATCTTTTTTTGCAAATATTTTAATGTCATATGTTCCAGGTGTTATCGATTTTTTTGTTTGATCTAAACAATCCCAATTAAAAATATGCATTCCGACATACATTGGTTTAATTTTTTTATAAATAATTCCATCATTATTTTTCTTAGATATTCTTATATATACCATATCTGTTTTGTGAACAAGTTGATAACCTATTTTAACTAAATGATCATCATCATGTAATACAATTTCATCACTTGGCATTAATATTATTTTTTTTGCTGGATATGATGATGTATTAATAGAATTGATAATATTGTTAGAAATATTGTTATAATTGTGTATATTTTTTTTTGCAATTTTAATTGAATTTTTGATATTTTTTAAAGTATGTTCGAAAGAACAATATTTTTTTTCAAAAAAAGTTTCAGAAGAATTTAAATCATCATATTCTTTTTGTGTTTCTTTTTTTGGTATATGTATAGAAAACATTGTTTCATTGATAACTTTATTATTTTTACAAATAATAGTGACATTAGGAATATTTTTTACATCAATATTTTTTTTTATTTGATTTTCTGAATTTGGCAATAGAGAAACATTATTCAATTTATTAATCAACATACAACTTTTCCTTTTATTGCCCTATAGTTAAAGTTTTTAATATCATCGCTTTTACTGTATTTAATATTTCTATATTTGCTTCATAGTTTCTTGAAGCTTCCATGATATTAATATTTTCAGTGACTACATCTATATTTGGAACAGAAAGATATCCTTTTTTATTTGATAAAGGATGATTTGGATTATATATTATTTTTTTTGGTGAAGATTGTTCTATTATTTCAGAAGATACTCCACCTATTGGATTTTGAGTATTACTATTCATAATATTAGAATAAGATTGATGAAATGTATTGATCACTTGTTTTGGTTGATAAGGAACAATTTTTTTGTTTTTATATGTTAACGTATCAATATTTGCTAAATTTTCAGCAGATGTTCTAATTTTTTTTGATTGTGCTTCTAATGCTGAATTAGCAATATCCATTATATTAAATAAAGACATAAAGATTTACCTTTTGAATAATATATCACACTTATTTCAAATTTTTTTTGAAAAAACTAAATTACTAAATTTATATTTTTAATTTCTTTATTTAAAAGAGCAATTTCTTCTTGATATTTTAAACTATTTTTAACAAATTTCATACGTTCTTGATTCATATTTACTGTATTTCCATTTTGATCCACATTTGAATTAGAAATATAAATACTAGGTTGTACCATATTATTTTGAATATTAAAAGAGAAATGTTTATCGGATGTCTTTTTTGATTCCAAAAACATTTCTTTTGTACTATTTTTTAATTTAATCTTATTTAATTCATTTGTAAAATTAATATGACGAGATTTATAATTTTTAGTATTTACATTAGCTATATTTGATGCAATTAACTCTTCTTCTAAACTTCTTAAGTTTAATATTTCTTGTTTCATTTGTAATTGTTGTTCAAATCCAAATACAAACATATTAGTTTCCTTATTAAATATGTATAATATATTTTTTGAAAAATATATAGAGATATCTTTTGTACTATAATCTTTTTTACAATAACTGCAATAAAAATTTAAAAAAATTTTAATAATTTTATTATTTATATAAAAAAAATAATTTTTTATATTTATGTATATTCATTTGTTATTTTTTATATTAAAATATTAATGATTAATTATTGATTTTATAAAAATATAGATTATCTATTTTTTTTATAAAATACGTCTATTGACATATAATATATTTAATATTATTGTTATATATATCACATAAACCTCATAACTTTCATAATTAAATGAAATATAAAAAATCGAGCGTAAAATATGAAATGTAAAACATTAGGTATTGTTATAGCATTATTCATATTTTTTATGATAAAATTTACTATCATACCTTCTAAATTAGCAAGTGTACTTCAAAAAATAAATATTTCTAATTATATTAATAATTCTTTAAATTGGTTAAATGAAAAAGATAAAAAAAAGAATAATGTTCCTTCTCATTCTCATTCTCATTCTCATTCTCATTCTAACCCGCATCCACATGCTCACCAGCATCCACATTCTGAAGATATACAGAAAAATAAAAAAAAGAATGAATGTAGTGAAAAATTAATGACTTATTTTACAGTAAAAAAAAAAATAATGAATTTTTAAATTTTAATCAAATAATTTATTTTTGTGATAAAAATATTTCTATAATAAAAAATGTATATAAATATAATTTATATATTAAAAAAACACATACAAAAAATATAAAAAAAATTTTTTTTGATACAAAAATAAATTTAAAAAAAAAAAAAAAAATTACATTAAATTTATCCAACTTATTACAGAAAAAAAATATCTTAAATAAGTATCGTACCGTTAATTGTATTTTTTATGGAAATAACTTTATTTTTATTATTCGTGGAAAAATTTTAAATAATTCAAAATTAGGTAATGTTGTGAAAATAATTGTAGAAAATAACAAATCTTTTTCAGGAACTTTAATTGAAAAAGATAAAGTATTAATGAATTTATAAAAAGTTTTATGATATAAATCATACATCCATAATATATACACAATTTATTATGATCTTTATATATATAAATATTTTTAAAAAAAACTACTAAAATTTTTAGTGTATTTAATTTTTAATATTATAAAATGTTACTGTTTTAAAAATAGTTTAAAAAATAAATATAAGGTATAAAAAAATGAAATTGGTATATTCAATATTTTCTACTAGCGCTATTAATTGTGTTTCTCGATGTTTAGGTTTTATGAGAGATATGTTAGTTGCTCAAATATTTGGTGCAGAATTATATACAGATTCTTTTTTTTTAGCTTTTAAATTTCCTAATCATTTACATAAAATTTTTTCAGATGGAGCATGCTCTCATTATTTTTTTCCAGTTTTAGTAAATTATAAACATCATATAACTAAACGACATTCTATTAAAAATTTTTTTGCAAATTTTTTAGGTATTACTATTTTAGTTATGTTTATTATTACAACGTTAGGAATAATATTTGCAGAAGAAATAGTATCTTTTATTGCTCCTGGATTTAGTAATAATGCAGAAAAATTTCATTTTACTGTATTTTTATTGAGAACAATGTTTCCATATATATTTATTTCTGCTCTTATAAGTTTGGTTGCATCTACTTTAAATACTTGGAATTATTTTTTTATACCAGCTACATCAGCTTTAGTTTTTAATATGACTATAATTTTTATTATTATTGTTTTTAGTTCTTTTTTACATTTTCCAATTTTCAGCTTAGCATGGGGAATACTTATAGGTAGATTAAGTCAATTGTTATATCAAATTCCTTCTTTACAAGAAATTGATATGTGTGTACAACCTACTATACAAATAAAAAATATACGTATATTTGCTTTTATAAAAAAAATATTATTCATTTTTGTTTGTTTTTCGATAGGTCAAATTTCTCTTGTATTTAATAGTTTTTTTGCTTCTTTGATTCCTATAGGTTCAGTATCATGGTTATATTATGCAGATCGCATTATAGAATTTCCAACTAGTATTTTTGGAAATACTTTTGGTATAATTTTGTTACCTACTTTATCAAAAAAAAATATGCAAAAAAATGAACAAGAATATTCTGCTTTATTAGATTGGGGAATTAGAACATCGATTATATTAAGTCTTCCTTGTACTATTATTACTGAAATTTTATCATATCCAATGGTAATGACAATATTTCAATATGGTCAATTTGATGAATACGATACTTTTATGACATCACGAGCATTATCATCATATTCATTTGGAATAGTAGCAATAATATTATCTAAAGTTTTAACTCCTGCTTTTTATTCTAGGGGAAATATTACTATTCCGATAAAAGCAAATATTATGTCAATAATTATTACTCAATTTATTAGTACTATACTAGTAAACAAATACAAACATGTTGGATTAGCTTTGTCTACTAGTTTAGGAGCTTGGATTCATGTTTTTATATTAGTTTTTTATTTATATAAATATAATATTTTTACTTTACAACCAGGTTGGGGAAAATTTTTAATGAAAATGATTATATCATCATCAATAATGATTTCTTTTTTATTAATAACTCTTCCTTCAATAGAATATTGGATTAATGAATTATTTATATCTAAAGTAATTTATTTATTAATATTAATTATTACATCATTGTTTTTATATTTTTCTAGTTTATTTTTATTTAAACGTGTTGTTGAGTAATTTAATGAAAAATTTTTGGAGGAGGAGGGATTCGAACTCTCGGATGTATAACATCGGCGGTTTTCAAGACCGCTGCCTTAAACCACTCGGCCACTCCTCCTAAAAAATATTTTTTTAAGAAATGATGAAAATATAATTATATTAGATAATATACTATATTACAATATATAATAATTTTTTAATCATTTATTAAAATATTGTATTTTTAATTTTTAATAAAAATATTTATTATTTATTTTTATTAAAAAAAAGTTGATAAAAAAAAAAAAAAAAATTATAATCAAGTAAATTTTATTAGGCGCGTTGGCAGAATGGTTATGCAGCGGATTGCAAATCCGTTTAACTCGGTTCAATTCCGGGATGCGCCTCAAAAAAATAAATAGATAAAAAAGATATATGCCCGGATGGTGAAATCGGTAAACACAAGGGACTTAAAATCCCTCGGCGTAACAGCTTTGCGGGTTCAAGTCCCGCTCTGGGTATTTATATAGTTTTTAAAAAACTATATACAATAAATCTTTTAGATTTTTTTACAATAAAAAAATTATAAAAATTTTTTTTTAAATATTTTTCTATATTTAGAAATTTGTTTACAACAAAACGCATTTCTCCTTTACTTTTTAAGTATTTATTAGATTTATTTATTATTTCTTTAACAAAATTTATGTTCGAAGATAAATCATCATGGTATGGTGGATTACTCACTATCATATCAAATTTTGTTGTAACGTTTGTAAATAAATTACTTTTTATAATTTTTCCATTAACTTTGTTTAAAGAAAAATTTATTCTACTAGAGATTAAAGCACTTTTGCTATTGTCACAAACTTGTAATTTTATTTGTTTAAAATTTTTTGCAATAAATATTCCAATAATTCCAGAACCACAACATAAATCTAAAATTTTTTTATTATTTAAATTTTTTAAAGTAGATATTAATAACTCTGTTCCTGCATCGATTTTTTTAAATCCAAACACTCCTGGAAGAAAGAAAAGAAAAATACCATTCCAACAATAATTATTGTAATATTTATTCATGCTAAAGATAAAATGTTTCATTTTTTTTCCGTAAAATAATGAACATTTTCTCATTGATTTTACTTTTTTAAATACAATATGTTTTTTAAATATATTAACAGAATTTTTTACTCCGCTTTTATTCTTCCCCACTAAAAGTATCTCTGTATTAATAGGTAATTGTGACATTATACACATAATCTGAAAAATAGATTTTTTCTTATTTTTATCCCAAAAATAAATTATAAAATTTTTTTTTTTAAAATATTTGTATGAATTTTAAATTGAAAATATACAGAATCAATACAATTTTTTTTATGAAATACCCATGAATCATATTTTTCTACAGATATTGTGGTACTTTTTGCACCTAAATGAAGATAAACAGTATCTTTTATTAAACCACAGATTAAAATTTTTTTTAAAAATAATATTTCTTTATAAGACTTAATTAATATACTAGTATCATGTAAATATTGTTTCAAAATATATCCTTAAAATTTTTATATAAAATATAAATTTTTTATTTTTACAATTCAATTTTTTTATAAAAATAAAATTTTTTTATAAAAATAAAAATTTTATTGTGTATTTATTAAAATAATGATATTAAATTATAAGACTATAATTACATAAATATGTATTATATGTATAACATAAACCATTTGTATATATAAAAAATTATAATAATAAAAATTATGAATATAAAAGTTATTGAATTTAAAGAACAATGTTTTACTTTATTAGTGTTAAATATTAACAACGAAAATATTGATTTAATAAAAATAGGATTAGAAAAAAAAATAAAAAAATTTCCATATTGTTTTAATTCTATATATGTTGTTGTAAATGTTTCTGTACCATATAATTTTATTAATTGGATTGAAATAAAAAATTTACTAAAAAATTATAGTATACAGATATTAGGATTTACAGGTAATTTTGATAATATATTAAAAAAAGAAATTATAAATTCAGGTACACCTTTTTTATTAAATAAAAAAAAAAATATAAATAATAAAATTTATTCTCAAATAAAATTTTCTATAAACAATGTAAATAATACAAATAAGTATAATGATTCAATAAATAATGACAGCCTTATTATTAAAAAACCTATAAGATCAGGACAAAAAATTTACGCTCCAAATTCAGATGTAATTATTTTAAGTAACGTTAGTGCAGGTGCTGAAATTATCGCTCATGGTAACATTCATATTTATGGAGAATTAAGAGGTAGAGCATTAGCAGGATCTAGTGGAAATCAAAATTGCCATATCTTTTGTACTAAAATGTTTGCAGAACTTGTTTCTATTTCTGGTAAATATTGTCTTATAGATCAAATCCCATTAATGCTAATTGGAAAAGGAGCACAAATTTTTTTAAAAAATGGAGAATTAAAAATTTTAGAAATTAATTAAACAATATAAATAAAATAATTATTTAAAAAGGAATAAATTATGACTGACCCACGTATTATAGTAATTACTTCAGGAAAAGGAGGAGTAGGTAAAACAACTTCTAGTGCATCGATTGCGGTAGGTTTAGCAATTGAAGGAAAAAAAACTGTGGTATTAGACTTTGATATTGGATTAAGAAATTTAGATTTAGTAATGGGATGTGAACGTAGAGTTGTGTATGATTTTATCAATGTAATAAATAAAGAAGTGAAATTAAATCAAGCTTTGATTAAAGATAAAAGAATAGAAAATTTGTTTATACTTCCTGCTTCACAAACGCTTGATAAAGAATCATTGACAATATCAGGAGTACAATATGTTTTACAGGAATTACAGGATATGGGTTTTGAATTTATAATTTGTGATTCTCCTGCTGGTATTGAAAATGGAGCAATTTCAGCTATTTATTTTGCTGATGAAGCAATAATTACTACAAATCCAGAAATATCATCTGTAAGAGATTCAGATCGCATGTTAGGAATTTTATCTTCTAAAACACAAAGAGCAAAAAATAAGAATCAATTACCAATTCAAGAAAATCTTTTAATTACCAGATATAATCCTAACAGAGTAGATAAAGGAGAAATGTTAAGTATAGATGATATTACAGATATTTTAAGAATTCCAATTATTGGAGTTATACCAGAAGACATAGAAATATTAAAAGCTTCAAATACTGGAAATCCTATTATTTTAAATAACAATTCTCAATCAGGACAAGCATATTCTGATACTGTAAATAGAATATTAGGTAATACTTGTCCTTTAAGATTTATTAAAAAACAAGAAAAAAGTTTTTTTAGTCGATTATTTGGAGGATAAAATCGATGTCGTTATTAAATTTTTTTATATCAAAAAAAAAAAAAAATACTGCAAATATAGCAAGAAAAAGATTACAAATTATTGTAGCAGAAAGTAGAAAAAATAATATTGAACCAGGTTATTTACCTCAATTAAAACATGAAATTATACAAGTGATTCAAAAATATGTAAAAATTAATTCTAATATGATTACTGTACAATTAGATAAAAAAGACAAAGATATATGTATCTTAGAATTAAATATAATTTTACCAGAATAATATGAACATCAATATACAATTTTTTTTAAAATAAATTTATTATATAATTTGGAAATATTTCTTCTGAAGTAAAAAATTTTTTTTTTGAAAAATAGTAAGATGCAATAGAAAGCATATCTATAGCATAAGATTGATCATAAATATTATCTTGAGAAATTAATAAATTTTTTTTATTATTTTTGAGATCATAATTATTTCCAATGTATAAATAATTATGTAAATGTAATTCTATAAATGTTTGAATATCTTTTTTATTCATTAAACGATCTGAAAAACATTTTTTCCAAACATTTTGTTCTGATCGTATATATTTTCCTAAATATACTGAACTAGAATTTGCATTTATACATACAATGATTTTTTTATTTTTTTTTATTTTCCAATAATGTTCAGCTATAACTTTAAGAGTAGAAATTCCAATGATTGGAATATTGTAAGCTAAAGATAATCCTTGAATAATATTAGTAACAATACGAATACTAGTAAAATTACCTGGACCCCTTGAAAAAGCAATTAAATTTAACTCTTGTATTTTAATATTATTTTTATTTAATAATTGATGAATTAATGGTAATAAAATATGTAAATGATTTTTGTTACATATTTGACTAATTTGATTTTGAATTCCATTATTCAATAATGCAATAGAACATACATTAAATGCCCCATCTATAGATAAAATTTTCATGTATAACAAGATTTCCATTTTTTATAAAAAACAATTGGTTGTATTTTTTTACATTGTAATATTTGTTTTAATTTTTGTGATACGTACTAAATCAATACGATATTCTGTTGCAGTGACAATTTTAAACGATAAAGGAGCAATATTAATAATATCTCCGGATACAGGTAATTGCCCTTTTTGTGCAATTAATAATCCTGCTAAGGATGTATATGTTTTACTTTTTTTAATAAATAAATTAGTATCTAATAATTGTGCTAATGAATGCAAATCTGTAACTCCCTTTACTAACCAACTATTCGTATTTTCTTCAAAAATAACATCTGGAGTTTCATCTGCATCTGGAAATTCTCCAGCTATTGCTTCTAATACATCTAAAGGTGTAATTAATCCTTGAATGACACCAAACTCATTAGTTACAACTACAAAATTACCTTGAGCTTTTCTTAATACACCTAATAAATTAATTGGATCTAAAGTATCTGGGACTATTATTGGAGTAATTTTTGTCACAAATTTTAAAATATTTACTCTACTTTTATCTAAATTTACTAATAATTCTTTTGCTCTCACCACTCCAATTATTTCATCTAATTCTCCTTTACATACAGGGAATAAGCTATGAGGGCTTTTTAATAAATGATACCTAATTTCTTCTTTTGAATGTAATATATTTACCCAAGATATATCGCCTCTAGGAGTCATCATACTTCTAATGGATCTATTAGCTAGAGTTAATACTGCATTTATCATATATCTTTCTTCATCTTTAAAAGAATCTAATTCATCATCATTTTTTTCTGATAAAAATAAATTTTCGTTTTGATTATTTTTTCCATTATTTTCTTCTTTAGTATTACGCATCATAAATCTTAAAATAATTCCTGCAGCTCGCTGTCTTAATGGAATACGAGCTTGATATTTTACAAAATTTTTTTTTGACAACTGATTAATAAATTCAATAAAAATAGAAAAAGTTACTGCTGCATATAAATATTCTTTTGGAATATAAAACCCTAAAGATTCTGAAACTAAACTTAAACCAATAATTAACAAAAAACTTAAACATAATACAACCACTGTTTGATGTAAATTAATAAAGTTAATTAATATTTTTGATGTTAATAACATTATCATACTTGCAATTACTATTGCTAACATCATTAACACTAATTTATCAACCATCCCAACTGCGGTAACAATCGAATCAAAAGAAAATATCGCATCAAGTATTACTATTTGGATAACAACAGGCCAAAAACTTGCGTAATTTTTGTTGGCTGAAAGATTTTTTTCTTTTATGTCAATTCTTTCATGTAATTCCATTGTTGCTTTAAATAATAAAAAAATACCTCCTGATAACAAAATTAAATTTCTCCCTGATAAAGAGAAAAAGCGATTATTTACGACTATTGTTTGCATATTTATTAACCAAGAAAATGCTGACAATAATCCTAAACGCATTATAAGAGCTAAAAAAAGCCCTATTTTTCGAGCTTTATCTCTTGTTTCTGGGGGTAGTTTTGATACTAGAATTGCTATAAATAGTAAATTGTCTAATCCTAAGACAATTTCTAATGTAATTAATGTTAACAGCCCAGCCCATACCGATGGGTCTAAAAGAGAAGTCATTAGAAATTCCATTAAAATGGGCTTAAATGATGTATGTTTTATGTGTCAAAGTATATATGTAATATAAAAATATTAATATTTGTATATACAAAATAATATTTTTATATGTTTAATATTGTTATATTACTTTTAAAAAGTAAAATATAACAATAATTTATATTAACAAATTTTAGAAATGTTTATATTTTTTTTAATTCTCGAATTCTTTGGGATAAGGACGGGTGAGTTGCAAACCATTTTGTAAAATTGTTTTTCTTTTTTTTTCCATTAATGCAAAATGCAATAATTGAATTATTTACTGTAGATTCATAATTATTTTGTAATCTTAGTAAAGCATCAATCATTTTTTCTTTTCCTACTATTTGTGCTGCCCCTGAATCGGCAAAAAATTCTCTTCTTCTAGAATACCATAAAGTGATTATACTTGCTAATATCCCTAAAGTTAATTCTAATATTATAGATACTGTATGATAAATAGTATTATAAGACAACCCTAAAAAATTTGTTGTTAAATTCTCATTTTGTTCTGTATTTTTAGTAAACAATTGACTTATGAATTGTGCGGCACATCTTGAAAAAAATATTACAAAAGTATTTACAATTCCTTGTAACAAAGTCATAGTAACCATATCTCCACTTTTAATATGACTCATTTCATGAGCTAATACTGCTTGAATTTCGTTTTTTTTCATATTTTTTAATAAACCTGTAGAAACAGCAATTAATGCTGAGTTTTGAGTCGCTCCAGTAGCAAAAGCATTTATATCTACAGATTCATATATTGCTAATTCAGGAGTTTTAATACCTACAAATTCAGATTGCTTTACAATTTCATTAATTAACCATTTTTCTATAGTATTATTCGCTTTTTTAATAACATGAGCATTTACAGATTTTATTGCAATCCATTTCGAAAAAAATAATGAAATAAATGATCCAGTGAAACCAAATAAAAGTGATGTAAGAAGAAGTTTTTGTACACTTCCACTATGTATACCAGTAAAAAAACATACTATACTTAGTATAAGTAAAATTGATAAATTTGTTAAAACAAATAATAGAGCTCGAAACATAAAAGTATTCCTTTAGAAAAAAAGTTATAATAAAAATTATATTTTCTATGTCATTAAAAAAAAATATTTTACCTGAGATAACTTAAAAATGATGCATATTTTTTTATTAATTTATTTTTTTACTATACTATAGTAGTATATATTTTTTTTAATTTAAATAAAACAAATTTCAATATTAAATCCAAAATCTATTATCTACCTCAATTAAATCTTTTGCAGAAGAAGGACCATTACTACCAGATTGATATTTATGCAAAATAATATTGTTATTTTTTAATAACAGAATGATTGAATCAATCCATTTCCACGATTCTTCAATTTCATCTCTTCTAACAAATAATGATTGATTTCCATTTATGCATTCTAATAATAGCCGTTCATAAGCACCAATTAATTTATAGTTTGGAAAAGATTGATCATAAGAAAAATTAAATTTGGTATTAAATAGTATATTTTTATGTGTGACTTGTGGAACTTTATTAAAAATTTCTAATTCAAAACCTTCATTTGGTTCAATTCGAATAATTAACTTATTACTTAATTGAGCAACATGATTAAACAAATTATTTATCGGTTTTTTAAAAACCAGAACTATTTTTGAAGATTTTTTACTTAATCTTTTTCCAGTACGTACATAAAAAGGAACATTTTTCCATTGCATATTATCAATAAACATTTTTATAGCTACAAATGTTTCTATATTACTACACTCTGTAATTTTGTTTTCTTGAGTATATCCTGGCAGGATCTTACCATTAAATAATCCATGTTTGTATTGTCCTATTACTATGTTTTTATTAAAATTTTGATTTTCCATATATCTTAATGATTTTAATATTTTTACTTTTTCATTTCTTATATTATCTGCAGTAAGATTATTTGGTTGCGACATAGTAATTATAGTTAAAATTTGTAACAAATGATTTTGAACCATATCTCTAATTTGACCAGTTTGATTAAAATAATTCCATCTTCCTTCAATTCCTACTTTTTCAGATAAAGTAATTTGAATATGATCAATGTTTTCTTTATTCCATATATTATATAATATACTATTAGAAAATCGTAAATATGGCAAATTCAATAATGTTTCTTTTCCCAAATAATGATCAATTCTAAAAATTTGGGATTCTTGAAAATATTGTCCTATTTTTTCATTAATTAAATTTGAAGTGTATAATGAATTTCCTATAGGTTTTTCTATTATAATTCTTGAATTCATAGAATTCAATTGAATAGATGTTAAACCTGCACAAATAGGTTCAAATAAATTAGATGGTGTTGCAAAATAATTAATAATTAAAGAATTGGTATTACAAATGATTTTTTTTAATTGAGAAAATTGATGTAATTCAGTAACATCTAAATTACAAAAATCAAATCGAACACTTAAATTTTTCCATATTAGGTCATTAATTTTTTCGTTTAAAAAATGTTGCAAAGATTTTTTTACTATTAATAAATAATCATGCTTATTCCATGTTGCTCGTGCAACACCAATAATTCTAAAATGATTATTTAACTTTTTTAATTTTTCTAAATGATATAATGCAGGTAATAATTTTCTACGAGCTAAATCTCCTTTAGCTCCAAAAATCACGAGACAATAATTTTGTGTATTTTGATTTTCCATGTATATTTACTCTTTTTTTTAAATATATTTAAACATATTTTAAAAAAAATAAAAATGTTAAAAATATTTGTAATTTTTTAATAAAAAGATAGAAGATGTAATGATATATTCATTTATTTTAAAAGAAATTATTTCAAATGGATAGAAATAATAGTTTTTTTTAAATTTTATTTAATATAAAAATATTATTTAAAAAAATGAATAAAATTTTTTTTATAATTTAAAAAATATTTTTATTATTGTATATATTCAATGATATCATTTAAAATAAGTAAATGTTTTTTATTAATTTTTTTTATAAATAATTAATTTATTTTATATAAAACATAATTGCTATATAATTTATTTTAATAATTTGAAATAAATTTATTAACTTTTCTTTAACTATTTAATAATATTTTTTTAGGATGAAATATGATAAAAAAATGCTATCGCAGAACTAAAATTGTTGCCACTTTAGGACCATCTACTGATTATGATCAAAATTTAGAAAAAATAATAAAATTAGGAGTAAATGTATTACGTTTAAATTTTTCTCATGGTTCATTATCAGAACATATTCAAAGAATTGAAATGGCAAAAATGATTCGCGAAAAGTTAGGTGTTCATGTAGCACTTTTAGGAGATTTACAAGGACCTAAAATTCGTATCACTAAATTTACTAAATCTCAAGTTTTTTTAAAAAAAAATGATATGTTTATTTTAGACGTAAATTGTCACCCGGAACACGGAGATGTTACTTCTGTAGGTATAGATTATAAAAATTTACCTAATGATGTTTTTCCAAATGATGTTTTATTGTTAGATGATGGAAGAATACAGTTAAAAATTAAACAAGTAAATTCATTTCAAGTAATTACCAAAGTTTTAGTTGGAGGTATATTATCTAATAATAAAGGAATTAATAAGTTAGGTGGAGGTTTATCTGCTACAGTCATTACTAATAAAGATAAAAAAGATATTATTACAGCAGTAAAGATGGATTTAGATTATTTAGCCATATCATTTCCACGTTCTCCGGAAGATTTAATTTATGCAAAAAATTTAGTTAAAAAAGCGAATGGAAACGTAAAAATTATTGCAAAAATCGAACGTGCTGAAGCTGTTGCTAATGATAATATTATTTCTTCAATGATTTTAGCTTCTGATGGTATTATGGTTGCTAGAGGAGATTTAGGTGTTGAAATAGGTGATCCTGAATTAGCTGGAATACAAAAAAAACTTATTAGAAAAGCCAGACAATTAAATCGTTTAGTAATTACTGCTACTCAAATGATGGAATCAATGAATATGAATCCTTTTCCAACAAGAGCAGAAGTTATGGATGTTGCTAATGCAGTGTTAGATGGAAGTGATGCAGTAATGTTATCTTCTGAAACTGCTACTGGAAATTTTCCTTTAGAAACAGTATCTTCAATGCACAAAGTATGTGTAGGTGCAGAAAAAATGCCTAGTATTAATGTGTCTCGACATCGATTAGATGTAATATTTGATAGTATAGAAGAAGCTGTTGCAATGTCTGCTATGTATTCTGCAAATCATTTAAAAGGAGTTAAAGCAATTATAACTATGACTGAATCAGGTAGAACAGCTCTATTAACTTCTAGAATTACTTCAGGACTTCCAATTTTTGCTTTATCAAAAAATTATAAAACATTAAATTTATCTGCATTATATCGAGGTGTGACTCCAATTTATTTTAATACAATTTCCTCGGGTTTAAACGCAGCAAAAGAAGCAATAACAATATTGTTAAGCAAAAAATGTGTATGTATAGGAGATGTGGTTATTATCACACAAGGAGATATTATGGGAAAACAAGGAAAAACTAATTCTAGTCGTATATTAAAAATATTATAATTTCATATTGATGATGTTTTATATATTAAAATTATAAATACAATATTATTGTTTTAATATAATATTTAAATTATAAATTATATTTTTAAAAAAATTGTATTATATGTATCCATGTCTATTTTTTTTAAAATGAAATTTTTATTTTACGGAGTTTAATTGAAAATTAAAATTCACATTGGTAAATATTTATAAAAAAAAATCATAAATTTTATTTTAAAAGATGATAATAAGTTAATTCATGTAAAATTATTTTTATAAACAAAATTTTAAAATTTTTTTTTACCATTTTATGACAGTGTTTAATAATATATTTCAATATATTATTAAAATAGATGTTAAAAAATAACATAATATGTTATGTACATAAAATATAAAAAAAATAGTATATTTGAAATAAAAATTTGAAAAATATTGTAATAACAATAGTATTTGTTTCTTAATTTATTATTTTTCGATAAATTATCTGAAGTAATAAATATTTTTAATGAACAAAACATAAAATAATTTCATTAAAAAATAAGAAATCATAATTGTTCATAATTCATTAATCTTTACCATGTGATTTTTTTATTTTATAACAAAATAAATTAATTATTTTCAATAAATAATATTTTTGACATTCTTTCATCTGTTCATATTAATCTAAGACTTTTTTTTTAGATATTTAGTTTTTTACAAAAATATAGAATTAGATTGTTATCATATAATTATAATGATGATCATTATGTTTTAAATTTATAATTATTTTTAAATATCAAAATATAATGTTTAAATGTTGATGTATCTTTTTTTTAGGGTGAAATTTTATTAGTATTTATCATAATAAAATAATGTTTTTTTTGTGTTTTTTAGAAAAAATGTTGAATTTTTATAATTGATTATATTATGTAATTCTTTATTCAAAATTAATACATTTTTAATTCTAGTTATTAATTTATTGTATTAAAAGAAAAATGGATAGTGTTGTGTATTAAAATACATTAAAAAATGTCTTTAATATCATATGTGAATTGATTTTGTAAATGGTATTTAAAATAATTATAAATAATATTTTAAAGAAATAATTTCATATTTACATAAATATTAACAAAAATATATAGAATTATTTTCTTAAAGTTTACAAGATAAATTATTGAATAATATTAAAAAATTGTATATATTGTGTATTTTCTGTTATTTTTTCAATTAAATTTATTTAAAAATAAAATAATTTTGATATCTATTAATTCTTATATATTTCAAAAATTTAGAATACAAAATGTAACACACAACATTAATTAATGAATAAAAATAAATTAATTTATTATTAGGATATTTATTAAATTTATTAAAATTCGAGAATTTAATAATATATTAATTATTTTAAATAAATTTGATTTCTATAAATATTTTTTATTTTATGAAATTAATTTATACCTAGAATAATAGGTATATTGTTAATAATTTATAAAATTATTCGATGTGATGAGTTAAATAATTTAATTAAAACTATAATTAATTTATTTTTTGTTGAGATATTTTACAGATTATATATATAAAATATTTCATAATAAAACATTTTTAAAAAATTATTTTTTTTTATTCACTCAATACAACGATCAATAATTTTTTGAATAGTAATTTTAGGCATATTATAATTTAACGCTTTATTTATTGTTGTTCTCAAATGAGCATTATATGTCGGATTTTTTCCTCCTAATTTAACTGAAGTAGTTAATTCTCTAGTTAATTTCATAAAGACTTTGCTTTTTTTAACATCTTGAGCATGTTTTCTATGTTTAGTGTTTGACCATTTACTATGTCCAGCCATTATTCTTATCCTTTATAAAAAATATTTCATAATTTGTAAAAAATACCACATTTTTTAAATATTTTTTAATAAACTGATTGACAAACTATTTAATATAGATGCATCGAGTATATTTGGTGCATTTGTAGTTTGACATATAGCAGAAGTAGTTTTTGGAAATGCAATTACATCTTTTATACTATTACTTGCAGTTAATAACATTATAATTCTATCTAAACCAAATGCAATACCCCCATGAGGAGGAGGTCCATATTCTAATGCTTCTAAAAAAAAACCAAATTTTTCTTTTTGTTGAATTTCATTTATTCCAAGCATTTTTAAAATTATTTTTTGTAATTTTATATCATTAATTCTTATAGATCCACCTCCAATTTCATAACCATTGATAACTAAATCATAAGAATCGCTAAGTATTGTAAGTGGTTGTTTCTGTAATATTTCTGCAGTATATTTTTTTGGTGCAGTAAAAGGATGATGTACACTAGAAAAAAAATTTAAGTCATTTTTTTTTTCAAATAATGGAAAATCAATAATCCATACAGGTTTCCATAATAATGGATTAATAAGGTTTAAATCTTTTCCAATTTTTGTTCTTAATTTACCCATAATATTAATGACAATGTTTTTTAAACCATATGAAAAAACAATACAATCACCTTCTTTGGATTGAGTTAATTGAACAATTTGTTTTATTTCTTGATTGGAAAAATTTATAACATAATTAGTTGATATTTTTATATCATTATCAGTAATTTTATCAAAATTAATAAAAAATAAATCAGAAATATTTTGTTCTTTAAAATATTTTTGATATGAATTAAGATCTAATTTATTTTTAATAAAATTATTTTTAATGTGAATTGCACAAAAATTTATATTCTCTATTTTTAGAGAATTAAATGTATTAATTTTTTTAGATAATAAAATATTACTAATATCTGTTATTTGTAAAGGATTTCTCAAATCAGGTTTATCTGTTCCATATAAAGACATAGCAGTTGCAAAAGAAATAATAGGAAATATACCCAAATCAATTTTTTTTATATTTTTCCATAATTGACATATCATTTTTTCTGATAATAATCGAATTTTATAGGAATTCATAAAAGAAAATTCCATATCAATTTGAGTGAATTCTGGTTGTCTATCGGAACGTAAATCTTCATCTCGAAAACATTTTGCTATTTGATAATATCGATCAAAACCAGCAATCATTAATAATTGTTTAAATAATTGAGGTGATTGAGGTAAAGCATAAAATTTTCCTTGATGCAATCGACTAGGAACAATATAATCACGAGCTCCTTCAGGTGTTGATTTAGTTAATATAGGAGTTTCAACATTCAAAATATTATTTTTGTGCATAAACTTATTTAACAAAAAAATTACTTTGCTACGTACTTTAAAATTATTCATTAAATTGTAGTTTTTTAAATCTAAATATCTATATTTTAAACTGTATTTTTCTATATTATTTTTTAATAAAAAATTTTTAGGAAGAGATTTAGAACTACTTAAAATAACAATATCTTGTACATAAACTTCTATTTCTCCACTAAGTATGTTTTTATTAACATTACTCTTTCTTTCCTTAACTATACCAGAAATTTTAATACAAAAATTTTGACGTAATTTTTTTGCTAAAATAAAATTCTTATAATTCGTATTTTTAATAAAAATTTGTACTAAGCCTTCTCTATCACGTAAATCTATAAAAATACATTGTTTAAATTGTCTATATTGTTCAACCCATCCACATAGAGATACTATTGTATTTACATCACATAATCTAAGATTTCCACAATATTTTGTACGCATTTTTATTTAAACCTGTATCATTATTTTAATATAAAAAATATTTAATTAAATTAAAATTATTCTATTAATATATTTTATATTTTTTATTAAAAATTTATTTTTTTTAAAACAATTGTTTGATTATCTACTTCTAAAAATAATTCTACCTTTATTTAAATCATAAGGAGTTAATTCAATAGTTACTTTATCTCCTGTTAAAATACGAATATAGTTTTTTCTCATTTTTCCTGAAATATGAGCTGTTATTTTATGACCATTTTCTAGTTCTACACGAAACATAGTATTTGGTAATGTATCTATTACTGTTCCTTGCATTTCAATATTTTCTTCTTTAGCCATCGAAATTGTTCCTTATAAGTATAATTTTTGAATATATCATGATAATAAATTATTTAAATAATTAATTTTTTTCAAAATAAATAATTTTTATTGGGAATTTTGATCTAAATAACGATCGACATCCAATGCAGCCATACAACCACTTGCTGCAGATGTGATTGCTTGTTTATATACATGATCAATAACATCTCCAGCAGCAAAAATACCTGGAATACTAGTTTGTGTAAAAAAACCATGATTTCCATATTTTACTAATATATAACCATTTTCTGTTTTTAATTGTTGATGAAATAAATTAGTGTTAGGTATATGTCCTATTGCTATAAATATTCCTGATACTTGTATTTTTTTGGTGATATTTTTATTAAGATTAGATTGTATATATATTGTATTTACTCCTAATTCATTTCCTAAAATTTCTTTTACTACATAGTTTTTATATATAATAATTTTTTTTGTATGTATATATGGACGCATACGTTGAATTAATATTTTTTCTGCTTTAAATGTTGAATTTCTATGAATTAAATAAATTTTTTTTACAATTTTTGTTAAATATAAAACTTCTTCAATAGCAGTATTACCTCCTCCTATCACTGCTACAATTTGATTTTTAAAAAAAAATCCATCACATGTAGCACAATAAGATACACCCTTTCCCTGAAAATCAACTTCAGAGGATAATCCTAAATGTCTAGGAATAGCTCCAGTAGCAATAATAACAGTTTTACTAAAATATTTTTTTTTTTCCCCATTTAAAACAAAAGGAAAAGTTTTAAAATTTACATTTTGTATATGATCTTCAATAATGTTTTTAGAAAATTTTTCAGCATGTTGTCGCATTCTATTCATTAAATCAGATCCGCTAATTTTTTTTATTTCTCCTGGCCAATTTTCAATATCTTGAGTAGTCGTTAATTGTCCTCCTATATTGTTTCCTGTAATTAAAACAGGAAATAAATTTGCTCTTGCAGCGTATATATATGCTGTATACCCAGCAGGTCCTGAACCAATAATGATTACTGAGTGAATATTATTTTTTTTTTGCATTATTTTTCTCAAAAAAATATACATCATTAAATTTCATTAATATACAAAAATTTTTAATTATTATTTTATTCAATATAAATATTTAATATTTACCAAAATAATTTCATTAATAATATTTTTTATTTCTTTAATTATTATTATATAATATTATTAATAGAATCACTAAACATTTTTATTTTAATGAATTAAAAATACAATTTATTAACACATAATAAAAAAGTTAATTTATTGAATATTGAAATAAAAATTCAAGATTAGATTCTGTAATTTAAGTATTTTTTTCTACTTAATATTTTGATAACATAAAAAAATAATTAAATTAACAATATGGAATTTCATGTTAAATATAAAATTAATACGAAAACAATTAAAATATACTCAAAATCAATTAAAAATAAGAGGTTTTAATTTAGATATTAACTTTATAAAAAAAATAGAAAAAAAACGTAAAAACTTAAAAAATAAAACTGAATTGTTACAATATATTAGAAATCAATCAACACAAAAAATATCTATTTATTTAAAAAAAAAAAAAAGTATACAATCATTAAAACAAAAAGTAATTATTATTAATAAAAAATTAATATTTTTTAAAAATGAATTAAATAAAATTCAAAATAACTTATTAGAATTTTATATGCACATTCCAAACATACCAGATTTTACTGTTCCTTATGGAAATAATGAATCTTATAATGTAGAAATATTGAAATGGGGTAAAATTAAACAATTTAATTTTCCAATAAAAGATCATATTACATTAGGAAAAAAAATAAAAGGACTACATTGGAATACTGGATCAAAAATTGCTGGTTCTAGATTTGTAGTAATGTCAAATAAAATTGCTTTATTACATCGTGCTTTAGGTCAATTTATGTTAGATACTCATATTAATCAACATAATTACATAGAAATGAATGTTCCTTATATAGTGAATGCTGAATCTTTATATGGTACTGGTCAATTGCCAAAATTTGAAAATGAATTATTTTGTTTATCTGATACTCATAATATTCATGTAAATAAATATTTTTTAATACCTACAGCAGAAGTTCCTTTAATTAATATATTTAGAAAAAAAAATATTATTCATGAGCAATTACCAATAAAATTGACAGCTTTATCTGCTTGCTTTCGTTCTGAAAGTAATTCTTATGGATTAGATACAAAAGGATTAATTCGCATGCATCAATTTGATAAAGTAGAATTAATACAAATAGTAGAACCTGAAAATTCACATCAATCATTAGAAATCTTAACAAAAGAAGCAGAAAAAATACTACAATTGTTACATTTACCTTACAGAAAAATACTGTTATGTGCTGGAGATTTAAGTTTTGCATCTTCAAAAACATATGACTTAGAAGTATGGTTTCCATCTCAAAATCGCTATCTTGAAGTTTCTTCGTGTTCTAATATGAAAGAATTTCAATCTCGACGTATTTCTTTAAAAAAATATTCATTTATTAAAAATAAAAAATACAGAACATTTTTACATACTTTAAATGGATCTGGTTTAGCAATTGGAAGGATTTTAGCTGCAATTTTAGAAAATAATCAAACTTCTGATGGAAAAATTTTAATTCCTAAAATCTTAAGAAAAAAATATATGCACAATTTAAAATATTTATTTTAAATAAAATATTGTTTTAAAAATTAAATATATTGAATAGATATCAATATTGTTTGTAAATTATTTTACTGGGTATAAATAACATGAATAATATATATAATTTTAGTGCAGGGCCTGCAATGCTTCCAAAAGAAATAATGCTTAAAGCACAAAATCAGCTTTTAAACTGGAATAATTTAGGAGTATCTATATTAGAATTAAGTCATCGCAGCACCGAATTTATATATTTTTTTAAAAAATGTATTGAAAATTTAAGATATTTATTAAATATTCCTAAAGAATATACCATACTTTTTTGTCATGGTGGAGCAAGAGGACAATTTTCAGCAATACCTATGAATTTATTAAATCAACAAGATACAACTGACTATATTTGTAGTGGATTTTGGTCACAAGCAGCAGCAAAAGAAGCAAAAAAATATTGTTATGTAAATGTTATTAATATAATACAAAAAAAAACATGTGGTAATATAAGTTTAATTCCAATGAAAGAATGGCCTATTCAAAATAATTCAAAATATATCCATTATTGCCCTAATGAAACAATAGAAGGTATTGCTATTGAAGAAGAACCTATTTGGTTTCAAAATAGAAAAATTATTGGAGATTTTTCTTCTACTTTATTATCTAAAGAAATTAATATCAAAAAATATGCAATGATTTATGCTAGTGCACAAAAAAATGTTGGAGTTTCTGGATTAACAATAGTAATTATAAAAAAAGAATTATTATGTTTAAATAATAAATTTATTCCTTCGATTTTAAATTATTCTACACTTTATAATAGTCAATCCATGTTTAATACTCCAGCAACTTTTTCATGGTATATTGCAGGGTTAATTTTTAAATGGCTAATTAATTTAGGAGGGGTTAAAAGCATAGAAAAAAAAAATAACAAAAAATCATCTTATTTGTATCATTTTATTGATCATAGTAAATTTTACCATAATAATATTGAAAAAAAATATCGTTCTAAAATGAATGTTACATTTGATTTAAAAAATAAAGAATTAACAAATGTTTTTGTAAAAGAAGCAATTGAATATAAATTATTAGCATTAAAAGGACATGTTGCTCGAGGTGGAATTAGAGCATCTTTATATAATTCTATGCCTTTTTCAGGAGTAAAAAAATTAGTTAAATTTATGAGTTTGTTTGAACAAAAATACCATTGAATCAAATATTCAATTTATTACAGTAAAGGTATTTATTAATGACTACTTCATTACTTTTAAAACCAGTACAACATATTCAGGGAACTATTTTGTTACCTGGATCTAAAAGCATATCTAATAGAGTATTACTAATCGCATCATTATCAAATGGAATAACTACTATTACAAATGTATTAGATAGTGATGATATACATCATATGTTACAAGCATTAAAATTGTTAGGTATTCATTATCAATTATATAAAAACAATACTGTTTGTGTCATACATGGGGTTGGAGGGTTATTTCAAATTAATAATCATGCATTAACTTTATTTTTAGGAAATGCAGGAACAGCAATACGCCCATTATTAGCAATTTTATCCTTGTCAAATCATCGTATTACTTTGACTGGAGATAATAGAATGCATGAAAGACCTATTGGGGATTTAGTAAATAGTTTACGGCAAGGAGGAGCTATAATTGAGTATAAAATCAAAAACAATTACCCCCCAATATTAATTCATGGAGGGTATGTTGGAGGAAAAATTACAGTAAAAGGTAATATTTCTAGTCAATTTTTAACATCTTTATTGATTGCTGCTCCCTTAGCTAAAAAAGATACATACATTTCTGTTGAAGGTATATTAGTTTCTCAACCTTATATTGATATTACGTTGAATATAATAAATAATTTTGGTGTAACAATTACACATAAAAAATATCAAGATTTCTATATTCCAGGAAATCAAACATATAAAAGTATAGAAAACGTTCAGATTGAAGGTGATGCATCTTCTGCTTCTTATTTTTTAGCTGCTGCTGCAATTAAAGGAGGAACGGTATGTATTAAAGGTATTGATGCTAATAGCACACAAGGGGATATAGAATTTGCGTATGTATTAGAAAAAATGGGAGCAAAAATTTCTTGGGGGGATAATTATATTAAATGTACTAAAAATCAACTCACAGGAATTGATGTAGATTTAAATCATATACCCGATGCTGCTATGACTATAGCAATAGTTGCTTTATTTGCTAAAGGAATAACTACTATTCGTAATATATATAACTGGAGATTAAAAGAATCAGATAGAATTACTGCTATGGCAACAGAATTACGAAAAGTTGGGGCAATTGTACAAGAAGGTATTGATTTTATTAGTATACAACCACCTATTAAGTTTCACTCTGCAATTATTGAAACTTATAATGATCATCGTATTGCTATGTGTTTTTCTTTAATTTGTTTATCAGAAGTTTCAGTAGAAATTTTAAATCCACAATGTGTGGCTAAAACATTCCCAAATTTTTTTAGAGAATTAAATTCTATTAGTCAATATCCAATTGAATCATTATAAAAAATTATATTTATTTTTAAAAATATTTTTTAATATATATTAATTATAAAATTTTTTTTTTCAAAAAATATTTTTTTTAATTGAAATAGAATATAATTTTTATATAAAAAAAATTATGTTTATTTAAAATCACCAATAAATTATCAACTTAATTTCAAATATATAAATAAAGTAATAATAATGAAAACATTAATTCCAGTAATAACTATTGATGGTCCTTGTGGGGTTGGAAAAAGTGTTTTATCAAAAGAAATAGCAAAAATATTTAATTGGTATAGTTTAGATTCGGGAATATTATATCGAATCATTGCATTGATTACTTTTCAATTTAATATTCCTATATTAGAAGAAAAAATTTTATCAGTTTTTTCACATGAATTATTTCTTTGGTGTACACAACATCCGTATAATTTTCAAAAATTATATGAACAAAATGTTCCAAAAATAGTATGTGAAAAAACTATTTCAAATATATCTTCAAAAATATCTGTATTTCCAAAAATTAGAAAAAAATTACTACAACAACAAAGATCTTTTAAAAAACAACCAGGTTTAATTGCAAATGGAAGAGATATGGGAACAATTGTATTTCCAGATGCACATTTAAAAATTTTTTTAGAAGGTAGTTTATCAGTACGAGTACAAAGACGTTTTAATGATCTTCACAAAAAAGGAACAAACGTTGACATTAATGATTTACATAAAGATATGTATAATCGTGATCTTAGAGACATTCAAAGAACTATTTCTCCATTAATTCCAGCAAAAGATGCTATAATAATAGATTCTACTAATATGAATTTTGAAAATGTATTAAAAATAACTTTAAAATATATTAAAAATAATGTATTTTAATTAAAAATATATAAAATTAATCTTATAATTTATGGAAAAATTATAAATTATTCATTCTTTTTTTTGTTTTAAGAAAAATTAAACAAAAAAAATATAAACTATAAAAATTTTTGAAGATTATTAATATGATAGAATCTTTTTCGAATTTATTTAAAGAATCATTAAAAACGATTAATACTAAACCAGGATCAATTATTCAAGGAACAATTATTTCTATTGAAAAAGATACTGTATTAGTAGATGCAGGGTTAAAATCAGAATCAAATATACCTATTGAACAATTTAAAGATGCACAAGGTAAATTGGAAATACAAATAGGAGATATTGTTGATGTTGCATTGGATGCTGTAGAAGATGGTTTTGGTTCCACTTTATTATCACGAGAAAAAGCTAAAAGACATGAATCATGGATTATTTTAGAAAAAGCTTATAAAGATGCTATTAATATTAAAGGTTTAATTAATGGAAAAGTTAAAGGAGGTTTTACTGTTGAATTAAATGATATACGTGCTTTTTTACCTGGTTCTCTAGTAGATGTAAGACCTATCAGAGACTCAGTTAATTTAGAGGGTCAAGAATTAGAATTTAAAGTTATTAAATTAGATAAAAAAAGAAATAATGTAGTGGTTTCTAGAAGAGCCGTTATAGAATATGAAAATAGTGCAGAACGTGATCAATTATTACAGAACTTAAAAGAAGGAATAAATTTAACAGGGATAGTTAAAAATTTAACAGATTATGGGGCATTTGTAGATTTAGGTGGAGTAGATGGATTATTACACATTACAGATATGGCTTGGAAAAGAGTAAAACATCCAAGTGAAATTGTAAATATAGGAGATGAAATACAAGTTAAAATATTAAAATTTGATAAAGAAAGAACGCGAGTGTCTTTAGGTTTAAAACAACTTGGAGAAGATCCTTGGGTTGCTATTTCGACAAAATATCCAGAAGGAATTAAAATTGATGGAAGAGTTACAAATTTAACAGATTATGGATGTTTTGTAGAAATTCAGGAAGGAGTTGAAGGATTAGTACATGTTTCTGAAATGGATTGGACTAATAAAAATATTCACCCTTCTAAGTTAGTTAACATTAATGAAACAGTTAAAGTAATGGTATTAGATATTGATGAAGATAGAAGACGTATTTCTCTTGGTTTAAAACAATGTAAAAATAATCCTTGGAAAGAGTTTTTAGAAGAAAATAAAAAAGGAAGTCATGTTCAAGGAAAAATTAAATCTATTACAGATTTCGGAATTTTTGTTGGTTTACCTAAAGGAATTGATGGATTAATACATTTATCTGATATTTCATGGACAGAAACAGGAGAAAAATTAATTGACAATTATAAAAAAGGAGAAGATATTACTGCTGTAGTTCTACAAGTTGACGCAGAAAGAGAAAGAATTTCTTTAGGTTTAAAACATCTTAAAGAAGATCCTTTAAATAAATTTTTTATTTTACATAAGAAAAAAAATAAAATTATAGGCACAATTGTTTTAATTTCAGAAAAAAATAATCAAATAATATTATCATTAGAAAATGGTGTTCGAGGAATAATAACGTTAAATACTGAAATTTTATTAAAACATTATGAAAATAAAAAAAAATTAAGTATTAATGATTTTAAAATTGGTCAAAAAATTGAAGTAATGATCCACAATATTGATAAAAAAAATAGAATCATTAACGTAATTTATGTTCCTCAAAACAATGATAAAAAAAAAATACAAACAAAAAAATTAAAAACTGAAATAAATATTGCAGAATCGAAAAAAAATGGTAATAATATTATGACTGAAGCATTTAAAGCTGCTCAAGTTACAGAATAAATTTTTGAAACTATTTTTTGATATTAAAAAATACATAAAAAACTATTATAGTTTTATGTACTAATTATATTTTGTGCAACATCGTTATATAAACAAGATATGGTAAAAAGTTTGTACAATATATATATAAATATTTATTTTATTATTATTTAATATATTAATTTTTAAATTCTATGAAATATATAAATACAATTAAAATTTTAATGAATATCATATATATGACTTTTAATGTAATATTAAAATATACATGTATATCAAATATAAAATGTATTAATTTTTTCAGTATCTAAAACAATCCAAAAATACTTATAATTTTTATGTTCAGCATTTTCGAACTAAGTTACTAATAATTTTTTTATAGTAACTTAGTAAAAATTTTTTTAAGAAAAAAAAGGAATATTAAAATCATGAAAAAAACAATAATTGCAAATTGGAAATTAAACGGAAATAAAAAAATAATTACTGATTTTTTGTTAAATGTACACAGACATTTAACTAAAACAGAGTTAAATTCTGTAAATATTGTTATTGCTTTTCCACAAATTTATTTATGTTTAGTTAAACATATAATAAATGATTTAGATTTAAATATTCATTTATGTTCACAAGATGTTAGTTACAATTCTATTGGAGCTTTTACTGGAGAAGTTTCAATACATATGCTAAAAGAAAATTTTGTAAAATATGTTATTGTGGGTCATTCTGAACGTAGAAATTTTCATAATGAAAATAATAATATTATTTTAAAAAAATTTATTAAAGTTAAAGAATCGGAATTAATTCCAATTTTATGTGTTGGAGAAAATTTAAAAGAAAAAGAAATGAAACAAACAGAATTAGTTTTAAAACAACAAATAACTAAAATTTTAGATGAATTAGGTAATACAGCATTTGACAATACAATTATTGCATATGAACCTGTTTGGGCTATTGGAACAGGAAAGTCTGCATCTATAGAAGAAGTTATTAATATTCATAAATTTATTAAAAAATATATTCAATATTATACAAATAATTCCATACAATCTTTATCTATTTATTATGGTGGATCAGTAAATGAAAAAAATATTAAAATGTTATCACAACAAAAAGATGTTGATGGATTATTAGTAGGTAACTCTTCTTTAAATAGTGAAATATTTATTAAAATGATCAAAAACATGATCTATTAAAAAAATAAAAAACAATTTTAATCATCAATAATATAAAAATAATTATATTGTTTTTATATCAAAAAAATAGAACATCAAATTTTACTTAAAATTGTTTAAAATTTTTTATAAAAAAAACTTGATCATTTAAAATATATTTTTTATATTTAATACAATTTTTGTGCAACTTTTAATAACTGATATTTAGAAGATTTTTCTATATTTGTTAAAGCATCTTGAATTTTGTAATGAATTAATTTTTCGTTTTTAATTCCAATACAATGTTGTTTATATCCTGATAATAGTAATTCAATAGAATAAGCTCCCATTCTGGATGCTAAAATACGATCATAAGCTACAGGACTACCTCCTCTTTGTAAATGTCCTAAAATTGTTGCTCTAGTTTCACGACCAGTTTTATTTTCAATATATTTTGCTAATTGAAAAGTATTACACATATACTCTGTAACAACTATAATTGCATGTTTTTTACCATTTTTTATGCCGCATTGTATTGTATCTAATAATTCTTGTTTGTTATATGGTAATTCTGGTAAAATTACAAATTCACATCCTCCTGCAATAGCGGCAGAAATAGTTAAATCACCACAATTTCTCCCCATTACTTCAATAATTGTAATTCTTTGGTGAGAAGAAGATGTATCTCTTAATCGATCAATTGCCTGTACAATGGTTTCTAATGCTGTACTATAACCGATAGTATAGTCTGTTCCTGAAATATCGTTATCAATTGTACTTGGTATACAAATACACGGAAAATTCATCTTTGTTAAACAAAGAGCTCCAGAATAAGAACCATCACCTCCTATAATAATAAGGGCATCAATATTTTTTTTTTTCATATTATTAATTGCTATTAATCTTTTTTTTTCATCTAAAAAACCTGAAAATCTTGCAGAACCTAAAAAAGTTCCACCTTTATTAATTATATCAGATACACTATATCTATCTAAAATCACCATTTTATCATTATATAATCCTAAGTATCCATCATAAATTCCATACATAACTAAACTTTCACTAATTCCAGATCGCACTACACCTCTTATAGCTGCATTCATTCCAGGAGCATCTCCTCCACTTGTTAATACTCCTATTGTTTTAATCATATTAATTCCTTTTAGTTATGTAAATTATTTTAATAAAAAATGTAAAGTTATTATATTACTTTTTATAAAGTATAATATTTTTTTGGTTGATAAGTAGAATCAAATTCATAAACAATAGGAACTCCAGTATTTAATTCTATTTTTTCAATTTCATTATCATTAATATTTGCTAAATATTTAATTAAAGATCTTAAAGAATTTCCATGTGCAACAATTAATATTTTTTTATCTTTTTTAATTTCAGGTAAAATTGTTGTATTCCAATACGTAACTACTCTTTTCATTGTGTCCTTTAAGCTTTCTGATGTTGGTATTAAACTTTTTGGAATATTATTGTATCGACAATCATTACCTGGAAAAAAAACATTTGTTTCTGATATTTTAGGAGGACATATGGTAAAACTACGACGCCATTGATGCATTTGCTCTGTTCCATATTTTAATTCTACTGCTTTTTTATTTAAACCTTCTAATATACCGTAATGTCTTTCATTTAATTTCCAATCTTTTTTTACTGGAATCCAAGAATGTTGTATATTTTTTAATATAATCCACAAACTATGAATAGCTCTTTTTAATACAGAAGTATAACTACAATCAAATTTAAAATTATGTTTTTTTAATAACATAGCAGCTTGTAATGCTTCTTGTTCCCCTTTTTGAGATAGATCAATGTCTCTCCAACCAGTAAACTGATTTTTTTGATTCCATAAACTTTCTCCATGTCGAATTAATATTAAATTTTGATGGGACATATATTTTTCCTTAAAAAAATATTTTTTATAAAAATGAATAGGAAGAATGATGATATTATCTATCTTAAATAACTTATATTTATTATATCATTCTTTTTAAGAATGCACTCTTTATAATATTCTTATAATTTTAATTATAATATATTTTATATATACAACAAGAAATATTTTTTATGTTAATAATTTTTATCATTACAAAAATATTATATTAATTAATAATTACACTATAAAAACATATAACAAAATTTTTACATATACATTGCAAATTATAAATATTTGATAAAATTAATTTTTAAAAACAATAAAAATAATCAATATATGTATATTTTTATACAAAAAATAAGAAAATAATAATTTTATTTTAATAATGTTTCATGAATAAAAAATAAAATTTAAATATCGTAGAAAAACAATAAATATTAATAATACTAAATATCATTCATATTTTTATGCATTTAATAAATTGATATAAATATATTAAATTTTTTTATTTTATTAAACACTTTAATAACTTTTTATATATAGATTAATATGTTGGTATATAAATAAACATTTATATACCAACATATTAATGTATTAAACAATAATTTTTTTTAAAAACTAAAATTATGAAAAAGTAACTAAATATTTAAACTTATTCGTGAATAATCTTCTAATATATTTTTAAACATTTTTAAAAAGCTAATCGCTTCTTTTCCATCTACTATTCTATGATCATAAGTTAAAGCAGCATACATCATAGGCATAATTTTTATCATGTTATTTATTACTACAGGACGTTTCTTAATAGTATGAATTCCCAAAATTGCAGATTGAGGGGGGTTAATAATAGGAGTGGAAAATAAAGAACCAAAAACCCCTCCATTACTGATAGTAAAATTTCCTCCGATTAATTCTTCAATTTTTAATTTTCCTTCATTTGCTTTAATAACAAAACTTTTTATTTTTTTTTCAATTTCGCTCATACTTAAATTATCAGTATTTTTTAAAATCGGAGTAATTAATCCTTTTTTAGTAGAAACTGCTATACTAATGTCAAAATATTTATAATAAATTATATCTTTTCCTTCAATGGAAGCATTAATTTCTGGAAATTGCTTTAAACATTCTGTTATTGCTTTAACATAAAATGACATAAATCCTAATTTTACTAAATTTTTTTCTTGAAAATCATTTTGATATTTTTCTCTTAATTGTATTATATGCTGCATATTGATTTCTTGAAAAGTAGTTAACATTACTGTGGAATTTTTACTTTGTAACAATCTTTCACAGATACTTTGACGCATAGGAGACATAGGTATACGCTGAGTTTTTTTATCATTTTTCAAATTTTGTTGAGGTATATTTATTTGATTACAATTTTTAAACGATATGTTTTGTTTAGAATTTAATTGATTTCTAATATATTTTTCTACAATTGCACTTGTGATTTTTTTATCTTTACATATTTTTCGTAAATTTTTTATAGAAATATCATATGTATTAATTAAACGTCTTGCGCTCGGAGTAATACTTAATGTTAAGACTTGATTATTTTCTATTTTTTTGTGTTTTTGATGTCTTATAAGAGCTACATCGTGTATAGTATTTGTTTCAACATTTAATAATCCTAATATATCTTTTGATACTACTGTTGCTCCTGCAGGTTTTATAATTTTATATAAAATTCCATCTTGAGGAGCTGGAATTTCTAAAATAACTTTATCTGTTTCTAAATCTAATAGAATATCATTATATTTTATTTTATCTCCAACTTTTTTATACCATGTTGAAACAGTTGCATTAATAACAGATTCAGGTAAAACAGGAGAGTAAATTTCTATTTTTTTACTCATTATCAATCCTTTTTCTTAATTATATGAATTGCTTCATTAATAATAGATAATTGTTCTTTTTCATGAATGTTGAAATATCCTGTTGCAGTAGAAGCTGATTCAATTCTTCCAATATATTGAATTGTTTTTGAAACACATAAACGATTTAATATATTATTAAAATGTATTGAAATATATGACCACGCTCCTTGGTTTTTAGGTTCTTCTTGGCACCATATTATTTCACAATTAATATGATATTTTTTTATACATATTTCAATTTCCTTTTCAGGAAAAGGATATAATCGTTCAATTCTAATTATAGATATATATTTATTTTCTTTGTTAGCATTCATTAATTCGTAATAAATTTTTCCACAACAAAAAATTAATCTTATAACATTTTTAATGTTATTATCTTGCATTTCAGGGATAATATTTAAAAAAGTATTTTTTAATAAATCATCTATTTTTGAATATGTTGAGATGTTTCTTAACATAGATTTAGGAGTCATTACTATCACAGGATTCATATTTTTTTTAAATATTTGTTTATAAATTATATGAAAAATTTGTGAAGCAGTAGTTGGAATACATAATTCTATATTAGAATTAGCACATAATTGTAAAAATCTTTCAACTCTTGCAGAAGAATGCTCAGGACCTTGTCCTTCATAACCATGTGGTAAAAGCATAATTAAATTACTTACTTCCCCCCATTTATCAACCCCACTTACAATAAATTGATCAATAATATTCTGAGCACCATTAACAAAATCTCCAAATTGAGCTTCCCAAATAGTTAAAGTATGATTTTGATTAGAGCTATAACCATATTCAAAACCTAAAACGGATTCTTCTGATAAAACAGAATTATTAGAATAAAATTTCCCTGAAACATTTTTAATATTGTTTAAAGGAGTATAAATAGAACCATTTAATTGATCATGAATATCAATATGACGATGAAAAAATGTCCCGCGATTAATATCTTGACCAGATAATCGACATGATATACCTGAATATAATAATGTTGCATATGCTAAAATTTCTGCTAAAGCCCAATCTATATAATTTTTTTTAATTAAAGAATATCTATGTTGAATTATTTTTTTGACTAAAGGGTGAATATGAATATTGGAAGGTATAGTATTTGCTGAAATTAATAAATTTTTTAAAATCTGTATATTAATTTTTTTTTGGAATTTTTGATTTAATTTATATTTTTCTAATAAATTTTTCGAAAAATTATTTATATTATTATTTTGAATTTTTTTTTGTATATTATCAAAATATTTTTTTTGTTCTTGTTCTAAAAAATTTGTTGTAATAATATTATCACACATTAATTTATTGCTATAAATTATACTTACAGAAGGATGTGCTTTAATTTTTTTATACATCATAGGTTGAGTAACTGTAGGTTCATCTGTTTCATTATGTCCATTTCTACGATAAGAAATTAAATCTATAAATACATCTTTTTTAAATTTGAGACGAAACATTAAAGCAGTTTGTATAATAAATATAACAGATTCTACATCATCAGCATTTACATGAAATATTGGTGCGTAAATCATTTTTGCAATATCGGTACAATATTTTGTAGATCTTAATTCATTACATTTGGATGTTGTAAACCCAATTTGATTATTTAAGATAATGTGTATAATACCACCTACTCCAAAAGATTTAGTTTGTGACATATTTAAAGATTCTTGAACTACACCTTGACCAGTAATTGCTGCATCTCCATGAATAATAATAGGTAAAATATTATTCGTATCATGATAATTTTTTTTTTCAAGATGTGATTTGACTGTACCTAGTAGAACTGGATAAATTAATTCTAAATGAGAAGGATTATGTTTTAATATAATAGAAATGCTATTTTTATAATTTAAAAAAATTTTTCTTATATAACCTAAATGATATTTCACATCTCCACTAAAAGTGCTATTACAATTTTTTCCAGAAAATTCTGCAATAATATTTAATATATTTTTTTTAAACACATTTGACAAAACATTTAAACGACCTCTATGAGACATTCCTATTGCAATTTCTTTTATATTATTTTTTTTAGAAAATGTAATAACATATTGTAATAAAGGAATTAAAACATCACACCCCTCTAAAGAAAAACGTTTAGCACCAGGAAATTGAGAATTTAAATATTTTTCGAAACTTTCTGCTTTAATTATTTGTTGTAAAAATCTTTTTTTTTCTGACAAACTAAAAAAATTTTTTAAAGGATTTTTTTCAAAACGTTCACAAATCCATTGAATTTCTTGTTCATTATTAATATGTAAAAATTCTACTCCTATATTAGAACAGTAAATTTTTTTTAAAATATCTAATGGTTTTTTTAATATAGGATAAGCAGAACGAAAATTTAAAAAAAAATTTTTTAATATCTTTTCGTTAAAATTTAATGGAATATTATTATCACAATATTTAAGATCAATATCTTTTTGTTTTACACTATTATGTAAAGGGTTTATATTGGAATAATTATGACCATAAAAACGAAAAAAATTAATTATATTTAACCAATCTTGTTCCAAAAAAATTTTTTTTTCTTTCATAAAAATATGTTTTGTATTTTTAATATGATCACAATCATTTATTTTTTTTTTATTAACATCTATAATATATTTAGAATAATATTCTTCTAAATATTTTAAATTATGATGACATAAACAAGAAGAATTTTTCCAAAAAGTAATATTTTGAGTAGTCATGCTTATCTCTTTATTTAATATATATATATTGCATATTTTTGAAAGTTTTATAATTCAAGTTGATTTTTTAGAAATACATATATATTTTTTAAATAAAATTGTGAAATATATTATCAACTAAATTGGATTAAAAATATTTATAAAATTTACATTAAGATTATATTTTTTTTTAATCCATGATCCTAAATATTGAATTCCTGCACATTCTGTAGCATGATGTCCTGCAGAAAAAAAGTGCATGTTATTTTCTTTTGCAATATGTACAGTTTCTTCTGATACTTCTCCTGTTAAAAAAGCATCCATTTTAGAGTTAGCTGCTATATTAATAAAATTTTGACCTTTACCTGAACACCAAGCAATTGTTTTAATTTTTTTATTATATTGTCCACCACAATGAAAAGGTATTCTACCAAATACTTTTGTTATTTTTTGTTTTAGATCACAAGCTAAAATTGGTATATCAAATTTTCCCCATAATACATATGGAGCAATTTTACCAAAAATTTTTATTTGTAATTGTTTAGCGATTTGAACATTATTACCTAATGTTTTATGATCATCTAGGGGAAGATGCCAACAATATAAATTAATATCGTTAGATAAAATAGTTTTTAAACGATTACGTTTAATACCTTTAATAATATTGTCTTCATTTTTCCAAAAATATCCATGATGTACTATTATTGCATCATATTTTTCTAATACAGCTATATCTAAAACTGCTTGACAAGCTGTGACTGCACACAATATTTTTTGTATTTCACTTTTTCCTTCTATTTGTAGTCCATTAGGAACTACATCTTGAAAAATATTACTATTCAACTTTTCATTAATTAATGATTCTAATAAAAAATTATTCATACAGTATTATTGACATTCCTTTTTTTTTAAAATTTTTATATATGTTTGATTATATAAAATAGTTGTGCGATAAATAAAAAATAACTATATCTATACTACAGTTAGAATAACTTATTTCTGTCAAAATATCATCATTCTATAAATATGGATTCATATAACATTTTTTTTTAAAATAATTTGCATTTTATTTAAATATTATAAAATAAAAAATCTATAAGAATTACATAATTTTATTCATGAATAATTTTATCTGTTATTAAAAATATTACATTATTAATATATTAATAATGTAATATTTATTTCATTTTTTATTATCTTCATTTAAAAAAAATAATATTTCTTTATATTTAGACAATATAATATCTTTGTTTTTGTTTCAATAACTAATAAATTTGTTATTAAAAAATTAATAAATAAAAAATTTTAAATTAATAAACAATAATATTTATTTTTTTCATTAAATTATTTCTCTTATAATTATAAGAATACTAGTAAAGTTATTTTTACCAACGTTTCAATAATGGTTATCATTCTATTTTAATAGAACTATTTTGTAAAAAAATTTTTTTGTACTTAAAAATATATTCACTATCATTAAATTGTCATAACATTTTTGTTTTTAATTAACTGGGTAAAATAAATTATTTTTTATATATTCCAAAATCTAATAAATATTTCTTTTAAAATAAATAAATATGATATATGTAAAAATTGTTACTAATATTTTAATAAGAGATCAATAAGTATCCACTTCTAATTTTAATAAAAATGTCTTTTCTTTTTTAAAGTGTTTATTGTTTAAATATATATTTTTTAACACAAATATTTTTTTTACACTTTTAAACTGAGTTTTATAAAATAATTATTATTGTAAATAATATTTATAAAAAAAATTTTTTATTCCAAAAAAATTTTTTTTATAAACAATTTTATATTTTACTTAATATCTTATACAATTTATCTATAAAATTTGTTTAACTTTTTTATTAAAAATTTTTTTTATAAATTTTAATATTATATTGTTTTATATTTATGTAATTAATATTTAATATTATAATATACATAATTTATTTTTTTTTGTTTATTAAATATGATTAAATAATAATGTTTTAATAAATTTATTAACAAATGAAAAATAATAAAAAATTGATCTATACAATATTTTTCAACCTTTAGTTATAATATAAATAATAAAATTTATTTTTTTGATTAAATAAATAATTCAATATAAATATTTTTTAACAATATGTAATCAAAATATATAAAATCAATTTTATACATATTTTGATAAAAATTCATAATATGAATTTTTATCAAAAAATTCTTCAACATATTATATGAATTAAAATATATATCACTTTTTTTAAATTCAGTGTTGTAATGAAATTAATATATTTATGGTGTTGTATATATTAAAAATATTTATTTTTAATAAATAAAGTATTAAGGAATAAATATGAAAAAAATAGGAATTTTTTTTGGTACTGATACCGGAAATACAGAAAATATTGCAAATATAATTAAAAAAAAATTAAGTAATTATGACATAAAAATTTTTGATATTTCAAATGCTACAATTAAAGATATAGAGCAATATCAAAATATTATTTTTGGTATTCCGACTTGGTATTATGGAGAAATACAGTGTGATTGGAATGATTTTATACCTAATTTAAAAAAAATAAATTTTAAAGGAAAAAAAATTGCTCTTTTTGGATGTGGTGATCAAGAAGATTATTCTGAATATTTTTGTGATGCTTTATATTATATTTATAAAATAATCAAAAAAAGAAAAGGAGAATGTGTTGGAAAATGGTCTACTTCTGGATATAATTTTACTGCTTCTAAATCATTATTAAATGAAAAATATTTTTTAGGACTAATTATAGATGAAGATAGACAACCAGAGCAAACATTAAAACGCGTTAATAAATGGGTTGAACAAATTATTGTAGAATTTAGATAAGAAATTAAATAATGTATTAATCATTATTTAATTTCTTATCTAAATAAATAATTAAATTATTAAAACAGTATTATAATAAAATTTTTACTGTTTTAATAATTATTAAATTGTATTAATAGATAAATAAACTAAAAAATTATTGTTCTTTATATACTAAACATACTAAATCTAATACTTTACTAGAATATCCTGTTTCATTATCATACCATGCAATCAATTTAGTAAAATTTTTATTTAGTGATAAACCTGCTTTTGCATCAAAAATAGAAGTTAGATAATTACCATTAAAATCACTAGAAACAACTTCTTCATCAATATAACCAATAATACCTTTCATTGTATTTTGTGAGTATTGTTTTATAATATTACAAATTTCTAAATATGTAGTAGATTTTTTATATTTTACTGTTAAATCTACAACAGATACATTAGCAGTTGGTACTCTAAATGCTATTCCAGTTAATTTACCTTGTAATTCAGGAATAACTACACCAACTGCTTTAGCAGCACCAGTTGAAGAAGGAATAATATTTTGTAAAACACCTCTTCCTCCTCTCCAATCTTTATAAGAAGGCCCATCTACTACTTTTTGTGTAGCAGTAGCTGCATGTACTGTAGTCATTAATCCTTCAATTATATTAAAATTGTCATGAATAATTTTGGCTAATGGAGCTAAACAATTAGTTGTACATGAAGCATTAGAAACTATTTTTTCTCCTCGATACTGATGAAAATTTACTCCATTAACATACATCGGTGTATCATCTTTAGAGGGACCAGTTAAAACTACTTTTTTAGCCCCTGCTAACAAATGATCCTGTGCAGTATTTTTTGTTAAAAAAAACCCTGTTGCTTCCACTACCACATCAACATCTACTTCTTTCCAATTAATTTTTTTTATATCAGATTCTGAAGAAATTCTGATATTATTTTCACCAATTGTTAAAATATTATTATGAAATTTAATTTTTTTATTAAAAATTCCATGAGTAGAATCATATTTCAATAAATAAGCTATATAATCAATACTTAATAAATCATTAATAGCTACTATCTTTATATTTTTATGAGATTGAGCCAATCGAAATACCATTCTTCCGATTCTACCAAAACCATTAATTCCTACTTTAATTATCATAATTTACCTCTTTTTAATTATATATTATATCTTCAATTAAATGTTTTTCTAAATTTAATATGATCAAGTGAAAAAATTTTATATTTTTATATAACAACTTATATAGTTGTCATTATTAATATTTTATAAAAAAACAATCTTAATGAAATATGACATTTTATAAAAATATTTTTAATATATTATATCAAAATATATAAATTTTTTTATCAAAATTTAATATTTATAATATTATCTGAATAAGTTATAATATATTATTAAGTAATATTATAATCATACAAAATAATAAATTTTATACTTTATAAAATAATTTTTTTTACAAGATATTAACACATTATAATTGAAAAAAAAATTATTATAATTATTGTATTAAAAATAATTTTTAAAAAATTTAAATATATTTTAACAATACCATAATTAGAATGAATAATACAAAAAATTGCTTTTATATTGAAACATTAGATAAAATACAAAAAAATGATTTTTTAATACATTTAGAATATGGAATTGGTCAATATAAAGGATTAAAAAAAATTAATGTTAAAAATATCGAAAATGAATATTTAATTTTGTCATGTTTTAATAACATAGAATTATTTATTCCAGTTTATTCCATTCATTTATTACAAAAATATTCGTTTGATAATGCTATCAATCCAATATTAATTAAATTATTTAATAATAATTGGAAAAAAGAAAAACAAAAAATTGCAGATAAAATTTATGATACTGCGCTTATACTCTTAGATAATCAAGCAAAAAGAGCTTCTATAAGCGGATATTCATTTAAAAATGATGTATTAAAATACAAAAAATTTATAAAAAAATGTCCTTTTAAAATTACTACGGACCAAAATAATGTAATTAAATCTGTATTTGAAGATATGTCAAAAAATATACCCATGGATAGAATTATATGTGGAGATGTAGGATTAGGAAAAACAGAAATAGCTATTCGAGCTGCATTTTTATCTTTCATAAATAATAAACAAGTTGCAATTTTGGTACCAACTACGTTATTAACACAACAACATCTGTATATTTTTAAAGAACGTTTTTCTTCATTTAAATGTAAAATTGAACATTTATCTCGTTTAAATACAAAAAAAAAAGAAAAGCAAATTTTGTTACAAACACAAACAGGAAAAATTAATATATTAATAGGTACACATAAACTGTTATTTAATAAAGTTCAATGGAATAATTTAGGTTTATTAATTATTGATGAAGAACATCGATTTGGAGTTATGCATAAAGAATATTTAAAAAAAAATAACCAGAATATTGACGTATTAACATTAACAGCAACTCCTATACCTAGAACATTAAACATGGCTTTTTCAGGTGTACGTGATTTATCAATTATAAATACTCCACCAAAAAATCGATTACCTATTAAAACATTTGTAAAACAATACGACATAAATTTAATAAAAGAAATTATATTAAAAGAAATAGATAGAGGAGGACAAGTATATTATATTTTTAATAAAGTAAATAGCATTGAAAATAAAGTTTTGAAACTATCTAATTTATTACCTCAAATAAAAATTCATATGGGACATGGTCAAATGCATCCAAAAGAATTAAAAAATATTATGACTAATTTTTATGAAAAAAAATTTGATGTATTAGTTAGTACAACAATTATTGAAACTGGAATTGATATTCCTAATGTTAATTCAATTATTATTGAAGGAGCTGATCAATTTGGTTTATCTCAATTACATCAATTAAGAGGAAGAGTAGGAAGATCTAATTTTCAAGCTTACGCATGGTTGTTAATACATGATTTAAAAAAAATAAACATAAAAGCATATCAAAGAATATCAGCTATTTCAAGTTGTAACAGTTTAGGATCAGGTTTATCATTATCTAATCGTGATTTAGAAATACGAGGAATAGGAGAATTATTAGGGGAAGATCAAAGTGGGCATATAAAAACTATAGGTGTTTCTTTATATACACAATTGTTAAATAAAACAATATCAGAAATAAAAAAAAATAAAAATGTCAACAGTAGTTGTGTATTTCAATCTCCTCCGAAAATTGAATTAAATGTTCCATCCATTATTCCAAATAGTTATATTCACGATCCATATATAAGAATCTCTTTTTACAAAAAATTATGTTATTCTCATGAATTATCACAAATAGATCTCATTCAAAAAAAATTATTAACTGATTTCGGAAAAATTCCTAAAACTATAAAAAATTTAATAAAAATTAACAAAATTAGAATTATTGCAGAAATTACAGGTTTTAAAGAAATACAATCATATGAAAAAGGAGGTATTTTTATACTTCAAGATCAACATAATATTCAATTAAATAAATTTTTTAATATAATGAATAAAAATATTACTAAATGGAAAATTGATCATAATAATAATAAAAATCTTTTATTATTTGATCATAAAATAAATGATAATATTGAACGCATCAAATGGTTATTAAATTTGATGAAAGAAATTTTTTTAAATACTTTATTAAAAAAATAATAAAACTTTTATACATTATATATAATTTATTATTTAAAATTTGGAAATAATTATGTCAATATTTATTTATATTGCAGCACCAGGTACTGAAAGCATTTACATATTAAAATTATCACAAAAAAAATATTTAACTAAAATACAACAAATAAACACAGAAGGAGAACCTCAACCTATCTTATTATTACCTGAAAAAAACTTACTATATGTTGGAATCAGACCGAAAAATCGAATAGATACTTATTATATCGATAACGAAAAAAAAATATATAAAGTACATTCTATTCAATTAGAATATCCAATTAATCATATTTCTACAGATCAAACCAAAAATTTTTTATTTTGTAGTTCATATCATGGAAATTTAATATATTTAATTTCATTAAATCATTTTGGATATCCTGAACATATATTATTTACAATAAAAAATATATATGGATGTCATTTTTCTCAAGTTGATATAGAAAATAAAATACTTTTTTCAACAGCTTTAAAAGAAAATAAAATTTATATGCATAAAATATCTGAAATGATTGAAAATAATACAATAAATTTTAAAAAACATTTAATTATGGGAAAAAATTCAGGTCCCCGTCATTTATCATTTCATCCTACAAAAAAATACTTATATAGTATTAACGAATTTAACGGTACAGTAGATGTTATAAATATTCATAATATGGAAAATATAAACATCATACAAAATATTAATATGTTACCAATAGAATATACAGGAAAATTTTGGGGTGCAGATATTCATATTACTCAATGTGGTAAATTTTTATATGCTACAGATCGTAGTGCAAATATTCTTACTGTGTTTTCTGTTCACGAAGTATTTGGAACATTAAAAATTATTAATCATTATATTACTGAAAAACAACCTAGATCATTTCATATTGATCATAATGATCAATATCTATTTATTGTGGGACAACAATCTAATTCTTTAACTGTTTATCATATGAATGATAAAACAGGATTATTACATTTTTTAAATAATTTTTCAATTAACAATAATCCGTTATGGGTAACAACATATTAAAAATATAAAACAATTTATTATTTATTGAAAAAATTTTTTATAATCTAATGCTATTGTAATAGCGTCAGCTAATTTTTTTATTTCTAAATCTTTAATAATATATGCTGGGACAACATAAATTAAATTTTTAAATGGACGAATCCAAACACCATGATGTACAAAAAATTTTTGTATTTTTTCAATATTGATTTTTTTCTTACATTCAATTACACAAATTGCACCTAATACTCGAACATCTAATACTCTTTTATGTTCTTTTAAACAAGAAAAATAATATGTTAATTTCTTTTCTATAAAAGAAACTTGTTTTTTCCAATGATGTTCTTGTAGTATACTAATACTTTCTATTGCTACCGCACAAGCTAATGGATTTCCCATAAAAGTTGGTCCATGCATTAAACATTTTTCTTTTCCATTGCTAATTACTTCAGCAATTTTTTTTGTCGTAAGAGTAGCAGATAAGGTCATCATTCCTCCTGTTAAAGCTTTCCCAATACATAAAATATCTGGAATAATATTAGCATGTTCATAAGCAAATAATTTTCCAGTTCTTCCAAAACCAGTAGCAATTTCATCAATAATTAAAGGAATATCATATACTTGAGATAATTCTTTTACTTCTTTTAAGTATTGTGGATGATAAAAATGCATCCCTCCTACACCTTGTACAATAGGTTCTAATATTATTGCAATGATTTCAGTATGATATTTTTGTATTAATGTAAAAAATGAATATACATCTTTTTTATTCCATTTTTCAAAAAAATTAATTTTAGGAGATTCTGCAAATAAATTATTATGTATAATATTATGATTATATAAATTATGAAAAGAATTGTTAGGATCAGAAATAGACATAGCAAAAAATGTATCTCCATGATACCCTTTTTTTATTGTCAAAAAATATTTTTTTTTTATTCCTAAAGCTTTCCAATACTGTATTGCCATTTTCATAGATACTTCAATAGCTATAGAACCTGAATCTGCAAGAAAAACACATTCAAAGTTAAAATTTGTAATATTTAATAATTTTTTACATAATTTTATTGCTGGAATATGTGTAATACCTCCAAACATTACATGTGACATTTGATCAATTTGGTTCTTTAATGCATCATTTAAACGTTTATTATTATATCCATGTATAGCTGCCCACCAAGAAGACATTCCATCAAGAATTTTTTTATTGTATTCTAAAGTTAGATACATACCTTTTGCAGAAATAACAGGATAACATTTTGTTGGGTATAACATGGAAGAATAAGGATGCCAAATATGTTTTTTATCAAAATGTAGATCTATTTTTTTCATATATTTTTAATATTATTTATGAAAGAACATATTGTAAAATACAATTATTATACTAAAAAAAGAGAAATAAAAAAATGAAAAAATACTGGTCTTTGAAAGAAACTAATCAACTATTTAAAAAACCTTTTTTAGATTTATTATTTGAAGCTCAAACAATACATAGAAAAAATTTTCATCCATTAAAATTACAAATAAGTACATTATTATCTTTAAAAACAGGTGGTTGTCCAGAAGATTGTAAATATTGCCCTCAAAGTGCTAGATATAAAACTAATTTAAAAAATACAGAAAAAACTGCTAAACTTGGCATACAAGAAGTAATTTTATCTGCAAAAAAAGCTAAACAATCAGGAGCAGATCGATTTTGTATGGGAGCAGCATGGAAAAACCCAAAAGATCAAGATATTCCTTATTTAGTAGAAATTATTACAAAAATAAAAAAAATGGGTTTAGAAACATGTATGACTTTAGGAAGTTTAAATATAAATCAAGCACAACAGTTATCAGAAGCTGGATTGGATTTTTATAATCATAATCTAGATACTTCTCCTGAATTTTATAACAAAATTATCACTACAAGAACATATCAAGAAAGATTAGATACCTTATCAATTGTACGTCAATCTGGTATGAAAGTATGTTCTGGAGGAATTTTAGGAATGGGAGAAACATCAAACGATCGTCAACAATTACTTATGCAACTTGCTAATCTTGAACAACAACCAGAAAGCGTTCCTATTAACATGTTAGTTAAAACACCAGGATTACCTCTAGAACATGTTGAAGAAATAAATAATTTTGATTTTATTAAAACTATTGCTGCAGCAAGGATTATGATGCCTAAATCCTATGTCCGTTTATCAGCAGGTAGGCATCAAATGAGTGAAGAAATGCAAACAATGTGTTTTATGGCTGGTGTTAATTCAATTTTTTATGGATGTAAGTTACTTACAACACAAAATGTAGAAGCTAGTCAAGATATTAAATTTTTTAAAAAAATTGGTATTATTACTGATAATTTAAATATTAATGAAAAAAAAGAAAATGACATTAAATATGTATTACAACAAAATATTTATAAACAATACTATAATATATAGTAAAAAATAGTTGTTATATATACAATTGATTTTCATTAAATATTAAGTATGTATTGTATCGTTGTAAAAAAGATACAATACATATTAACATATAAAAATATATTAAATTTTTTACAAAAATTTTTTTTTAAAATTATCTTTAATACAAGACGAAAAAAAAATGATATGAAAAATAATTGGTTTATTACAGGAACAGATACAGAAGTAGGAAAAACAATTTTTTCTAGTATTTTGCTAAAAATTGGGACAAAAAATGGATATCGAACAGTAGGATATAAACCAATTTCTTCTAATATTATAGAAGAAAATAATATAAAAAAAACAGACATAGAATTAATGAAAAAAAATAGTTCCGTTTATTTTCCAAATAAAATTCTTAACCCTTTTAATTTTTATGAACCTTTTCCACCTCATTTTATTGTACAAAAACAAAACAAAAAAATTAATCCTGTAATTTTGTCAAAAAATTTAAATATTTTAAGAAAATATTGTAATTGGATAGTTATTGAAGGAGCTGGAGGATGGCATACTCCTATATCTAATGATTATTTATATTCAGATTGGGTAATTAAAGAAAAAATACCAGTAATTTTGGTTGTAGGATTAAAAATAGGTTGTATTAATCATGCAATATTAACTAGTAATACTATTATTGATAATAATGTACCTTTTTTTGGTTGGGTTTGTAATGATATTTTATCGACACAAAATTATAAAAAAGAATATTTATCTTGTTTAAAAAAACATATTGCTGCTCCCTTTTTAGGAAATATTCCATATGTGTCCTCTAAAAAACATTTTTATACAAACAAAATATTACAAATTTTTGATAAATCTATAAAAAATTTTGAAAATTATCATTAATATTTTTTAAAAAAAATGATGCTATGTTATATATATTATAACATAGCTAATACATTATTTATCCATATTTTATTTAATATATACAGGATATTGTTGACACAATTTTATTACTTCTTTTTTGATCATGTTAACTACTGTTTCATTATCTATGTTTTTTAATATTTTTATTATCCATTCTGATACTTGATAAGCGTCTAATTCTGTAAATCCTCTTCTTGTAATAGCTGGTGTACCAATACGGATTCCTGAAGTAACAAATGGACTTAATACGTCATATGGAATACTGTTTTTATTAACAGTAATATTTGCTTTTTGTAATACATGTTCTGCTTGTTTTCCAGTAATTTTTAAATTTGTTAAATTTATTACAAATAAATGATTATTAGTTCCATTTGAAACTAAATCAAAATTGTTCTCTATAAAATTTTTGGACATAATTTTTGCATTTAATAATATTTTTTTTTGATATTTATGAAAATCTATTTCCATAGCTTCTTTAAAAGCAACAGCCTTTGCGGCAATAACATGAACTAATGGACCACCTTGTGTACCCGGAAAAACAGAGGAATTAATTTTTTTATATAAACTTTCATCTTTTTCATTAGATAAAATAATACCGCCTCTTGGTCCAGACAATGTTTTATGAGTAGTACTAGTAACTATATGTGCATGTGAAAGAGGATTAGGATACAAATGAGCCACGATTAAACCAGCAATATGGGACATATCTACAAGTAGATAAGCATTAACACTATCTGCAATTTCACGCATTAATTTCCAATTTGCAAGACCAGAATAAGAAGAAAATCCTCCAATGATCATCTTCGGTTTATTTTTATAAGCTAAATATTCTATTTGTTGATAATCAATATCTCCTTTTTTATCTACCCCATAAAATATGGAATTATATATTTTACCAGAAAAATTTACTTTAGATCCATGTGTTAAATGTCCTCCATGTGATAAATTCATTCCTAAAATTAAGTCACCTGGTTTTAATAAAGCATTATATACTGCAAAATTAGCTTGAGAACCAGAATGAGGTTGAACATTAACATAATCTGCTTGAAATAATTTTTTTGCTCGTTGAATCGCAATATTTTCTATTAAATCAACATTTTGACATCCTCCATAATATCTTTTTTCAGGATATCCTTCTGCATATTTGTTAGTAAATTCTGATCCTTGTAATTCTAATATAAGTCGACTAGCATAATTTTCTGAGGCAATTAATTCAATATGTTCTTCTTGTCTTTTTTTTTCTAGTTGTAATATATCCCATATAGTTTTGTCATAATTTTTTAATAATATATTTGATTTTAACAATATATTCTCCTAAATATTTAAAATTTTCTTTGAAATTATTGTATAATTATTTTTATTAAAAATATTAAGTATAATATAAATGATATTATATATTTAATACAATCAATTAATATTTAAAAAAAAATGATAAATAATTAATAACTTGATCTATTGGAATATTTTTTTGAGTATGTTTGATTAAATTTTTAACTAATATACAATTATTCATTATTTCTTTTTTTCCAAAAATAAACATTAATTTTGAAAAAGAATTAACTGCATGTTTTATTTTTTTTGACAATTTTCTTGAACTAAAATCTATTTTTATTCTAATTTTTGAAAATTTTTTTCTAATCATTGCAGAAATTTTTAATACTGACAATTGAATAGAATTTTCCAAACAAATGATATAAATATCAACGGTATTATTTTTTTTATCAAAAATTTTGTGTTTATTTAATAATAATAATAATCTATCTAAACCAACGGCACAACCTAATGAAGGAGTATTTGTTCCTCCTAATTTACTCATTAAAAGATTATAACGACCACCGGCACAAATAGTATTTTGTGTATTGGCATCATTGATTGTCCATTCAAATACTAAATCATTATAATAATCTAATCCTCTAATTAAATTTTTGTTTACAATAAAAGGTATTTTCATTAATTTAAGTAAAATACAAATTTTTTTAAATTTCAAATGAGTATCTTGATGTAAAGAATCAAATAGTTTTGGAGCTTTAAAAAGTATGTTTTTTATTATAGGATTTTTGCTATCTAATAATCTTAAAGGATTTTTAAGTAAAGTCGTTTTCAATTCATGATCAAAAATAGATTCATATTTTCTAAAAAATAATAATATTTTTTTTTCGAATTCTTTTCTTTCTTCATAAGATCCTATAGAATTAATTTCTAAACTTAATAATTTATGTATTCCAAGTTTTTTCCACCATGTATAATTTATTGTCAACAATTCTAATTCTATTTCTTCCCCTGATATTCCAAATATTTCTGTTCCTAACTGATAAAATTGACGATATCTTCCTTTTTGAGGTCGCTCATAACGAAACATAGGACCAGAGTACCATAACCTTTGTTCTAAATTTTGTTTTAATAAATTATGTTGTATCACAGCTCTCACACAACTTATAGTTCCTTCTGGTCTTAAAGAAATTTTTTCATTACTTTTACTTTCAAAATTATACATTTCTTTTTCTAAAACATCTGTACTTGGACCTATTGTTCGATAAAATAAATCAGTTTTTTCTAATAACGGTAATTTAATTTCTTGAAAACAATAACTTTTGAGAATTGAAAGTAAAATATTTTCAATATTTCGAAATTTTTCCGCATCTTTAGGAAGATAATCGTGTATACCTCGAATAGATTGAATATTTATATTCATTATCATTCCTTATCTTAATTACAATTAATAATATTAATAAAAAGTTTAAATATACTTAAAATGATTAAATTCAAATAACACCATTATTGTTTATCATTAAAAATAAATATATCTATAAAAATAGATTAAAAAAATCTTTTTTTATTTTGTTTGAATATTTCCTTTTAATTGTCCACATGCAGCCTGAATATCTATTCCTCTATTTTTTCTTATAGTAACCAAACACTTTTTTTTTAATAAAAAGTTATAAAAAAGATTAATTTGAGATTGAGAACTACAATTCAAAGAAGATCCAGTTATATAATTATAAGGAATTAAATTAATTTTACTTTTTATATTAGATAAAATTTTTACTAATTGATATGCATGTATTAATGAATCATTAATATTATTTAACATTATATATTCAATTGTAATGCCACTTCGATTTGCTTTAGATTTTTGAATATATTTTTTTGCAGCAGATAATATATCTTTAATATTATATATATTATTTATAGGCATAATTTTACTTCTTAAATCATCATTCGGTGCATGTAAAGAAATTGCAAGATTTACATCAACTGTATTCATCAATTTTTTTATTGCAGGAACAATACCTACAGTAGATAATGTAATTTTTCTTTTTGAAAAACCTAAACATAATGGATGTTGCATAATTTTTATAGCTGTAACAACATTATTAAAATTTAATAATGGTTCCCCCATTCCCATTAATACAATATTTGTAATCAACATATTTTTTTTTTTTTTTTTTGTTTTATTAATAATATATTTTGCTAACCATATTTGTCCAATAATCTCAGATACTGTTAAATTTCTTTTAAAACCTTGTTTTCCAGTTAAACAAAATGTGCATTTTAAAACACATCCTACTTGTGTAGAAATACATAGAGTATTTCTATTTTTTTCAGGCATATAAACTGCTTCTACTAATTGTTTACCTACTAATACACCCCATTTTATAGATCCATCTAAAGAATGCTGTTCTTTTATAAATTTCAGTGGTATAATACACGCAAGCTTAACAAGCTTCAATCTTAATTCGATTGGTAAATTATGCATTTTTTCAAAACTAGTACAATTTTGATGATAAATCCATTTCATAATTTGATCTGCACGAAATTTTTTTTCTTGAATAGAAAGAAAAAATTGTCTCATATGATGTATATCATATTCAAATAAATTAATTTTATTTTGTATAATATCCATGACTTTTATTTCCATTATATGTTGAAATATTTTTTTAAATATTAAACACTAATTATAGTTCTAAAGAATAATATTTTTTATTGAATTAATTAAATAGTCATGAGGAAAGACATTATGCATCCTATGTTAAATATAGCAATTCGTATAGTACGAACAGTAGGTGTATCTATTCTTCAAGCATATGATTCTCAATCTTTTACACAAAATTATCAAAATAACAACAGTGATTCTGTTACTCATATTGTAATTCAATCAGAAAAAATTATGATTAAAATGATTAAAAAGTTTTACCCCAATCATAAAACAATATTAGTACTTGATAAAAAAAAAAAAATTGAAAATAATAAAGTTTATTGGATTATTAATCCAATAAGTGGTCAAAAAAATTTTGTTAAAAAAATACCACTTTTTTGTACTTCTATTAATATTTTAGTTAATAAAAAAATAGAAATATCAGTGATATATGATCCTCTACACAATGAATTATTTACTGCAGTAAGAGGACAGGGATCTAAATTAAATGGTTTTAGAACAAGATGTATACAACCTAAATCTATCAATAATACAATTTTTACAATTAATAATCATGATATTTTTAATCTTAATAAAAATAAATTATATCATAAATTAATAAATTTATTATATATAGATGGTATTACTTTCAGATGTACAGGATCATTAACATTAAATTTAGCTTATATTTCTGTTGGAAGAATTGATGGGTTAATTTATTGTCATATTCCTTTTTTTAAATTAATGACAGGAAAACTAAATATTATAGAATCAGGGGGATTACTTAATCATATTTCTCATAATAAAAATGAAAATATTAACTTAAATAATAATTTACATATTTTTATAGGAAGTTCCAAACTTATGCAAGATCTTTTAAAAAAAATAAAAACAATATGAAATGAAAAAAAATATTTGAAAAAAATTTTCAAAAAATTTTTCAAATATTTTTAATAAATTATTAAAAAAATTTTATGTAATAAAATTACATAACAAAAATATATCTTTGACAATTGTTAATATATAAAAAAATACAAATATTTTTATTTTTATTAATTTAAATTTTTAATAATAATTGTTTTATATTTTGTATATATTTTATAACAATTAAATAAATTTTAAAAAAATTTTTAAAAAATATTTTGATATATATCACATCAAATTTATACTTTTAAAAAAAATTTTAAAAAAAATTGATAGAAGTCATGAAATATACATAATATAATATTACTAATACGTTCAAAAAACATTTTTTTTTGAATTACGTATTGTATTTGTAATACATGAAAATTTTTCATTTTTATTTGAATAATATCGTCACTTGTATTAATACTATCTATAAATTTTTTTTTCAATGCTTGAGTACCAAACCAATGTTCTCCACTAGATATATCTTCAATTTTTAATTGAGGTCTCATATTTAATATAAATTGTTTAAATAAGTCATGAGTGTCTTGTAATATTTGACAAAATTTTTCTCTTCCTTTAGGTGTATTTTCACCAAACATAGTTAAAGTACGTTTGTATTCTCCTGAAAAATGAGATTCTACATCAATATTATTCTTCTTTAAAAATTTATAAAAATTTGGAAGTTGAGCACATACACCAATAGAACCAATTATAGAAAAAGAAGAAGCTGTTATATGATTTGCAACACAAGCCATCATATAACCACCACTAGTAGCAATTTTATCTACAGAAATAATAAGTTTTATATGAGCGTTTCGTAACCTTTGTAATTGAGCTGCTGCTAAACCATAACCATTTACTGTTCCACCTGGACTTTCTAATCTTAGTAAAACTTCATCATGATGTTGTGCTACAGATATAATTGCAGAAATTTCGTTTCTTAAAGATGTCACTTCTTCTGCATGAATACCGCCTTTAAAATCTAATACATATAATACTGGTTTTTGAAATTCTATATGTAATTTGGAATTATAAAAATAATGTATTATTTGTTTTATTTTTCTTTTAACAAAAGCAATAAAATTTTCTGAAGTTAAAAACATTTTTTTTTTGTTCTTTTTTTGTAAACTTTTTATTTCTTTTTTAATATTATTAAAATCATCACTTAATGAAGTAATAATCATTTTACCAGAATTGATTTTTTCTTTTTTTTGACATTTAAATAAACATATTAAAATAAAAAAAACTGTTAATATTTTAATTAAAAAAAAAACATAATTATAAATTAAGTGCATAAGTATTCCTTCTAGTAAAAATTTTTAATCATTATTTAAAATGACTAAATATCAAAAACATTGTTGTAATATATAAATTTTTATTATCAATTAACTATTTTTTTTAAAAAATTAATTTTTTTATAATTTAAATATACCCATTTTTTTGGTTTCAAAAAAAATGGTAGTTTAACATCTCCATATTTTATTCTAATTATTCGTGATACTTGTATATTTAGATAATTTAATAACTTTCTTATTTCTCTATTTTTACCTTCATATAAAGTAATTTTTAACCATTTATTAGTTTTGTTATGATTATGTAATTTTATTTCTTTAAATGCAATAAAATCTTTTTCTAATTGTATACCATTTTTTAATAAACTAATTTTATTATTATTCAAAGTTCCAAAAAAACGTACTAAATATACTCTTTTAATTAAATTTTTAGGATGCATAGCATAATTAGCAATTATGCCACAATTTGTAAATAACAATAATCCACTGGTATTAATATCTAATCTTCCTATATATAACCATCGATTCTTTTTAATTACAGGTAAATTTTTAAACACAGTATTTTTATGAAATGGATCATAATGAGTAGATATTTCCCCTATAGGTTTATGATAAAGCAACATTTTTTTTTGTATTTTTTCATTTTGAATAGTAACTTTAATAGAATCAATAATGAATTGATTTTTTTTATATATATTTATTTTATCTCCTAATACTACAATTTTTTTATTTAAAATAATTTTTTTTGCAATAATTAATTGTTCTATCATCCTACGAGAACCATAACCTCTTCTAGATAAAACTTTTTGCACTCTTTCCAAACACATTTTATTTACCTAATAAGAATTAATTTTTAAAATTTATATATTATTTTTAATATTTATATAATCATATAATATTATTAGATTATTTAAATTTTATATATTAATATTTAATTATATTAATATATATAAATCTTTATTTTAAAATAAATAAAAATATTTTTTTATTTATTTTAAAAATTAAATAAAGAACTATTAATATTTTTTAATTAATTTTAATTAAAAATGAATTATTTTCAATATAGTTATTCTATATTTTATTTTATAATATTTTAAAAATTAAAAAAAATAAATATTGTTAAATATATATATTTTTATATAAATTTCTTAAAAAATACTTGAACTTTTGATAAAATTATAATTTATGAAATAAAAATTATAAAAATAATTTTATAAGAAAATATATATTTTTATATATTAAAATAATTAATAATTACAATTATATATTTAAAAATATTTTTTTTATAAAAAAAATTTTTTGAGGTAAAATATTCAAGTAAAATTTATAAATTAATATAAATTTTAATGTATTCAGTTAAATAATGAATAAAAAAAATTAACAAGTATTTATTATTTAATAAAATAAAATTAAAATTAATCATCATACTGTTTAAACATTAAAAATTTTTACAAACACAATAATTTAAAAAAAATATGAAAAAAATTTTAAAAAAAATATATTCTTTACATGGTTTAAACCAAAGTGAAATATACGAATTATTTAATTATATATTATTTAAAAATATAAAAGAAATTGAGCTCGCTGGATCTATTATCGCTATGAAAATGAGAGGAGAAACTATTAATGAAATTATTGGAATGACTCATTTATTTTTAGAAAAAGCAAAAAAATTTCCTACACCACAATATAATTTTTCTGATATTGTAGGAACTGGAGGAGATAATAATAATGATATTAATATTTCTACTGTAAGTGCATTTGTTGCAGCAAGTTTAGGATTAAAAATTGCAAAACATTGTAATATTGGAATTACTAGTACATCAGGTTCTTCAAATCTTTTAAAAAAGTTTCAAATTAATTTAACACAAGAACCAAAAATATCACGTTTATCGTTAGATAAATTTAATCTTTGTTTTTTATTTGCACCATTTTATAATAAAGGTTATAAAAATATACATCATATTCGCCATACTTTAAGTACTAGAACTATTTTCAACATTTTAGGTCCTCTAACTAACCCATCTCGTCCACCATTTACTTTAATTGGAGTATATAATATTAAATGGATTTCTATAATAATCAAAATTTTAAAAAAACTAAATTATAAAAAAGCTATAGTATTATCTAGTAATAATACTGATGAAGTAAGTTTATCAGGAGAAACACACGTATCAGAATTATATGATGGTAAAATTATTTCATATATATTACAACCTAAAGATTTTGGATTTCAACCATTAGATATAAAAAAATCATCGGGAGGTACTCCATCAGAAAATTATACCTTGATAAAAAAATTATTGCAGGGAGATGGTAATATTCAACATGCACAAATAATTTCTGCTAATGTAGCAATGGTTTTAAAAATATTTGGATATAACAATTTAAAAGAAAATGCGCAACATGCTTTAGAAATAATTCAAAGTGGAATCGTATACAAAAAAATATTACAAATAAAAAAAATTGGTATAGTATGAATACAACAATTTTAGAAAAAATTATTCACTCGAAAATCGATTGGATTAAAAATCGAAAAAAAATTCAACCATTAAATACATTTCAAAATAAAATTCAAATTAGTACTGAAAATTTTAAACAAACTTTAACAAAGAAAAAACCGGCATTAATATTAGAAATAAAAAAAAAATCTCCTTCAGAAGGAATATTACAAAAAAAATTTAATATTCATTATATTTCTAACATTTATAAAAAATATGCATCAGCTGTTTCAGTTTTAACTGACGAAGAATTTTTTCAAGGAAAATTTGAATATATTCCAATAGTTAAATCAATAGTAAAAAAACCAATACTCTGTAAAGATTTTATTATTGATCCTTACCAAATATATTTATCAAGATTTTTTCAAGCAGATGCAATATTATTAATGTTATCAGTTTTAAATAATGAACAATTTATACATTTATATAATCTTGCAAAAAAATTAAATATGCATGTAATTACTGAAATCCATAATAAATATGAATTAAAAAGAGCTATTTTATTAAAATCCGAAATTATTGGAATAAATAATCGTAATTTACATGATTTAAGTATTAATATTAATAATACTTTTAAACTAGCCCCCCTAATCCCGAAAGAAATTATTACAATTAGTGAATCAGGAATTAAAAATTATCGTACTATAAAAAATATTAAAAATATAGTACATGGTTTTTTAATTGGATCATCTATTATGAATAAAAAAAATGTGGAAAAAGGTATACATAGTATAATATTTGGTAAAAATAAAATTTGTGGTTTAACACGTGTTATTGACGCTAAGATAACGAAGCAAGTAGGTGCAATATTTGGTGGATTGATATTTATTAAGTCTTCAAAAAGAAAAATTAATATTTCACAATCTTTTAATATAATTAAATCAATTAATTTAAAATATATTGGTGTTTTTCAAAATGAATGTATAAAAAAAATTATATATATTACTGAAAAACTTAATCTGTATGGTGTACAACTTCACGGTAATGAAAATCAAGAATATATTAACCAATTAAGAAAAAAATTATCTTCTTCAATTTTTATATGGAAAGCTTTCAGTATTAAAAACGTAATTCCTACAAAAAAAATAGAAAATATACAATACACATTATACGATAATGATCAAGGTGGTAGTGGAAAACAGTTTAACTGGTTATTATTAAAAAAAAAAGAATATAACAATATTCTAATAAGCGGAGGAATTAACATAAATAATTGTCAACAAGCATCTACTTTAGGATTTTCTGGATTAGATATAAATTCTGGAGTAGAAAAAAAACCAGGAATTAAATCTGAAAAAAAAATAAAAAAAATTTTTGAAATATTAAATATTAATTACAAAAACATTTAACATAACCATTATTATTATAATTAAAAAAATAAAATTATGAAATTATTAAAACCATACTTTGGAAAATTTGGTGGAATGTTTGTTCCTCAAATTCTTGTGCCTGCTTTAAATGAATTAGAAAAAGAATTTATAATAGCAACAAAAGATATTTTTTTTAAAAAAAAACTGTTAAATTTATTAAAAAATTATGCTGGAAGACCTACTCCATTAACATTATGTAAAAACATTACTCAAGGAACTAACACAAAAATATATTTAAAAAGAGAAGATTTACTTCATGGAGGAGCTCATAAAACTAATCAAGTATTAGGTCAAGCTTTATTAGCATTAAGAATGAAAAAAAAAGAAATTATAGCAGAAACAGGGGCTGGTCAACATGGTGTAGCTACTGCAATAGCTTGTTCTTTATTAGGTTTAAAATGTCGTATATATATGGGAGAAAAAGACATTATTCGGCAAAAATTAAATGTATTAAGAATGCAATTAATGGGTGCTACTGTTATTCCTGTATGTTCTGGTTCTCATACTTTAAAAGATGCATGTAATGAAGCTATACGAGATTGGTCTAAAAATTATAAAACAGCACATTATATGTTAGGAACAGCAGCCGGACCACATCCTTATCCAACAATAGTCAGAGAATTTCAAAAAATTATTGGTGAAGAAACTAAAAAACAAATCATAAAAAATACAGGAAAATTACCTGACTTAATCATCGCTTGTGTAGGAGGAGGTTCAAATGCTATAGGTATCTTTTATAATTTTTTAAACAATAGTCAAGTTCAATTAATAGGAGTAGAACCAGGAGGAAAAGGTATTCAATCTGGAAAACATGGAGCTCCATTAAAAGATGGTAAGACAGGTATTTTTTTTGGAATGAAATCAAAAATATTACAATCTCAAGATGGTCAAATTAAAGAATCATGGTCAATTTCAGCTGGATTAGATTTTCCTTCAGTTGGTCCAGAACATGCATGGTTACAAGATACAAAAAGAGCAAAATATGTCACTATAAATGATCATGAAGCCATATTTGCTTTTCAAGAATTATGTAAAAAAGAAGGAATTATACCTGCTTTAGAATCATCTCATGCATTAGCTCAAGCAATAAAAATAATGAAAAAAGATCCTAAAAAAAAACAAATTATTATAGTAAATTTATCCGGAAGAGGAGATAAAGATTTAAATACTGTAAATAACTTTTTAAAAAAACAGGAAAGAAAAGTACATGCAACGTTATAACATATTATTTAAACAATTGAAAAAAAAAAAAGAAGGTTGTTTAGTACCTTTTATAGTTATTGGAGATCCTTGTTTTAATACTTCTTTAGATATTATCGATACATTAATTATACATGGAGCAAATGCTTTAGAATTAGGTTTTCCCTTTTCTGATCCATTAGCAGATGGCCCTACAATACAAAAAGCTAATTTAAGATCATTTTCTCAAAATATTAATATAAATAAATGTTTTTCGTTTATAAAAAAAATAAGAAAAAAATATATAGATATACCAATTGGAGTGTTAACATATGCTAATATTATATTAGGACAAGAAATTAATTACTTTTTTTATCAGTGTGCACAAAGTGAAATTGACTCAGTATTAATAGCTGATGTTCCAATTGAAGAATCAAAAAAATTTTATTATTATGCTAAAAAAAATGGAATAGATATAATTTTTGTATGCCCCCCTAATGCAGATGATTTGACTATTAAAAAAATATGTAACCAAAGTTCTAGCTTTATATATTTATTATCTCGTTCAGGAGTGACAGGTACTAAAAATAAAGCACCTATACCTATACAAAACATTGTTGACGCATGTCAATTATTAACGAATACACCTTTATTACAAGGTTTTGGGATTTCAGATGTAATACAAATAAAAAAAGCACTACAAACTGGAATAAATGGAGTAATATGTGGATCAGTAATAATAGAAATAATAGAAAAAAATATACATAATCATTATGTCATGATGAAAAATATTAAAAATCTAATATGTAGTTTTAAAAGTGCTACATTAATAAATCAATAAAATTTAAAAAAACAAATAAATACACATAAATTTTTATAGTATAAAAACTGTAATAATGTTACTGTTACATAAAAAAATTATTTTGTATTTTTTTAAAACCATCCGATTGACAAGGAAAAAATATGCGTTTCACTGCACAACAGTTATATCGTGATTCTCGTAATTTTATTTCTAATACTTTTTTCATGCTTCTTTTAATTTCTGTGATAACATCTATATTTGGAATTGGATTAGAATCAATATGTAGTATGAATACGTCACAATTGCAAAATTTTTATATCAATCATATACATACTCGTTTTTCATTTAGTGAATTTATACAGGAGTCTAATGTTTTACAAAAAAAGTTATTTATTCAACTAACTTTATCAAATTGGTTAATAACTTTGATAGAATCAACTTTTTTATTAAATACTGTAATGTGTTTTACAAAAAATGTTATAGAGCAACAAGAAAATAAAATTTTTCAATTAATGATTCAAGTAATAAAAAAATTTCCGACTACTATTACTTTAATCACATTAACAAATATATGTATTCAAATTGGTTATATGATATTAATTATTCCAGGTATTTTATTATCTATTCGTTTTTCTATAGCACCAATTATATTACTATTAGATAACAAAAAAATAATAGAATGTTTAAAACTAAGTAGCGATATATCAAAAAAATATTTTCTATATATTATATTACCTATAATTGTATGTTTCTTATTTAAAATATTACTTATTGCAATATGTTCTAATTTTAATATTTCTAATATTAAATTTAATAACTGTACATTGCACATTATTAATAATCTTTGTACTTCATTTTTACTTGTTTATTTATGTCGAATGTATATGTTAATACATAAAAAATAAATTTTTTTGAATTTTAAAAAAATAATTTCCATTTAATGTATTTATTAAAATTAATTTATTAATATTCTTTATAATAAAATATAATATTATTTAATATAAAAATACAGTTTTACTATTTTTTTAATGTTATTTATACATTTTTAATTTATTATTATTTTAATATATATTGTAATTTGAAATATTACTAATATTTTCATATGAAATTTATCAATATATAATTATTACCATGTATTTTGATAATATATATATTTTACAATGATACAATTTTTATAATTTTAATTATATTTCAACTATTATTTTATAAAAAAATTAAATGAATTTTTTTTGATTAACTAATCAAAATTAGTATGTGGTAAAATAGTGATAACACAAAGATATTAAAAATAATTTTTATTATTTTTCAATTTAATTTTCAATATATAAATTTTTATTTTTTTTTATAAACAATATATTTTTTAAAAAAAAAAGAATTAAATAAAAAATATTAATAATTGTTTTATTATATCTAATTTTTTATACATACAATATTTAAAAATATAGAAAATATGAAAAAAAAACAACAATATAAAAAAAAAAATTATTTACCTCATGGAGATATTGTACTTAAAACATTAGCGATGCCTGCCAACGCTAATGCAAACGGAAATATTTTTGGTGGGTGGATTATGTCTCAAATGGATATGGGGGGAGCTATTTTATCTAAAGAAATATCAGGAGGAAAAGTAACAACAGTACATGTTAAATCTATGACTTTTTTTCAATCGATATCAATAGGAGATTTAGTAACATGCCATGCAAAAATAATAAAAATAGGGACAACTTCTATTACTATTAAAATAGAAATTTGGATTAAAAAAGTCACTTCAATGCCATTAGGAAAATATTATAAATCTACTGAAGCAACATTTATATATGTTGCTATCAATGATGTTGGCACACCTCGAATACTACCTTTAATGAGTATTATATAAATTATTATAATTTATTTAGTAAAAAATACTATTATTTATATTACAAAATACATTAAATTCTTATTTTTTAAATTTTTATATAAATATATTTTAATAATATTTATATAAATTATTTCTTTATATAAGAAATATAAAAATATTAATATAAATAACAGTACATATCAATATAAAAATAATTTTTTTAAAATTGGAGGAACAGTGAAAAATCTGCTTCAATGGACAGGAAATATTATTAAATGGATGTTTCAATCTTTAACATTCCTAAGAACATTATTATTAAATTTATTTTTATTATTTGTGATTTTTGCAATTTTTAATTTTTTTTTCACATATAATAACTTTAATGAAACAATACAAGAATATAAACCACCTATAAAAGGTGCATTAAAACTTAATATTAGTGGATATCTTTTTGATGACGTTGTAAGTCATTATGCTCCAGATAATATTGAAACATCATCAAATGAAAAAAATAAAAATTTTATAGAAGGTAATTCAGTTTATGAAATAGTTGCAAAAATTAGACAAGCTGCTGTAGATCCAAAAATTACCGGAATGATTTTAGATTTACAAGAATTTTCCGGTTGTAATTTTTCAGCATTAGATTATATTGCTAAAGCATTAAAAGAATTTAAAACACATAATAAAAAAATATATAGTATCGAAACTAATGTTAGTCAAAATCAATATTATTTAGATAGTATAGCTGATAAAATTTTTTTAACACCAGAAGGTCAAATTTTTTTGAAAGGATTGCATTTGCAAGAGACTTTTTTTAAAAAGTTATTAGATCGAGTAAAAATTCAATCAATTGTTTTTAGAATTGGAAAATATAAATCAGCTGTAGAACCATATTTAAGAAATAATATGTCTCCTGATAGCAAAAAAAATAAAAGTCAATGGTTACATGATATGTGGTTTTATTATCTTAATAACGTTGCGAAAAATAGACATACATCAGTCGACGTTATTTTTCCAAAATATGATGTTTATCTACGTGATTATAGAGAATTACAAGGAGACATGGCTAAATTTTCAAAAAAACATCATTTAGTAGATGAAATATTAAACGAACAACAAATAAATAAAAAATTTGAAAAAATTTTTGGATTTGATAAAGAAAATCAAACATACTGTAATACAAGTATTTATGATTATCAAATAGAAGATTTTGAAAGTAAAAAAAATAAAATTGCAGTAATTTCAATTAATGGACTTTTATATGGAGATGGTTATACATATGATGCCATAGATACATCTTCTATTGCAACTAAAATACATGATGCAGGAAATAATCCAGATGTTAAAGCAATAGTTATAAGATTAAATTCTCCTGGAGGAGAAGTAGATTCTTCTGAAATTATTAGACAAGAAATGATACAAGCAAAAAAAAATGGGAAACCAATTGTGATATCAATGGGTGATATCGCTGCTTCAGGAGGATATTGGATTGCTTCAGCTGGAGATTTTATTTTTGCAAATAATCATACTATTACAGGTTCTATCGGTATTTTTTCTATATTACATAATTTACAAAAATCTTTAAATGCAATAGGAATTTTTCAAGAAAATTTATCAACATCAGAAATGTTAAATTTTTCACCTTATTCTCCTCTTTCTCCTTTTTTAAAAAATTTTATGCAATTAAATCTAGATTTGAATTATGAACAATTTATTAAAATTGTTGCTGAATCTAGACATAAAACAGAGAAATACATTGATAATATCTCACAAGGTAAAATATGGAATGGAAAACAAGCACAATCAATAGGTCTTATAGATAAAATTGGAGATTTTGATGATGCAATCAATAAAGCTGCAGAAATTGCAAAAATCAAAGATTTTGAAATAATTGTTTCAAATCAAGATGCAGCAGATGCATGGCAAAATTTAACAACAACATTACATAAAAATGTAGTATATATAATAAAAAAATTATTACCACCTGATGTAATTATGATTTTTTCAAAAATTTCAAATATAATTGTTAATCACTATGAGGATATTCATATACTTAGTAATATCATATTTAAAGACCAAGATTTTACTACTTACGCAATGTGTACAAACTGTAGCAAAATACAGATGAATTAAATACTAAAAAATCAATAATTGTAGAAAATATATAATTTTTTACAATTATAATTTTTTTTAAAATATTTATGAATTTAAAATAAATGCCCCATTTTCATTGCTTTAGTTTTTAAATAATTATCATTTTTTTCATTACGTGTTACAATTAATGAAATTCTTTCTACAACTTTTATTCCTAATTTAGATAAATTTTTTATTTTAAAAGGATTATTAGTTAATAACTTTATTGTTTTTACGTTTAAAATTTTTAATATTTCTGCACATGAAAAAAAATTTCTTTCATCTGCAGAAAAACCTAGAACATGATTAGCTTCTACTGTATCTAATCCTTTATCTTGTAAAGCATACGCACGAATTTTATTTAATAAACCTATATTTCTACCTTCTTGACGATGATATATTAAAATTCCTTGTCCTTCTTCTGTAATTTTTTTAAATGATTGTTGTAATTGTAAACCACAATCACATCTTAAACTAAAAAAAGCATCTCCAGTAAGGCACTCTGAATGTATACGTACTAATATCGGTTGATTATTATCAATATTTCCATATACTAAAGCAACATGATTTTTATTTTTGTTTTTTTCTTGAAATCCAATAATGTTAAAGTTTCCCCATTTAGTAGGTAAAACAGCTTGATCAATTTTTTTCAAATTAATATACCTTTGTAAAAAAGTTTATATACAAAATTTTTTTATATAAAAAATTTTTAAAAAATGTAAATATCAAATATATATAATATTTCATATTAATAAAATTAATATATATTGATTAAAATTAATAATGTTTTTATGACAAAATATATAATAATTTTATAACTAAAAATAATATACAATGAAAAATTGTTAAAAAATTCTTGATAAAATAATACAAATAATATTTTTATTTATACATAAATTAAATTATTTTTTTAAAAATTAAAATATTTAATCTTATAAAAAATTATTGTATTGAACATTGCTGATCTGCATGATATGAAGAACGTGCAAAAGGACTACAAAAAACGTTAAGAAAACCAAAAGAAAGTGCAATTTTTTTAATATTTAAAAATTCAGATGGAGTTAAATAACGAATTACTGGAAGATGCATATCACTCGGTTGTAAATATTGTCCTATCGTTAACATATCTACTTTATGAATAGATAAATCTTTTATTACATCAATAATTTCTTCTTTTGTTTCACCAAGTCCTAGCATAATTCCAGATTTAGTTAATATTTTTGGATTTTTTTGTTTAAAATTTTTTAAAAGATTTAATGAACGAGTATAATTTGCACCAGGACGAACAATTTTATATAATCTTGGAACACTTTCTAAATTATGATTAAAAATATCAGGAGTAAAAGTAGACAATAAAGAAAGAGCTAATTCAGAACAATGTTTAAAATCAGGAACTAATATTTCAACAATAATATTTTTTTTTAATTCTCTAATTTTTTTTATTACTTTGACAAAATGTTGTGCACCACCATCTTTTAAATCATCTCTTGTAACAGATGTTAAAACTATATGTTTAATCTTTAATTTATTAATCATTTTTGTTAATTTTTGTGGTTCATTTTCATCAGGAGGTAAAGGTCGACCTTTAAGAACAGCACAAAATGGACATTTTCTGGTACATATAGCTCCTAAAATCATAAAAGTTACGGTGCCATTATTAAAACATTCCTGCAAATTAGGACATTGAGCTTCTTCACATACTGAATGCAAATTATTTTTTCTTAAAATAGATTTCATATAATTAATTTTATAATCATCTGTTATAATTTTAACTTTAATCCATTTTGGTTTTTTTATTTTTTTTTTAAAAGCTAAATTATTTTGTTGACGAACGATACAATCTTTATTATTCATATAAATTATACATTCCTATATATACATAGTTATATTTTACTATAAACATAATCAATACAAATTAATTTATAACGCATAACCTAACCAATATTTTTTTAAATTTATTTATAATTCCAGTGATTCAAAAGAACTATTTTTCTATCAATTAATTTAGATAATTCACTAATTAAAACGTTTTGAACATTTTGAATAGTTATATCACTAAAAAAATCTGATATTTGAGTCATTTTAATATTTTTTAAACCACAAGGTTCAATATTATTGAATGGTCTTAAATCCATTTTAACATTTAAACTTAAACCGTGTAATGTACAATTTTTTTTAATTCTTAAACCAAATGAACAAATTTTTTTTTTTTTAATATAAATACCTGGATGAATAGTACTAGAAATACTTTGAATAGAAAAAAAATTCAAAGTATTGATCACTATCGTTTCAATCAAATTAATAAAATTACGTATATTTAAATTCATACGTTTCAAATTAATTAAAAAATAAACGATTTGTTGTCCAGGTCCATGATAAGTAATTTTTCCACCACGATTACTTGGCATAACAGGAATGTTATTATAACAATTGATGTTTTTTTTTTGATTAATGTATTCAGTTTGACCAATAGTAAATATTGGATAGTGTTCTACCAACCATATTTCATCAACAGTATTTGCATTTCTTATTTCAGTAAAAAAATTCATGTTTCTATAAATATATTCCCATTTTTGTATACCTAATTTCCTAACAAAAATTTTTTTTAAACAATCATTATTTTTTTTTTTTACTTTCATATTTTTTATTAAACTTAATATTAAAATTTTTTTAAAAAATAAATAAATTATTAAAAAATACTATATTTTTCAAAAAAAAATTATATAAAAATAGACAAAAAAGATATAATACCTTGTAGGATTAATTCAATTCCTAAAGCCATTAATAATAAACCCATTATACGTGTAATAATATTAATTCCTGATGTTCCCAATACGTTTAAAACTGTATCAGCTGTCTGAAATAATATCCAACAAAAAAAAGTAAATACACCAATAATCATTATTCCTAAAAATGTGTGTATAATTCCAGAATGTTGTGATCCCCACATTATTGTAGCACTAATAGATCCAGGACCTGCAATTAAAGGCATGGCTAAAGGAACAACACCAATATTTTCTGTAATTATCTTTTGTTTTTTTAAATTATTTTTTTTTGTTAAAGTCCCATTAATCATTGAAAATGCTATACTAGCTACTAGTATACCTCCTGAAATCTGAAAGGCGCTCATAGAAATACCAAAGAAATTCAGTACTATATCCCCTAAAAATAAAGACATAGATAATATAAAAAAAACACTTATATTAGCAATATAATTAATCTTTTTTCTTTCTAATTTTGATTGACTATAAGTCATAGCAGTAAAAATTGGAACCATACCAATAGGATTAATCAAAGCAAATAAACTAAAAAACAAATTTATATACAGAAAAAAATTTGAAAAAATGAAATGCATATTTACCCCTAACTTAAATTAAAATGAAAATAAGCAATTTCAAAATATTGAGTAAAAATACAATAATATAATTTTTTAGTATAATAAAAAAATTACTGAAAGCTTAAAATAAATACAAGGTAAAAAAAATTTATATTTGTATATATAACATTTCAATTAATATTTTCATATATATTTATAATATAAATCAATGAGATGTTTTTTATAAAAATAAAAATTTAACAAAAATATTATTTATTTTTATTTAAATAATTGAATATTTTAAAAAAAATATTAAACTTGAATCATCTTCAATAACATAATTCTGCAATAATATTTCTAGTTGCATTATTCATTTCTATTATTTTGACTTTTACTAAATCAGTAATTCTATATATAGGTTGTCCATTTATATATATAATCCCTTCTTCTTTATTACAAAAAAAATTATTTTTAACATTATATAAAAAACAAGATGGAACAAAAACAATAGCACCTATTTTTATCAATTGTACTTTTATACCATTGTTTTTTACATCAACAATTTCTCCTTTTAGTTTTTTATTAAGATAATTATTTTTATTTAAATAAATAAAATATAACCATTCTTGTATTTCTTTTTCAGCAATTCGATTTCTTTTTTTAATTTCAGTAATTCTTGTAAGGAGTTTACGATTTAATATTAAAAAATCATTATTTTGATTTAATAATACTAATTTAATTAAACGATGATTAATCATATCAGTATATTTCCTAATAGGAGAAGTCCAAGTAGCATACATATTCAATCCTAAGGCAAAATGAGGATATGCATGATAACTAAGTCCTCCAAAAGATTGAAGTTTTCTTAATCGAGAAAGTACATAATTATCAGATAAATTATATATAAATCGAATAATTTCACAAAACTCTTTTAATACTAATTTATTTTTTAATTTATTATTCCAACCATTTTTTAATAAAAAATTATTTATTTTTTTTATATTTTTTAAATCAAAACCAGAATGAATATTAAAAATTCCTTTATTAATATTTTTTTTTAAAAAAATTGCAGCAGCATAATTAGCTAAAATCATAGCTTCTTCAATCATATGATGTGCTATATTTCGTTTCTCTATAGAAATATGCGTAATATTATTATTTTCATCAAAATGAAATTGATAATCAATTTTATCTTTGAATAAGATACAATTATTTTTTCTCCATGTCATTCTTATATTACATAAATGAAAGAGTGTACGAATTTGTTTTTCAATTTGGGTATTTTTTGGCTTCCATGTCTGCTCTTTTTGTTTAATCCATTTATCAACATATTCATAAGATAATTGAGATTTAGAAATAATCCACGCTAAAAAAAAATTGATACTATTTTTTACAATCGATCCATTTTTTTCAATTAATATTTTACACACTAATACTGCTCTTTTTTCGGATTCTTTTAAAGAATATATATCTTCTGATAATTCTCTTGGTAACATAGGTATATTAAAATTTGGAAAATAATTTGTAAAACCTCTTTGAGATGCAAATGAATCTAATTTGCTAGAATATGGAATATATGCAGTAGGATCGGATATTGCAATATATAATATAAATTGATTTAAATCATTTTTTTTTATAAAAATTGCATCATCAATATCTTTGGTACTACTATTATCAATAGTGATAAAATGTAGATGAGTTAAATCAACTCTTTCAGATTTTTCTATTTTTGTATATTTTTTGATTTCTACCATAGGAGGTAATTTACTAATGTTATATTTTGACAAAATAATTAACCAAGGTTTTAACATATTTTTATCATGTGAAATAAATTCTTTAATATCTGCATAAAAATTAACATTTCCATTTAATTTATGGTGTACTAATTGAGCCATTACCCAATCCTGATGATTAAGAGGAGAATTTTTTATTGTATCATTAGTATAAATAATTGTTTTTCTTAATATATGATGTTCTGGAATAATATACATCTTTTTATTTTCGATAATAATTTGTCCTACAAAGGTATTTAAAAAAGGTTTAATTAATTTTATAGGTTTAGCTATACAACGTTCATTATTTTCTTCAATCACTGCAATAATTCGATCTCCATGCATGACTTTTTTCATATATATTGGAGGAATAAAATACTTTTTTTGACTATCACTTTCTAAAAAACCAAATCCCTTTTTTGTTCCTTTTACAATTCCTTCAACTTTCTTTTTGTTATTTTCAAAAGCTTTTTTTAATTTTTTTAATATAATGTGATTATGAAAAATCATGATTTATCCTAAAATAAAAAGAAATAATAAAGTTCAAAATGTAAAAAATAAATGAAATAAAAAAAATTATATATTGTTCTTTATTTAAAAGAAAGAAATTTTTTTTTATTAAAAAAAAATCAAAAAATCAACATAAAAATTATAAAATAATAAAAATATTGAAAATATTAAATAATATTATATCCACTATCTGTATAAATTATTTGACCAGAGATACTACTGGATAAATCAGAACATAAAAACGAAGCAACATTTCCAATATCATAAATACTAACAGTACGTTTTAAAGGTTTATTATCATTATAATTTTGAAAAATTTTGTAAAAATGTTTAATTGATTTAGATGCAATTGTTTTTATAGGTGGAGCAGATATACCATTTACTCGTATTTGTTTTGTACCTAAAGAATATGCCATATAACGAATGTTAGCTTCTAAAGAAGCTTTAGCAACGCCCATTACATTATAATATGGGATCACACGTTGTGATCCTAAAAAAGATAAAGTTAATAATGAGGAATTACTATTTAACATATGTTGACTATATTTAGCCAAAGCAGAAAAAGTATAAGAAGTGATATTATGAGTATATAAAAAGTTTTTTTTTGTTAAAGACGCTAAATAATCTTTTTGTAATGATAAATCATCTGTAAAAGCAACAGAATGAACAAAACCATCAAAATTTTTCCAATAATTTTTCAATTGTTTAAATAAATTTACAATATTTTTTTTTTTTTTAAAATCACATTGTATAACAATATTAGATTGAAATTTTTTTGCAAAATTAATCATTCTATTTTTTATTTTTTCATTTTGATAACTAAATGCTAATTGAGCTTTATTTTGATACATAGATGTTGCAATACCAAAAGCAATAGAATTTTTATTTGTAATTCCAGTAATCAATATTTTCTTTTTTGATAACATAATATATTCATTTTTTTATTTGTGTATAATAATTTTTATTATGTATGTAAATACTATTTTTTTAAAAAAGTATTTACATATAATTTATTTTAAGTAAAAATATTTTTTACATATTTATAAAAAAAATCTTAAAAAATATTTTTTTCAAAAAAATAACTAAAAAACATAAAAAATATTATAATTTTTTATTTATTAACAATAAACTATAAGTTTATCATAATTAACATTTTTTTATGACTCAAATATTTATATTTTTAATTATATTACATTATATAAATGGTTTCTTATGAATTTAATTTTTTTGTAAAAAAAGTTTTATATATTGAAATAATTGTTTTAACTATTATAATTAATTTTAACATACATTTCACTTATTTTTTTATAATATATAATATCTATACACTTTTTTTTAAAAAAATATATTGTAAGTATTTTATATAAAAGATTTTTTAATCTTAAAATATTTTTTTTTGTATTAAATAAAAAATTTATTATTAATCAAAATAAATTAGAATGAAAAAATAAAAGAAACATGTAATTTTGAAGATAAAAATTATTAAAATACATGATAAATATCAATATAAATGTACTTATATAATAAATTAGTAAATTTATTAAAAAATTATACATTATCTACGATTTCACTGGCTAAACCAGAATAATTGTGAGGTGTTATAAAATATAATTTATCTTTTTCTGTTTGAGGAATATTTAAAGTATCAATAAATTTCTTTATAATTATTTGATTTATTTGTTTTTGATCAGATAATTTTTTTAATTGTTCATAAGCATTATGAATACCATGTTTTCTCATTATAGTTTGTATTGCTTCACATAATATTTCCCAATTTTCAGATAAATCTTTATAAATTACTTTTTCTGAAACATCAATGCGATGAATACCTTTTAATAAAGAATTATAACCAATTAATGAATGTCCAATAGTTACACCTATATTTCGTAATAAAGTAGAATCTGTTAAATCTCTTTGCCAACGAGAAAGTGGTAACTGTATAGACATATAATTATTTAATGCATTGGAAATACCTAAATTTCCTTCAGAATTTTCAAAATGAATAGGATTAATTTTATGAGGCATAATAGAAGAACCCACTTCTTCAGAAGTTTTATTTTGGAAAAAATATTTCATAGAAATATAACCCCATATATCTCTATTAAAATCTATTAAAATAGAATTAAAAGAAGTTAAACAAAATAAATATTCTGTAATATAGTCATGTGGTTCAATTTGAGTAGTACAAGGATTCCATGTAATTCCAAATGATTCTACAAAATCTTTATTAAAATTTCTCCATTGAATATTAGGATAAGCTAAAAAAAGAGCATTATAATTACCTGTAGAACCATTAAATTTACCTAAAATTTTTATTGTATTAAAAATTTTTAATTTTCTTTTTAAACGATAATAAAAATTACAAAATTCTTTTCCAATCGTACTAGGTGTAGCAGGTTGTCCATGAGTTCTTGATAATATAGTTATATTTTTATATTTTAAAGATAATTTTTTAAAACATAAAATAACTTTTTTCCATAAAGGAATAAGTATCTTATTTTTAGCTTTTTTTAACATTAAAGCATAAGATAAATTATTAATATCATCCGAAGTACATCCAAAATGAACAAATTCTATAAAAGGTTTAAGTTGGTCATTCAAAATAAATTTTGATTTAATATAATATTCTACTGCTTTAATATCATGTTGTGTTTTTTGTTCAATCTTTTTTATAATTATAGCTTCATCTTTATTAAAATTATTGTAAATATTTTGAATAAAAAGATATGTATCTTGAGAAAATTGAGGTAAATTTTTTATTTTTGAAGAATGAGATAATTTAATAAACCAATTAATTTCTATTTTAATACGATTTTTTATCAACGCATATTCACTAAATATATCACGTAAAATAAATGTATCTTTATAATATCTACCATCTAAAGGAGAGATAGTATTGAATTCAAAATTAAGCATTATTTTTTCCTATTACAGTTATTTTAAAATATTATTTTCTCCTTAAAAAATATTGTTGAAATATATTTATAAATTATTTTTTATAACAATAATAAATATTTTTCATTTCTTTTTATAAATTATATTTTAATTTATATTAAATCATAAAAAAAAGTATAAATTTTAATTGGAAAATTATTAAAAATTCAAAAAAAAATGTGTTTAAAATAAAAAATATTCAATTTTATATAAAATATATTATTTAAAAATAAAAAAAAATCGTATATAATTTTCTATTTTAAAATTAAATATTATTTATATAATACAAACATTATGAATATTTTTTATAATATAATAAAATATACAAAATATAAAAAATAATATTTTTTTATAAAAATATATTAAATTTATTAAGAATATGTTAATTGAGCACTAATGATTCCTCCTCCTAAACAAATGTTATCTTGATAAAATACAACTGATTGTCCTGGAGTTATTGCGCAAACTAATGTAGAAAATAGTACTTTTACCGAATTATATCCAATTGGAATTATTTTACTTAAAATATCTTTTTGTAAATATCTTGTCTTTACAAAATAACAATAATCTTTTGATTTAATAATATGATTTTTATTAATCCAATTTACAGAATGAGCAATTAAACCAATGGAAAATAAAAAAATATTATTATTACCTTGATCAACAATCAGAACATTATTTTGAATATTTTTTTTAATAACATACCATGGAATATTTTCTTTATTTTTTTTTCCTCCAATATTTAAACCTTTTCTTTGTCCTATTGTATAATAAAACAAACCTTTATGTGTTCCTAATTTTTCTCCTGAAACAGAATAAATATCTCCATTGTTATTTTTTAAAAATTTTTTTAAAAAAAAATTAAATTTTTTAGGTTGAATAAAACAAATTCCGGTAGAATCTTTTTTATTTGCTACAATCAGTTTTAAATGTGATGCAATTTCGCGTACTTTTTTTTTTTTTAAATGTCCTATAGGGAATAGTATTTTTTTTAATTGTTGAGAAGATAAAGTATATAAAAAATAACTTTGATCTTTTTTTTTATCTATTCCGCGTAATAAAGTATAATAATTATTTATTATTTTTATTTGAGCATAATGTCCTGTAGCTATGAAATGAGCATTTAAATTAATACAGGCAAATTTCAAAAATAATTTAAATTTAATTTCTTGATTACATAAAATGTCAGGATTAGGAGTATTACCTTTTTTCATTTCCGATAAAAAAACTTGAAATACTTTTTCCCAATATTCAATAGAAAAATTCACTACATGTAATGGTATATTTAAAGTCTGACATACTAATTGAGCATCTTGTAAATCTTTTTTTGAATGACAATAGTTTTGAGAATCTTCTTCTTCCCAATTTTTCATAAATACACCTTCTACATGATATCTTTTTTGTAATAACCAAGCAGAAACAGATGAATCAACACCTCCTGACATAGCAACAATAACTTTTTTTTTCATATGATACCTTTAAGTTAATAATAAAAATTATATTAGTTTAATTTATTAAATTAAATCAATAATAGAAAATATATTTTATATAACAAATATATAGAAAAAAATTGTTTATTATATTAAATATATATTGAACTGTAATCTATAAAAATAATTAGAAAATCAAACTTAAGTAGATAAAATGTCTTATTTTTGATAATATTTTACTATAATTTTTTTTAAAACACATAAAAAAATAAAAAATATTTAAATTTAATATAATAACTAATTTTTTATTATTAAAAAAATAATACATAATATTTTTTATATTTATTTCCACAATAACTCAATAAAAAATTAAGTATATCATGATTAAAAACATAAGAAATTTTTCTATAATTGCTCATATTGATCATGGAAAATCAACAATATCTGACCGTTTAATTCAAATGTGTGGTGGATTATCTGAACGAGAAATGTCAGAACAAGTACTAGATAGTATGGATTTAGAAAAAGAACGAGGAATTACTATAAAAGCACAAAGTGTAACTATTTTTTACGTTTCTCAAAAAAAAGAACGATACCAACTTAATTTTATTGATACTCCTGGTCATGTTAATTTTTCCTACGAAGTGTCTCGTTCATTACATGCATGTGAAGGTGCTATTTTAATTGTAGATGCAACTCAAGGTGTTGAAGCACAAACAGTAGCAAATTGCTATACAGCAGTAGAGCTTGGTTTAGAAGTCATTCCTGTTATCAATAAAATTGATTTAAAAACTGCAAATCCTAAACAAGTAAAAGAAGAAATTGAAGATATTATAGGAATTAATGCTATTGATGCTATAGAATGCTCTGGTAAAACAGGAGTTGGAATTATAAATTTATTAGAAAGTATTATATATAACATTCCATCTCCAAGAGGTAATAATGAAGAATCATTACGTGCAATCATTATTGATTCTTGGTTTGATAATTATATGGGAGTAGTGTCCTTAATTCGAATAAAAAATGGTCAATTAAAAAAAGGTGAGACCATTCAATTTATGAATACAAACAAAAAATATACTGTTGAAGATATAGGTATTTTTACTCCAAAAAAAATATCTAAAACAACTTTATTTTGTGGAGAAGTAGGTTGGATTATTTGTGGAATTAAAAAAATTAACAATATTATAGTTGGTGATACTATTACTTCAGTAAAATTTCCAGCCTTAAATCCATTACCAGGTTTTAAAAAAGTGAAACCACAAATTTATGCTGGAGTTTTTCCTACAGATGCAAATCAATATGTTATATTTAAAGAAGCACTTAAAAAGTTAAGTATAAATGATTCATCTTTGTTTTATGAAATAGAACAATCATCAGCATTAGGTTTTGGTTTTAGATGTGGTTTTTTAGGTTTATTACATATGGAAATTGTTCAATCAAGGTTAGAAAGAGAATATAATTTAAATTTAATATCTACCGCACCTTCAGTAATATATGAAATTTTACTAACTAATAATCAAATTATTAAAATAGATAATCCAAATAAATTTCCAAAATTAAATATTATAAAAGAAATTAGAGAACCAATTGCAAAATGTATTATTTTATCTCCTCCTGATTATGTTGGAAATATTATTGTTTTATGTAATAAAAAAAGATCCAAACAAATTTCTATTACATATTATAATCGACAAGTATCTTTAATTTATGAAATCCCGATGTCTGAAATTATATTAAATTTTTTTGATGAATTAAAATCAGTAAGCAGTGGTTATGCATCACTAGAATATGAATTCCATAAATTTCAAATATCCAATTTAGTAAAATTAGATATTTTAATTAATTCTGAAAAAGTTGATGCTTTATCTATTATCATACATAAAAAAAATGTTCAATATCAATCTAGAAAACTTATTGAAAAAATGAAAGAAAGTATTCCTAGACATCAATTTGATGTAATCATTCAAGCTTCTATAGGAAATCAAATTATTGCTAGAAGCACTATAAAACAATTACGTAAAAATGTTCTTTCTAAATGTTATGGAGGTGACATTTCTCGTAAAAAAAAACTATTAAAAAAACAAAAAATCGGAAAAAAAAGAATGAAAAAAATTGGTAATATTCATATACCACAAGAAACATTTTTTTCTATCTTAAACATGGATTAAAAAATAAATAAAAAATTGTATGAATAAAATTATATCTTTAGGATTAATTTTTCTATTCTCTGTTACTTTTTTCTTTTGGTTTTTTGAAATAATTATTAAATTGTATATCAACAGAAAAAATAGAAAAAAAATAGAAAAATTAAAAAAAAATTTTTTTTTAAAAAAAGTTTTACATTATTTTCAAATAATCGGATCAATATTTCCAATCTTGTTTTGTGTATTAATCATACGTTCTTATATTATCGAATCATTTTATATTCCTTCTAGTTCAATGATGCCAACTCTTATAAAAGGAGACTTAATTTTTGCAAATAAATTTTTGTATGCTATTAATAATTCCAAATTTTTAAAAAAATGGGTTCACGTTAAACCACCAACTTTAGGACAATTAATTATTTTTAAACATCCTATTTATAAAGAAATATATTATATTAAAAGAATTATTGGTACTCCAGGAGATATTGTAATATATGATTATAAAAAAAAAAAAATTCATGTATTTCAAGTTATAAATATCACAAAAACAAAAAGAGAATATTTACATAAAAATAATAAGATGTTGAAATTTTTTCAAATTAAAAAAAAAATTATTTTTAGAAAAATTGATTTTCATGTAACATCAATAAATAAATTTCAAAACAAAAAAAATAATTTTTTTAATATAGTAAAACATCCTAACAAAACTGAATATCAAGAAAAATTTCAAAACAAAACAATTCACGTTATTATATATACAAAAAGAAAAGATGATATAAATAATTATTTTACACAAAATGGTATGAAAAAAGGAGTGTGGGTAATTCCAAAAAAACAATATTTTGTTATGGGAGATAATAGAGATAATAGTTTTGACAGTCGCTATTGGGGATTCGTTCCCGAAAAAAATATTATTGGAAATGCTTTTTTTATATGGATGAATATTGATAATAAAAAAAAATGGTATACAATAATAAATATTTATAGAATTGGGATTATTCAATAAATTTTAAAAAAAAAATAAAAAATAAAAAATATTTTTTTAATTATTTTTTTTTAAAATAATTTTGTGTTATATTTACATTCATTATTACTTACATTTTAAAATACACATAACATTTATAATAAATGGTACTATATGGATTGTATTCAACTCACTAAACTACAAAAAACTTTAGGATATACATTTATTCGTAAAAAACTCTTAATATTAGCACTAACACATCGAAGTGCTAGTAGCATTCATAATGAACGATTAGAATTTTTAGGAGATGCAATACTCAGCTTTGTTATAGCTAATTTCTTATATCAATTTTTCCCTCAAGTTAATGAAGGAGAAATGAGTCGCATACGTGCTACTTTAGTAAAAGGCAATACTTTAGCAAAAATAGCACATGAATTTAATATAGGGGAATATTTACTTTTAGGACCTGGAGAACTAAAAAGTGGAGGATTTTTAAGAAAATCTATTCTTTCTAATACTATTGAAGCTCTGATAGGTAGTATTTTTCTAGATAGTAATATTGAAACTGTTTCAGCACTAATTTTAAAATGGTATGATAGTAGATTAAAAAAAATAAATCCACAAGATACTCAAAAAGATCCAAAAACAAAACTACAGGAATATTTACAATCAAAAAAATTACCTCTTCCTAATTATTTTATAGAAAAAATATATGGGGAAGCACATAACCAAATATTCACTGTTTATTGTCAAATAAACAGAATTGATGAATTTTCGATTGGAATTGGAACCAGTAGACGAAAAGCTGAACAGGATGCAGCAGAAAGAGCATTAAAAAATTTAGGACTAGTATGAAAAATGAACAAAATAAATATAGAAAAAATAGCAATTATCGGAAAACCTAATGTAGGAAAATCTACTATATTAAATCATCTTGCATTACAAAAGATATCTATAGTCACACCAAAACCTCATACAACACAAAAAATTATTCCTACATATACTAATGTGAATAATATTTGTTTTAATTTTTTAGATACTCCTGGCATCAATGAAATAAATAAAAAATATTTACGATTTTTTTATCAAGCAATAAATACAGCAGACATTATTTGTCTAGTAACTGAACATATTAAATGGGATTATAATGATGCATTTGTTTATACATTAATTAAAAATTATAAAAAAAAAAAATTTTTAATTTTAAATAAAATTGATAAAATTAAAAAAAAATATTTTATATTAAAATACCTTGAAAAAATGATGTTAAAATTTCAAATTTTTAAAAAAATTATACCCATTTCTGCAAAAAAAAAAAAAGATATTTTAATATTGAAAACAATTCTTCAAAATGAATGTAAAAAAAATAATATTATTATTAATAATAATATTCAATATAATAATCCCATGATTTTTCATTTGTCTGAAATTATTAGAGAAAAATTTATATTAAATTTAAATCAAGAGCTACCTTATTCTTTTAAAATTAAAATTAATAAATATGAAATAATTAAAAATACACAAACTTATATAATTAAAGCTTCTGTAATAACCAGTAATCCAAGACATAAAAAAATTTTTATAGGAAAAAAAGGAGATAAAATTAAAAAATGTAGTATAGAATCAAGAAAAGATATGCAAAAGTTTTTAAAAAAACCAGTACATTTATTTATAAAAATTATTTAAATTAAGTAAACATTTATATGACAATTATCGGAACTGGAATAGATATTTTATCTATAAAAAGAATAGAAAAAATATTTACTATATATGGAAATTTATTTGCAAAAAAGATTTTATCTAACTATGAATGGACTGATTATTTAAAAAGCTTTAATCCTATAAATTTTTTATGTAAAAAATTTTCTGGTAAAGAAGCTATATCAAAAGCATTAGGGATAGGTATGCAATATGGTGTTACATGGAAACAAATTGAAATAAAAAATGATATTTTTGGAAAACCATATGTACAATTTTATGGAAAAACAAAATTTTTAATACAAATTTTACAAATTAAAAAAACACACATTACATTTTCGGATGAAAAAAAATACACTATAGCATCAGTAATTTTAGAAAAATAATTAGTCCATTCTATGTTGTTGAAAAAAATTTTTTAATATTTTAGTACATTTTTTTTGTAAAACATTCTTTTTTACTATAATTTTATTGTTTTTTAAAAAATCATTTACATTATCATTTAAACAAAAAAAGTTCTTATAATTAGATGTTCCAATTACTAAACGAGAAATTCTACTAATTAAAATAGCTCCTAAACACATCATACATGGTTCTAAAGTTACATATAATGTAGAATTTAATAATCTATAATTTTTTTTTTTTTAGCTCCTTGTCTTAATGCAATAATTTCTGCATGTGCCGTTGGATCTTGTTTTAAAATAGATGAATTAAATCCTTCTCCTATATTACAATTATTCCATACTAAAATTGCTCCAACAGGTACTTCTCCTTTTTTTTGTGCTAAAATTGCTAATTTAATAGCATTCTTCATCCAATATTCATCTATTTTATTAGAATGTATATTATTCATTTAATATTATACTTATTTTTATTTTTCATCAACTTTGATTGTGTTAATTTCCATTCTTTTTCTTTTTCATATTTTCTTTTATCGATATTTTTTTTTCCTTTTGCTACACCAATTACTAATTTACACCAAGCCCCTCGAAATAATATTGATAAAGCAAGAACGGTATAACCTAATTGATGTATTTTACCATTTAAGTAATTTAATTCTTTTTTATGAAGTAATAACTTTCTATTTCTATTAGATAAAAATTTTTCTTTATGTAAAAATATTGTATGTACAGGTTGAAAATTAGCTCCAAATAAATAAGCTTCTCCCTGAATAAAAGAGATATAACTATTATGAATAGAAACTTTTTTTGCTCTAACTGATTTAATTTCCCATCCTTGTAATAATAAACCTGATTCAAAAGTTTTTTCAACAAAAAAATTATGATTTATTTTTCTATTTTGACACACTATAATATTTTTTTTTTTTTTCATATGTTTATTTAAATTTAAATATATAATATATAGAATAACATTCTTTCAAGAATGTTATATAATAAAATTGAAAATTAAAAATTTATATCAAATAAATGTAATATTTTATTAAAATTTAAAAAACGGATATTGTATATAAATACTTCATCAATACATACATCTATTTTGAGGATTACATTAAATAATGTATTTTTTGTAATCCTCATACTTATAACATAAATTATACATATATATGTAATTATGATTTTCCAGACGAAACTATGACTAAAGCAGCTCTTAATAACCGATCATGTAATATATAACCTTTTTGAACAACCATAATAATATGATTTTCAGGAATCTCATCAGAATGTTGCATTAACATAGCTTGATGTATAGAAGGATTAAATATAACATTTGATTCATTAATGATATTCACATGATATTCATGTAATATATTATGTATTTCTTTTAAAATTACATTCATTTCTGAAATAATAGATTGATCATTATCAAAATTTTTTTTGGTTAAAGAAATTGCTTGTTCTAAACTATCAATAGTTGTTAACAAAGATATTATAATTTTTTCTAAAGAATATTTATAAGTACTTTGTAAAAGTATATTTTCTCTTTCTAATATTTTATTAATACGTTTCTTTTCTATTTCTTTTAAATTGATTATTTGTTTTTGATAATCTAATATCTTTTTTTTTAACTTTATCATATTATTATCATTTAATTCATTTTTTTTTTTCTGAAAAACATCATAATACATATTATTCTCATAATTTTTTTTTTTAATACTCATCTTAAAAATCCTATTTTAAATATTAAATCAATATTAATTTTTAACGTTTATAATAATACAATTATAATTTTTTTATTATATAATTTAAATTATAATGTTATTAATATATATAATTAATTTTTATAAAAAAATAATTTAAAAAAAATAAAAATTTTTATCATATTTATGATTGTATATATAAAAATAGAAAATGATATTAACATTTTATATTAAATTTAAAATTTATATAAATATTTCAAGCATTTTATAATAATTGTATTAAAGGTAATCTATATTTTAGACCCATATCCCAAGGTGGTTCAATCCAAATATTTTGATCAACACTAATTACATAATTGTCTATTAACAATTTTCCTTTTGGTTTAGCAAAAACTACAACAAAATAAGAATGAGGGTATAAACTTTTAACAATTTTTGCAGTACTTCCTGTATCAATTAAATCGTCAACTATAATTATATTTTTTCCATAATCTTTGGTTTTCTTAATTATTTTTATATTACCTTTACAATTATGTTCATAACTTGAAATGCAAATTGTATCTACAAAACGCACACCTAATTCTCTAGCTAATAGAGCAGCAGGAATTAATCCTCCTCTACTAATTGCAACAATACCCTCCCATTGTCTGATACGAATAATTTTTTTAGCCAACTTTAATGTATAAAGTTGTAACATATCCCAAGTAACAATATATTTTTTTAACATAAAAATTCACAAATATAAAAAAGATTATGGAAAAAAACCACATATATATATAAAATGATATTAAGATTTTTTTTTTTTTTTGAAAAAATGGTTGATAATATTAGTAGTTATTTTTTAATACATATTAAAAAATAACAAGTTGAAACATATATGGAGAGTATGAAAAAAATTGCAATTTTTTAAAAAAAAATACTATTACAATATTTTATTTAATTTAATAATTTTCGGTGCGGACGGGACTTGAACCCGCGACCTCCGGCGTGACAGGCCGATATTCTAACCAACTGAACTACCGCACCTAAAAAATATTTTTTTAGTTATTTGATTATATATTTTTTATACATTTAGTCAATTAAAATTTTAAAAAATTTTAATTTTTTTATTGATACCATATACATTTTTTATATTTTAATAACATATTTTTTAAATATTGTTTATGTGCCAACAATTCTTGAGATGAAGCTTTTTGTATCTTTAAAGAACTATGTACTATTTTTTTTGTATTCGAAATAGTTGGTAATATATTGTTATTATTGACTATAGAAAAACTAATTTTTTTCTGTTTACTAGTCATTTTAATATATACTTTTTGTAATAAAATTGCATCGATAATAGCACTGTGAAAAGCGCGATGTGATATAGGTATATTATAACGTTTACAAAGAGCATCTAAATTATTTTTTTTACCTGGAAATAATTTTCGTGCTATACTTAAAGTATCTATAATATTACAAATTGTTGTCAAAGATTTGATAGGATATTTTATTAAAGTTAATTCTTTTTCTAAAAACGAAATATCAAAAGAAGCATTATGTACAATTAAATTTGAATATTTTATAAAATTTAAAAAATCTTCTGCAATTTCTTTAAACTTTTTTTTTTCGATAGAAATTTATCAGAAATACCATGTACTTTAAAAGCTTCTAAATCTACATTACGTTCTGGATTTAAGTAAACATGAAAATTCCTATGAGTCATTTCTCTGTCGACCATTTCTATTGCACCAATCTCAATAATACGATGATTTTTATGTACAGCTCCAGAAAATGACATCCCAGTTGTTTCAGTATCAAGTATAATAAAACGATTAAAATTATTATTATTCATAATAATACTTCCTTTAAATTTTAAAAGAATTTGTTAAAAAAAAATGTCTGAAAAACTCTTAAAAAAAATTAAAATATTTACAGATGGTTCTTGTTTAGGTAACCCTGGACCAGGAGGATGTTGTGCATTAATTAAATATAAACAATATATCAAAAAAATTTGTTCTAGTTTTTATCTTACTACTAATAATAGAATGGAAATTATGGGAGCAATTCTTGGATTGGAAATGCTAAAAGAAACTTGTAAAGTAACAATTATGACTGATAGTCAATATCTTAAATTGGGTATAGTAGTATGGATTCAAAATTGGAGAAAAAAAAACTGGAAAACAAAAAATAACAAAACTGTAAAAAATATTGATTTATGGTTAAGACTAGAAAAAATTATTAATTTACATAAGGTAAAATGGATATGGATTAAAGGACATTCGATATATTTAGAAAATAATTTATGTGATCAACTAGCAAAAAAAGCAGCTTTAAATCCAAAAGAAATTGATATAGGATATCAAAAAAGTACATAAATAAATTTGTTTATAAAAACAAATGAAAATTTTTTTTATAAATATATTAAATATATATTTCTTTCTATAAAGAAATATAAAAAATAATTTTAATGTAAATATTATTAATTAAATTAATAAATAATAATTTATTATATTAAAAAAAATAGAAAATATAATTTTATATTTTTTAAATATATATAAAATTAAATAAATTTTTATTGGAATTTTATTTGGATTTTTATTAAAGAAAGGGTTATAAATAATTTTATTATTAAAAATAAGTTTATTAATTTAATATGGAGCTAAGCGGCATCGAACCGCTGACCTCCTGCGTGCAAAGCAGATGCTCTACCATCTGAGCTATAGCCCCAAAAATTTTTTTTAAAATGGTAAAAAAAGCACACATTAGGCCTGAGTGGACTTGAACCACCGACCTCACCCTTATCAGGGGTGTGCTCTAACCAAAACTGAGCTACAAGCCTATTTTTATATAAAAATACAAGAAAATTTGTGTGGGCACACTTTATTAATAAATAAAGTGAAATAATGTAAGGAGGTGATCCAACCGCAGGTTCCCCTACGGTTACCTTGTTACGACTTCACCCCAGTCATGAATCACAAAGTGGTAAACGCCCTCTTGATTTTATTATCATTACAAGTTAAGCAATTTGCTTCTTTTGCAACCCACTCCCATGGTGTGACGGGCGGTGTGTACAAGGCCCGGGAACGTATTCACCGTGACATTCTGATCCACGATTACTAGCGATTCCTACTTCGTGGAGTCGAGTTGCAGACTCCAGTCCGGACTACGATGTACTTTATGAGTTTAGCATGTCTTCGCAGATTAGCATCTCTTTGTATACACCATTGTAGCACGTGTGTAGCCCTGGTCGTAAGGGCCATGATGACTTGACGTCGTCCCCACCTTCCTCCGGTTTATAACCGGCGGTCTCCTCTGAGTTCCCGGCCGAACCGCTGGCAACAGGGGATAAGGGTTGCGCTCGTTGCGGGACTTAACCCAACATTTCACAACACGAGCTGACGACAGCCATGCAGCACCTGTCTCATAATTCCCGAAGGCACTACTCTGTTTCTAGAATATTTTATGGATGTCAAGACCAGGTAAGGTTTTTCGCGTTGCATCGAATTAAACCACATGCTCCACCGCTTGTGCGGGCCCCCGTCAATTCATTTGAGTTTTAGCCTTGCGGCCGTACTCCCCAGGCGGTCGACTTAATGCGTTAGCTTCGGAAGCCATTTCTCTTGGAAACAACCTCCAAGTCGACATCGTTTACAGCATGGACTACCAGGGTATCTAATCCTGTTTGCTCCCCATGCTTTCGCACCTCAGTGTCAGTATTTGTTTAGGAGGTCGCTTTCGCCACAGGTATTCCTCCAGATATCTACGCATTTCACCGCTACACCTAGAATTCTACCTCCCTCTACAATACTCCAGTTTATTAGTTTCAAATGCAGTTCCTAAGTTAAGCTCAGGTATTTCACATCTGACTTAATAAACAACCTACGCGCTCTTTACGCCCAGTAATTCTGATTAACGCTTGCACCCTCCGTATTACCGCGGCTGCTGGCACGGAGTTAGCCGGTGCTTCTTTTGCAGGTAACGTCACAGACGTAAACGTATTATTTTTACGTCCTTTCTTTCCTGCTGAAAGTACTTTACAACCCTAAGGCCTTCTTCATACACGCGGCATAGCTGCATCAGGCTTTCGCCCATTGTGCAATATTCCCCACTGCTGCCTCCCGTAGGAGTCTGGACCGTGTCTCAGTTCCAGTGTGGCTGGTTGTCCTCTCAGACCAGCTAGAGATCGTTGCCTTGGTAAGCCATTACCTTACCATCAAGCTAATCTCGTCTGGGCTCATCTAAAAACGCAAGGCTTTTTTTTCAAAAAGTCCCCTGCTTTGGTTTTTTTTTACAAAAAAACATTATGCGGTATTAGCTACCGTTTCCAGTAGTTGTTCCTCTTTTTCAGGTAGATTCCCAGATATTACTCACCCGTTTGCCGCTCGCCGACAAAAAGAAAGCAAGCTTTCTTTTTTCGCTGCCGCTCGACTTGCATGTGTTAGGCTTGCCGCCAGCGTTCAATCTGAGCCATGATCAAACTCTTCAATTTAAAACTATTTTTAAATATAAAAAATGAATTTTATATTAATTTTTTATAATTCACTTTATATTAATATTGTGTACCCACACAAATTTTCTCATATTTTTTTAAAGAACAATTTTTATAAACTTTATACACATTACATTTTTTTATGATTGTTGTCAATCTTTATTTATATAAATTATATAATATTATCTTTAATACAAATATAAAATATAATTGTATTAAAGATATTAAATACATTTACAAGTTTTATACGATTTGATCTACAAAAAGTTTATGTTATTATTTGTAGATAATATCTTGATTAAAAAAGATCATCTTTAACACTATCAAATAGATCAATAAATTGAATATGAACATAAAATGTTTTATATCTAATATAGTTAAAAAAACAATCCTCAAAATCGGAATCACAGATACATTTGATCCAATGATAAAAATTATTCAAAAAAAAAATTTAGGTCATTATCAATCCAATGGAATAATGCATCTTGCATATATAAAAAAAATAGAACCAGTAAAATTTGCAAAAAAAATTGTGAAATTAATTCCTTTATCCTGTATTTTTATAAAAATTTGTGTAATATCACCAGGATTTGTAAATTTTTATATAAATCAAAAATGGATAGAAGATAACATTAATAAAATTTTTTATAAAACACGTTTAGGGATTAAAAAATTAATACCAAAAACAGTAATTATTGATTATTCATCACCAAATGTAGCAAAAGATATGCATATTGGACATTTACGTTCTACTATACTAGGAGATGTATCAGCTCGTATTGCCGAATTTTTAGGTCATAAAGTTATTAGAGCTAATCATATTGGAGATTGGGGAACCCAATTTGGAATGATAATAGCTTTATACGAAGAACAAAATCCGTCTTTTAAAAAAAAGAAAATGAAATTAGAAATAATTGAAAAATTATATCAAAAATCTAAAAAAAAATTTGAACAGGAAAAAAAATTTTCGGAAAAAGCACGTTGGTATGTAACTAGACTTCATCAAAAAGATCCTTATGTATTAAGGATATGGAAAAAAATAGTATCTACCACAATAACATCACATAGTAAAATATATAAAAAACTCAATATTACATTACAAAAAAAAGATATAAAAGGAGAAAGTGAATATCATAATATGATTCCTAATGTAATAAAAGAATTAAAAAATAAAAAAATAGCAACTGTAGTTGATGGATCTACAATTATTCTTCTTGAAGAATATAAAAATAGACAAGGATTGCCAATGGGTATTGTCATTCAAAAACAAGACTCTGCATTTTTATATGCAACTGTAGATATTGCATGCTTAAAATATCGTTGTCAAACATTACAAGCACATCGTATATTATATTATACAGATAGCCGACAAGCTCAATATTTACAACAAATAACAACAATAGGGAGAAAAGCAGGTTATATAAAATCAAAAACAAAAATAGAACATCATATGTTTGGAATGGTTTTATCAAAAGACAAAAAACCATTTAAAACTAGAGATGGTAAAAATATTAAATTAAATCAATTATTAAAAACAGCTGTAAAAAAATCGCTTTATCTTACACAAAAAAAAAATTCTACACTATCAAAATATCAACTATATTCTATATCTAAAAAAATAGGAATAGGAGCAGTAAAATATTCTGATTTATCTAGAAATCGATTAACAGATTACATTTTTGACTGGGATAATATGATAAGTTTTCATGGTAATACTGCTCCATATATTCAATATACTTATACACGAATATTATCTATTTTAAAAAAAATAAATAATAATGTAAAAACAATTCAACAACCAATTATTTTAAATAATCATACTGAAAGTGAACTATCTTTAAAAATTTTACAATTTGAAGAAACTATTCATGAAGTTTTTAATTTTGGACTTCCTCATATACTTTGTTCATATTTATATCAATTATCTGTATTATATTCATCTTTTTATGAAAAACATTCCGTTTTACATATTCAAAATGAAAAAATTAAAAACAGTCGTTTAAAATTATCTTATTTAACTGCAAAAACTATAAAAAAAGGATTACATCTACTAGGAATTCAAACTATGAAAAAAATGTAATATCAAAATATTAAAATACATTTTTTTATATTTACATTTTTGAACCAATAAAATGAGTTACATAAATTTTTCTTTGGTCTCTAATTTCCATATCAGACAAAACTACCAAATGAGTAAAGTGAGTTCTTAATATTTTAGATATAAATACTCGCAAATCATGTTTAACAACTAAAACCAGAGGTTCACCCAAAGAATCTTGAATTTTAATAGCTTTTTCTGTTTGTAATAAAAAATTATTTTTTAATGTAGGCTCTAAAACTTGATTATTTTTATCTTGAACAATTTTAATAAAAATTTTTTCTAAGTTATGTTCTAATCCAAGAACTTTAATTTCTTTTGCATTATTAAATATTTTTTGAACAATATATTGACCTAAAGTTAATCTAACAATACTAGTAAGTTCTTGAACATCTTTTGTACTTGGAGCATAGTCAATTAATGTTTCTATAATTGTTCGAATATCTTTAATAGAAATTTGTTCTAATAATAAATTTTTCAATACTTTATGAAATATAGTTAAAGATATAAGATTTGGAGTTAAATCATTAACTAAACCTGGCATTAACTGATTAATACGTTCTAATAATTTACTTGTTTCATATCGATCTAATAATTCATGAAGATTATGTTGAATTACAAAATTTAAATGTGTTACGATCACAGAAGAAGCATCTACAATAAGATACCCTTTTGTTTTTGCTTCATATTCTAATTTTTTTTCAATCCAAATTGCCGGCATTCCAAAAGTAGGTTCTGTTACTTTTATACCTTCTAAAGTAGCATTATTATCAACATTACCAGAATCTAAAGCCATTAATTTATCAGGAATAACTTTTCCTGTAGCGATGATTACACCTTTTATTAATATAAAATATGTATCTTTAGAAGATTCATTATTAAATATATACACGGGAGGTACTAAAATACCAAAATTATTTGCATATTTTTTTCTAATTCCTTGAATTCTTTTTAAAAAAATTGTTGATTCGTTTCCATTTACTAAACTAATTAATTTTGATCCTAATTCAATACTAATTAATTTTTCTATTTTAACATTTTCCCAAGACAATTTTAATTCTTTTTTTTGTAACAAAATATTATTTTTTTGTGCAAAAATATTATCTTTTTGAATTTTTTGATTATATATAATCCAAGATAAAATAAAAAATAAACTCATAAAAAACAAAAAAATAAAATTCGGCATACCTGGAACTAAACCTAAAACACCTAAAATACACCCACTTATAGCAATTAACAGAGGATCTGAAAATAATTGATGCAACATTTGCTCTCCTACATCTTCATCTCCACTAATTCTAGTAACAATAACTCCAACAGCAGTAGAAATAATTAATGCAGGAATTTGAGCTACTAATCCATCTCCTATTGTTAATAGTGTATATGTTGCAGCTGCTTTTTTTAATGACATATTATGTTGAAATATTCCAACAGTTAATCCACCTAAAATATTAACAATCATAATAAATATTCCAGCTACAGCATCACCTCGAACAAACTTACTAGAACCATCCATAGAACCATAAAAATCTGCTTCTCTGTTAATTGCAATACGACGATTTTTTGCTTCAGATTCACCTATCAATCCAGCATTTAAATCTGCGTCTATTGCCATTTGTTTACCTGGCATACCATCTAATGCAAAACGTGCTCCGACTTCTGCTATTCTACCCGCACCTTTAGTAATAACCATAAAATTAATAATTAACAATATAATAAAAACTACAATTCCTATAAAAAAATTACCACCAACTAAAAAATGTCCAAATGCTTCAATGACTTTTCCTGCAGATAAAGTACCAACATGTCCATTTAATAAAATAATTCGAGTAGAAGCAATATTTAAAGCTAATCTTAATAAAGTGGAAAATAATAACATGGTAGGAAAAGACGCAAAATCTAATGTATGTTTGGTAAATAATGCAACTAACAAAATTAAAATAGATAAAATAATATTAAAAGTAAAAAAGAAATCTAAAATAAATGTTGGTAAAGGCAATATCATCATTGATAAAATAATGATTAATAAAAGAGGAATAGCAAGTTGTTTAAATTTAAAAAAATTTGAATGATATATATTTTTATAAAAATAAAAAAAAATATTCATATTTTTTTATTTCCTTTTATTATAAATCTAAAGAAGATGGTATTACTAAATTTTTTGGTTTAACTGGAATTGTGTCTTCAGAATAACCTTTTTCTTCCCATTTTTTCAATTTCCAAGCCCATATCAAAACTTCAGCAATTATTAAATATAACTTTTCAGGGATATATTCATCAATTTTTGTATTATAGTATAATAATTTAGCTAATTCAGGGGACTCAAATATAGGTATAGAATGTTTTTTCCCGTTTCTTGTAATATATAATGCTATCATTCCTTTTCCTTTTAATAATACTTTTGGTGCTTCCATAACCTTCATTTTATAATTTAATGCAATTGCATAATGAACAGGATTTGTAATAATTACATCAGCTTTTTTTACTTTTTTTAACATATAACGACGAGATAACATTCTCATAGTTTGAAGAATACGCCTTTTGATATTAGGATTACCTTCCATTGCTTTGAGCTCATCTTTTAATTCTTGTTTAGTCATCTTTAATTTGTTATAAAAAAACCATTTTTTTATAAAAAAATCTAAAATTACTATAGGAATAAAAACTAAAATTGATAAAATTAACCCTTGAAAAATAACATCAAGATTATTATAAAAAAAAACATGATCAAAACTATAACTAAATATGAATATTTCAAATTGATGTTGTATTAAATACCAAATTAATATTCCAAAAATTAAAAAAAATTTTATTATTACTTTAAATAATTCAATAATAGACTGCAAAGAAAAAATACGTTTAATCCCTGAAATAGGATTAATTTTAGAAAAATTTATTTTTAAAGGAACATATATAAGAGAACCACCTCCAAAAATAATAGGTCCAATATATGAAACAAAAAAAATACTTAAAAAAATTAATATATGTATAAAAAAAATATTTTTTATAAATAAAACTAAATAAAAAAAAGAATCGTGAATATTACAAGTACGTAATTTATTAAATGTTAAATAATGTTTAATAATATTAATACATTCAAAAAAAATGTATTTAATATAAAAATAAAATATTAATGTAAAAAATGAAAATAATAATAAAATATTTAATTCCTGAGAATAATAATTCTCACCTTTTTTTTTCGCTTTTAATAAACGATAATGTGATGGTTGTTCAGTTTTTTCTCCATCAGAATTATGAGTCATAATTTTACCTATGTAAACACATAAAAAACATTGTTATAGAATATATTTTTTTTTAAAAAAATATTATTTTTAATAATATTTTTAAATACACATATTAAGTATATAACGTTTTTAATTTTAATAAAAATATATTTTATGAATATAATTTATCCAAAAATATTTTTTATGTATTAAAAATTAAATATTTTTAATTAATAATATATAAAATCAGTTATAATATTTAAAATTAAATTAAATAACATATCTTTTAAATAAAAAAAATAATGTTTTATATAATTTATAATTTATATTTTTCATCAAAAAATAAACTATATTTTTTAAAAAAATTTTATTATAAATTTTTAAGGAACAAAATGCGTACAAGTCAATATTTACTATCTACATTAAAAAATCATCCAAAGAATGCTGAAATTATTAGCCATCAATTAATGTTAAGAGCTGGATTAATACGTCAACTATCTTCTGGAATATATATTTGGCTTCCTACAGGAGTAAAAGTACTTAACAAATTAAAAAATATAATAAATCAAGAAATGCAAAAAATAGGAGGAATGGAAATAAATTTACCTAATATTCATCCAATTAAAATATGGAATACAAGTAATAGAATAAACAATTATGGTAATGAACTATTTACTATTATTGATCGTAAAAAAAATAACTGGATATTAGGACCAACACATGAAGAAGTAGCAACAGAATTAGCAAAATTAGAAATTCAATCTTATAAACAATTACCAATAATAATGTATCAAATGAAAACCAAATTTAGAGATGAAATTCGTCCACAATTTGGAATAGTAAGAACGAAAGAATTTTTAATGAAAGATGCATATTCTTTTCATGTTACTACAACATGTTTATCAAAAACATATGAACTAATTAAATATGCTTATAATAACATTTTTTCAAAAATTCAATTAAAATTTAATATTGTTGCTGCCGATTCTGGTGCAATTGGTGGAAATATATCTCATGAATTTAAAGCTTGTAAAAATATTCAAAACAATAAAAATTCCAAAAATAAATCAATCCAAACATGTTCTAACATTTTTAAAATATATTTTTTAAAATATTATTCAATAAATGATAGTACAAAAACAATTTATTTTGCTTACATGATTAAAATAAACAAAAATATTGATTTAATCAAAATACAAAATGATATTAATATCAACACTAAAATTAATTTAGCTTCAAAAGAAGAAATACAACAATTTTTTAAAAAAAAAAAAGAAATCAATTTAGAAATAATTAGAAAAAACATTCCTGTAATTATACATAAAAATATTATAATACAAGAAAATTTTTCTATTGAACTATCTCAACTTACAATATGTTTAATTAATAATTACTGGTTTCAATATCTTCCTAATCCTATTAAATATTCTGATAATTTATTGATAGAAATAAATGATTTTTTTAAAAAAAAAAATAAACAAAAAAATTATTATCAAACAGAATTAGAAATTGCACATATTTTCCAAATTGGAATAAAATATTCCAAATATTTTAATTTGAAAGTTAAAAATAATAAAGGAAAAAATACATTTTTAAAAATGGGATGTTATGGAATTGGAGTTACCAGAACTATTGCTGCAGTAATAGAACAAAATTATGATGAAAAAGGCATTATCTGGCCTTTAAAAATAGCACCTTTTGAAGTAACAATAATTCCTATTAATTTGCATAAATGTGTATTAGTAAAAAAATATACGCAATTATTATATTCTGAATTACTTAAAAATAACATTGATGTTTTATTAAATGATTTAGAAGAGAATCCTGGAGTAATATTTTCCAATATGGATTTAATCGGTATACCTTATCAAATTATTGTTAGTCCAAAAAATATTCAAAAAAATAAAATTGAAATTAAATACAGATACGATAATAAAAAAATTATATTAAATATATCTGAATGTATCAAATTTATAAAAAATGAAATGAATAAAAATATTTAATATAATATGTAATTTATGTAATAAAATATAATAAATATTATGATGAATAAATTTTAAAAATATTAATATCATTATCTTTACGAAAAAAAAGATTAATTTTTTGAATAAAAGAAAAAGAATAAATTAAATTTATAAAATTATTATCTGGAAAAATATTCCATGAATTTTGTAAAGTTGAAAACTCTTTAACATGTGCATGTAAATAACAAATCTCAAAAAGTGTATTTCCTTTTTTATTTTTTTTTAAAATATTTTGTATATCCGATATATTATTTTGACTAATTACATTTTTATCTATATAAATAACAATTTTTGATAAACATGTATGTCGAGCATATTCAATATCAGTAATATTTACTGCAGTTATTTTTAATTGATTATTAAAATTATCAAATGATATTTTTCCTTTTACAATCAAGATTGTATCTTTTTTTAAAAAACAGCGAACATTTTCTATTAAATTAGAAAAAACCACTACTTCTATAATTGCAGAACTATCATCAATGGAAATAATTGCAATTTTTTTATTATTTTTTGTATTTTTAAATTTTACATATTTTATAATCCCTGTGACTACAACAAATTTATTAATACTTATTTTAGAAATTTTGATTATTTTTGTACTTTTAATATATTTTTTTAATTCAAAATAATATTCATTAAAAGGATGACCTGATAAATATACACCTAAAACAGCATATTCATGATCTAATTTAGTTTTTTTTGTCCATTTACTATATATATTTTCTTTATTGTTTGTACTAAGCATTTTTAATTCTTTTAAAGGAGAACCAAAAAAATCTTGTTGATTTTGACTTTTAAATAATAAATACTGTTTGACTGATATAAAAATAGATGGAAGTGTTCCAACTAAAATCGATCTATCAATATATGTAAAATCAAAACAACCAGCCATAATTAATTTTTCAACTATTTTAACAGTAATTTTATATACTACAATTCTTAAGCAAAAATCAAATAAGTCAATGAAAAAACCATATTTTTTTCTATTTTTAATAATCAAATTAATAGAATGACTTCCTATACCCTTTATTGCTCCCATTCCATAAATGATTTCTTGTTTTTTGTTAACATGAAAATGATAATATCCATGATTAACACAAGGTGATAAAATTTTTATTTTCATCCTTTTACATTCTTCAATAAGCTTAATAAGCTTATCAATGTTATCCATATCAGAAGTCATAACCGCAGATAAAAATTCTTCGGGGTAATAATATTTTAACCAAATAGTCTGATAAGTAATTAATGCATAAGCGGCTGAATGAGATTTATTAAACCCATAACCAGCAAATTTTTCTAATAAATCAAAAATTTTAATTGATAATGAAATACTAATCTTCTTTTTTTGAGCACCCTTTTGAAAAATAAGACGTTGTTTTTCCATTTCAATTGGATCTTTTTTTCCTATTGCTCTTCTTAATATATCTGCCTCACTTAACGTGTATCCTGCTAATACTTGAGCAATTTTCATCACTTGCTCTTGATATAAAATTATTCCATAAGTAGATTCTAAAATAGGTTTTAAACATAAGTGTTGCCATTTAACATCAGGATAACTAATTTTTTCTTTTCTATGTTTACGGTTAATGAAATTATCAACCATTCCAGATTGTAAAGGGCCAGGTCGAAATAAAGCAACTAAAGCAATAATATCTTCAAAAGAATCAGGTTTTAATCGACGAATTAAATCTTTCATACCTAAAGATTCTAATTGAAAAATACCTGATGTTTCAGAACATTTTAAAATAGAAAAAGGTTTTTTATCGTATAATGATATGGTATTAATATTAATATATTGATCAGAATTTTTACGATTTTTATTAATTGTATTTACTGTACGTTGAATGACAGTTAAAGTTTTTAATCCTAAAAAATCAAATTTCACTAAACCGATTGATTCAATATCATATTTATCAAATTGTGTTAAAGGATTATTTGAATTTTCATCAAAATATAAAGGAACAAAATTAGTAATTTGAAAAGGAGAAATAATTACACCACCTGCATGTTTCCCAACATTACGTGTAACTCCTTCTAATTTTTTAGAAATATCAACAACAATTTTAACATCTTCATTAGTATTGTATAATTCCTGTAATTCATTACTCATTAATAAAGCTTCTTGTAATTTAACACCTACATCCATAGGAATTAATTTAGATAAATTATTTATAAAACCATATGGATAACCCAAAACTCTACCCACATCTCTTACAACAGCTTTTGCAGTCATTGTACCAAACGTAATAATTTGAGCAACAGAATCTGTTCCATATTTTTTTGCTACATGTTCAATAACTAAGTCTCTTTTTTCCATGCAAAAATCAATATCAAAATCTGGCATAGAAACTCGATGTGGATTTAAAAAACGTTCAAATAATAAATCAAATTGTAAAGGATCAACTTCAGTAATTTTTAAAGCATAAGCAACTAAAGATCCAGCTCCAGAACCTCTTCCAGGTCCTACTGCAATATTATTTTTTTTAGCCCATTGTATAAATTCCATAACAATTAAAAAATAACCTGGAAAACCCATGTCATTAATTACTTTTAATTCCTCTTGTAATCGATTTATATATTTTTTATGATCAATAAAATAATTATTTTTTTTTTTTATTTTTAACGAATTTAATCTTTCTTTTAAACCAAAATATGCTGATTTTATTAAAAAATTCTGTTCAGTATCTGTACCTGTATTAAAAACAGGTAAATAAATTTTATTTAACTCAAAAAAATAATTACAACGTTTTGCAATTTCTACACTATTTTTCACTGCTTCTGGAATATCTCTAAATAATTGAATCATTTCATTTTCAGATTTTAAAAATTGATGACAAGTATATGATTTTTTAAAATCAGTATCTGAAATCATAATTCTACGATTAATAGCTACTCTTATATTATGAATATAAAAATCTTTTTTTTTTAAAAAACAGACTGAGTTTGTTGCAACAACTGGAATACCTTTAATTCTTGCAAGTGATAATACACGAGTAATATATAAATTTTCATCTTTTTGATTAATTCTTTCTAATTGTAAATAAAAAGAATTAGGAAAATATTTATCATAAAACAAAATTATTTTATCTACCATTTTCCAGTTTTTTTTTAACAAACTATATCCTAATTCTCCAGATATACCTCCTGACAATAAAATTAGTCCTTTATTATATATTGTTAACCATTTTTGTTGTAAACATACTTTAACCATATTCACTTTATCAATCTTATGGGCAAGTGTTACCAACATAGAAAGATTTCTATATCCTTCTTTAGTGCAAGCTAGAAGAGTTATTTTTTTTATTATATTATCTTGAAACATTGACTGTACATAAATGTCAATTCCTATAATTGGTTTTATTCCCATCTTATTAGCTACTTTATAAAATTTTAAAGAACTAAATAAATTGTTAAGATCAGTAATAGCAATAGCTCCCATATTCAAATTCTTTGCTTCTTGAACTATCTTATATGGATTAGCTAAACCATCTACAATGGAAAAATCGCTACGTATATTTAAATGTACAAATTTTGGAATAACCATATTTTATTTTCTTTCTATAAAAAGTAAAAATGTAAAATTAAAAATTTATCATTTACTATGTATTCTTATACAATAATTATATTTATATCAATCATACATTTTTTAATATTAAATATAAATATTAATTACATTGTATATTTACTGTTGAAGATTTATATATATTAATATATTTAATAATATTTAATAATATTTAATAATATTTAATAAATAAAAGTATTTATGTAGTCAATTAATTTTTATGCATTAAAAATATTAAAGCTTTTGCAATAACTTTTGACTTAATTAATACTATTGATTGAAAACTAAATAAACCATGTCTTTGAAATTTTAAAAAAGTATTTATAATCATTTGGTCTCCTGGATATACACAACGTTTAAAAATAGCATTTTGAATTTTTACTAAAGGAAAAAAAATTGTTGAATCACACAACAATATTTTTTTTAATAAAATATAAGCAGATTGAGACATGACTTCAAGTATATGTACTCCAGGAAAAATAGGATTGTTTACAAAATGAGAATGCATAAATAAATCATTGAGACTAACATTTTTTAACGTTTGAATATAATTTTTATTATTACAATATATAATTTTATCGATAAATATAAAAGGATATTTATGTGGTAATAAACTAAGAACATCATTTTTTATAATATTTTTCTTGTTTTTTGTAACAAAATTTTCCATATTTATTCCATAAATAAGTTTTTACTATTTTTTAATAAATATTAAAAATATTTTTCTATAATTAAACATAAAGTATCTTTGTAACAAACATCAAAAATATATAATTGTTAATACTTTTTTTAATATTTATATATATTTATTAAAATAATTTATATTATAAAAGATTTAAAATTTAAATAAAAAAATATTTATCATTTTTTTAAAAAATATATATAAACGTCGTTTTATTATTATAACAATGAAATTGATATAAATTTTTATAATATAAAACGACGTTTTAAAATATTAAAAAGTCATTAAATCTGTTTCTTTATCTGAAACAAGATGATCAATTTTTTGAATATATAAATTTGTTATTTTTTGAATTTCATTTTGTATTTTACGTTCTTCATCTTTTGTAATATTTTTTTCTTTTAATGCTTTTTTTGCTAACTCATTATTATCCCTACGTGTATTTCGTACGTAAATACGTACTTTTTCTGCATCATTTTTTACAATTTTTACTAATTTTTTTCTATTTTCTTCGGTTAAATCAGGAACAGTAACATAAATATTATTTTCTCGAATATTTAATGAAAAACCTAAATTTAAATTAATAATCGTCTTTTTAATAAAATTAAAATACTCATTATTAAAAGGACTAACTTTTAAAGTTCTTGCATCACTGGATACAATACTTGAAACTTGACACAATGGAATTTTTTTACCATAATATTCAATATAAATATTATTTAGTATTTCAGGACATACACGATTCGTTCTAATAGTATTAATATGATTTTTAAATACTAAAATATGTTTTTCCATACAATCTTTTGTATTTTGGATAATATTATTAATCAACTTTATAATCCTTTTTTATTTATAAAATATAAATTAAATGTATTTTTTAAAAAAATATATTTTTTTATTATATTATTAATATAATAAATATTATATGAATTATTGTTACAAAATATTTTAAAACTTTTTAATAATAATTCATAAAAATATTAAAATACACATGTAACAATGTAAATTTATATACTTATATTTCTAAAAACTTATATATAATTATATTAAAAATTAAAAAATTCATTAATTTTTATAATTTAAAAAAATATCTTTTTATTGTAATAAAAAACAGAATAAAATTTTCAATTTATTTAAAATAAAAGAATTATTTATTATTTTCATTTTTAAAAAAAATATTTTTTATAACAAAAAATTAATATAAATAATTATTTATATTAATATAAATAATTATTTATTTATCAAAATTAAAATATCAAAAACTAATGAATTTTTTCACCTAATTCATATCTCATGAAAGAAAATATTTTAATATTATTTTCATCAATAATATCTTTCACTTTTCTTTTCAAATCAAAAATAAAAAATTGATTAAATAAAGTGATTTCTTGAATAAATTTATCCATTTTTCCTTTTATAATACGTTGTTCTTGGAAAGAATTTTTAGATAATTTTTTTGTTAGTTGAGATTGTATTTCATATTCTCTTTTTAATACATGTTCTGGTATATCTTCTTTTTTAATATATTTTGGATTACTAGCAGCAATATGCATCGCAATATTTTTTATAATATGTTCATGATTTAAATAAGCATCTTCATTACATGTAACTATTACACCAATACGATTATTATGTACATAACATGTAGTACAATTATTATTTATTAAGAAAAATCTTCTAATTTTTATATTTTCATTAAACTGAGAAACTAAGTTAACTCTTTTATTTTCAAATTCTTTTTTCAATATGTCTACTGTTTGTATTTTTTTTTCTAAAGCATAATTTAAAACATCTTTTCCAAAAATATTAAAAAATTTATTATAAGCTACAAAATCTGTTTCACAATTTAGTTCTAACATACCACAACAATTATATTTTTTTAAAACTAATATGATCCCTTCAGTAGCGGAACGAGTATTAATTTTTGCTGCTTTAGATAAACCTTTTTTTCTTAAATCATCAATAGATTTTTCAATATTTCCATTATTTTTTAATAAAGATTTTTTACATTCTACTATACTAACACCAGTTCGAATTCTTAATTCCTTAATTAAATTTGCAATTACATCCATAATATTTTTTCCTAAAAAATTTTATTACTTTAAATACAGTACATATTCTACTAAAATAAAGTTTTTAATATTAAACTTATTCAAATATTTTATATAGTACATTATTACATTTGTTCATCATATACAGATTCTGTATTTTTAATTAAAGCAAAAGTTATATAACTTAAATATAACTGAATTGAACGAACAGAATCATCATTTCCAGGTATAATATAATTAATACCATTAGGATCAGAATTAGTATCTACAATAGAAAAAACTGGAATTTTTAAATGATTAGCTTCTTTAACTGCAATTTGTTCATGCATAGCATCAATAACAAATAGAGCGTCTGGCAAACCTCCCATATTTTTAATTCCACCTAAACTCTTATCTAATTTATTAAGTATTCTTAATTTTGTTAATGCTTCTTTCTTTGTTAATTTATCAAATGTTCCATCTTGAGATTGAATTTCTAAATCTTTTAAACGTTGAATTGACTGCCTTACAGTTTTCCAATTTGTCAACATCCCTCCTAACCAACGATAGTTAACATAAAATTGTTGACATTCAAGTGCAGATTTTTTTATTGGTATACTTGCTGCTTTTTTAGTTCCAACAAAAAGAATTTTTCCTTTTTTATATGCTATTTTTTTTAATTCTTTTATTGCTGTATTAAACAATAACACAGTTTTTTCTAAATTAATAATATGAACCTTATTTTTTGATCCAAAAATAAATGGTTTCATTCTTGGGTTCCAATATCTTTTTTGATGTCCAAAATGAACCCCTGCTTGTAACATATCTCGCATGGAAATGCTATTCATAATTCTCCTGATAAAATTTTGTTAAATAAACATATTTGAAACATTTTTAATATTAAAAATGCATTAATCTTACTATGTAAAGTAACTATTTTATTTTATTAATATTAAATATATTATAGACAAAAAATAAAAAATTACTATTTTAGTAATAATTATTTTAATATTTATAATAAATTTATTTTAAATTCACTATTTTTTAAACAATATTTTTTGTATAAAATTATTATACATAATTAAAAATTTTATTTTTTTTTACTATATATAAAACATTATAATAAATTATGGAAATATTATGCAAAAAATAAAAATAAAAAATCAAACAGAAATAAAATTCATGCGTACAGCAGGAAAATTAGCTTTTGAAGTATTAAATATGATTGAACAATATTTAAAACCTAATATTAGTACAGAAGATATTAATCAAATTTGTCACAATTATATTGTCAATCAACAAAAAGCTATTCCTGCTTGTTTAGGTTATAATGGTTTCCCAAAATCTATTTGTACTTCAATTAATGATGTTGTTTGTCATGGTATACCTAATGAAAAAGATATAATTCAGAACGGAGATATCATTAATATTGATATTGCAATTATAAAAAATGGATATTATGGAGATACTTCTAAAATGTTTTTAATAGGTAAAACTTCATTATTATCTCAACAAATATGTCAAGCTGCACAAGAAAGTTTATTACAATCAATTAAAATAATTAAACCTGGTATTCAATTATCTGAAATTGGAAAAAGCATACAAAAATACATAAAAAAAAAAAATTTTTCAATTGTAAAAGAATATTGTGGACATGGAATTGGATCTTCGTTTCACGAAGCACCTTATGTTTTACATTATTATGAAAAATATCACCCAAAAATTATCTTACAAGAAGGAATGATATTTACTATAGAACCAATGATTAATGCTGGTTCTTCTGAAGTATATTGTTCTCCACATGATAAATGGACTGTGAGAACTAAAGATAAATCTTTATCTGCTCAATATGAGCATACCATTTTAGTAACAAAAAAAGGATATGAAATTCTCACAAATTAAATTTAAAAAATTAAAATTAAATACAATATATTAAAAAAATATCATATTTATTTAAAAAAATATTAATCACATGTTATATTAAGTTATTTTTATAATATAAACAATTACAACAATATTCTAATAAATTTTAATAGGTTACAAAAAAAATTATGGACATTTTGAAAAATACCATTAATACTTTATACGAAAATAAACATACAATTAATCCTGAAAATATTAATTCTCATGATTCTGATGCTATACATCAAATTATTAATATGTTAGATAAAGGTGAAATTAGAATTTCAGAAAAAATTAATAACCAATGGGTTACTCATAATTGGATTAAAAAAGCAGTACAATTATTTTTAATAATCCAAAAAAATAAAATTATACACGGATTAGAAACAACATACTACGATAAAATAGATTTAAAATATAGTGATTATAATGAAGAAAAATTTAAAAAAGAAAATGTACGAGTAGTACCACAAGCAACAGTAAGATATGGATCGTTTATAGGTACAAATAGTGTATTGATGCCATGTTATGTAAATATAGGTGCTTATATAGGTCAAAATACTATGATAGATACTTGGGCAACAGTAGGATCATGTGCACAAATTGGTAATAATGTTCATTTATCTGGAGGGGTAGGTATTGGTGGAGTATTAGAACCAATGCAATCAAATCCTACAATCATAGAAGATAATTGTTTTATTGGAGCAAGATCTGAAATAGTAGAAGGAGTCATTGTAGAAGAAGGATCTGTTATTTCTATGGGAGTATATATTGGACAAAGTACTAAGATATATGATCGAAAAACTGGAAAAATATTTTATGGAAAAATTCCATCACAATCAGTTGTTGTTCCAGGAAATTTACCATCTAGTGGAAAAGATTGTAGTCTTTATTGTGCTGTTATTGTAAAAAAAGTTGACTCTCAAACATTAAGTAAAGTAGAAATTAATGAATTATTAAGAAATTGTGATTCACATTAACAATTAACATTCAAATGTTTCTAAATATAGAAATATGTGTTCTTCCGATTAATATTTAACATGTCGGAAGAATACATTTTTATATTAAATTACTTCAAATATATCTGTATATTATATATATGTTTTCATTTATATGAAACTTGTAAAATAATTTAATATTCAAGATTAATTTAATATTAAACAAAAACTAATATTTTACACTCGAAATAAAATTTAGTGTATAATTTTGTATAATTGCAAAAAATTTGTCTAAATATTTTTCATTTTAAAAATTATATTTACAATATA
>NZ_CP034852.1:74202-201090 GCF_005080825.1 Buchnera aphidicola (Thelaxes californica) | reverse complement strand
ACAAACAAAAAGAAACTTTTTATTTTCCTCTGTCATTTAACGCATGCAGCTATGTTTGCCGTTGATCTTTAGGCAAACTGTCCTCTAAGACTTTGTTTTTGTCATTTTTCATTATTACTTACCTATACTCTTTATTACTTTATTGCTGCATAACGCTTGCCGTCCAATGTTGAATCTAAACTCTGAGTCAATTAGCTACTGTTATTTTTGATAAAGTACCTTACTTTTCTCACCATATTTAGTTTTTTTTAAAACATATTTTATTTTGTTATGAAAGTTGTTAAAAACATTTAAAAAAAACCGTTATTTTAATTTTTAAATAAAGAATACACAAATTCAACAAATACCTAAATGATTTTTTTTTTAATAAATCACCCAATAATATAGAATTTAACAAATTGAATTTATATATTATATGAACCAAAATAGTGCGCTATAGCGTACGAAGTTAGTAATTAGTAGATTAGTGAATATACTTTTATGATTGAATAATATAATTACTTTATAGGATCACAGTTGTAGTATTTCGAAAAAATTGCTAAGCCCGAAAAACTTGTTAAAACAGATATCATACACACTAGCAATAAACTCCACCATAATGACTTAAGAGCTGTTTTATAAGTTTTCATCGTTAAAAACCTTTGGATTTGTGTTTGATTGACCGCGTATAAAGCTATTTGTGTGAAAATACCTCCAGTGAGAATACTAAGCCAACTGTGCCTTACTGTAGGATCTATTTCAAAACTGAAACAATTTATACAAAATATACAAAATATAGTTCGGTAATTTATTTTTAATAATATTACAATAAGATTTATTCTGAAAAATGAAAACATAAACATTTATACACTATTTTATTTGTTTTATATAAAGCGATTCTAAATTTACACTGTGACCAATCGTAATTAAAAAAACAGTCGAATTAAACATGTTTTTTTCTTTTTGTAAATTTTAGACATTTAAGTAAAGTATGTTATGATGATGATATTTAAAATTTTAAGTGTAAACATTGTGATTTAAATTTTCTTAAATAACTATTATACACAAAAGTTACAAGCTTTTATGTACTTAAAATTACACATTAATAATAATAATAATAATTTTTTGGTATCATGAGGCACATTATACAAAAATGTAATTAATTAGGAAGCCATTAAAGCAAGTATTATCTAAAGAAAACTACACATTTTTTTGTTGATTTTAATATTTAAATTTATGAAAAAAATTAAAATGTTATCTGGATCTGAAATGGTAATTAAATCTTTAGTAAAAATGAAAGTAAAATATCTTTTTGGTTATCCAGGTGGTGCTGTACTTGATATTTATGATGCTTTAAAAACAGTTCCAAATTCTTTAAAACACATTTTAGTTAGACATGAACAAGGTGCAACTCATATGGCTGACGGGTTTGCAAGAGCTACTGGAAAAGTAGGTGTAGTATTAGTCACCTCAGGTCCTGGAGCTACAAATTCCATTACAGGAATTGCTACTGCATATATGGACTCAATACCAATGGTAATCATATCTGGTCAAGTCGCTTCACATCTCATTGGATTTGATGCATTTCAAGAATGCGACATGATAGGAATATCTCGACCAATTGTAAAACATAGTTTTCTTGTTAAAAAAACTGAAGATATACCGGAAACTTTTAAAAAAGCATTTTGGATTGCATCTACAGGAAGACCTGGACCTGTGGTAATAGATTTACCTAAAGATATTTTAGATCCATTAATTAAAAAAGAATATATTTGGCCTGAAAACATCTTTATTCGTTCTTATCAACCAATTATTAGTTATGACCCAAAAAAAATAGAACAAATAATAATACAATTATTAATTGCAAAAAAACCGATTATTTATTCTGGAGGAGGAGTTATTACTTCACATTCTGAAGAAGAACTATTATTTTTAGCAGAAAAATTAAATATTCCTGTAACAACATCACTAATGGGATTAGGTAGTTTTCCAGGAACTCATAAACAAAATTTAAAAATGTTAGGGATGCATGGAACATATGAAGCAAATATGGCTATGCATCATGCAGACTTAATATTTGCAGTAGGTGTAAGATTTGATGATAGAACAACAAATAATTTGTTAAAATATTGTCCTCAAGCAATTATTATTCACATAGATATTGATCCCACTTCTATATCAAAAACAGTAATTGCAAACATTTCTATTATTGGTGATGCTAAACAAATATTAAAACAAATAATACATAAACTTAATAAACAAAAAATAGAAAATAGACAAAAAATTCTTCAAAAATGGTGGAATAAAATAAAGAAATGGAAAGATATTCAAAGTTTATCATATAGTAAGTCTAAAACATATATAAAACCACAATCTGTCATAAAATGTTTATGGAAACTTACCAAAGGGAATGCATATATTACTTCAGATGTTGGACAACATCAAATGTTTACAGCGTTATACTACCCATTCAACAAAACTAGAAGATGGATCAATTCAGGTGGTTTAGGAACTATGGGTTTTGGATTACCTGCTGCATTAGGTGTAAAATTAGCTTTTCCAAAAGAAATTGTTATTTGTATTACAGGAGATGGAAGTATACAAATGAATATTCAAGAACTTTCTACTGCAAAACAATATAATATTTCTATATTAATTATAAATTTAAATAACAATGCATTAGGTATGGTAAAACAATGGCAAGATATTCATTATTTTGGACGTCATTCTCATTCTTACATGAATTCATTACCTGATTTTTTAGCATTAGCAAAATCATATGGACACGAAGGAATGAAAATCGAAAAAAAAGAAGAATTAAAACCAAAACTGAAAACAGCAATACAACAATTACATAAAAATAATTTAATTTTTGTAGATATTATTATCGATCCTTTAGAACATGTTTATCCTATGCAAATAAAAGGTGGTGGAATGAATGACATGCAATTAAAAAAAAGAGAGACAGTATAATGATGCACAAAATTTTATCTATTTTACTAGAAAACGAATTTGGAGCTTTATCAAGAGTAATTGGATTGTTTTCTCAAAGAGGTTATAATATTGAAAGTGTCACGGTTTCCCCAACTGAAGATTCTTCAATTTCTCAAATGACAATTCAAACTAAAGTTGAAAATGAAAACATTGTTGAACAAATCAAAAAACAATTATATAAATTAATTAATGTATTACAAGTACAAGAAATTGGAATATTTCCTCATATTGAAAGAGAAATTTTATTAATCAAACTTAAATTAGATCATGAAAAAATAAAAGATGTAATATTAATTACAAAAATATTTAAAGGAAAAATTGTACATATTACAAATAAAACAATAATTATACAAATAACGGGTACAAACAAAAAAATTACAGATTATATTCAAATAATTAAAAAAAAAAATAAAATATTAGAAATCGCACGTTCAGGAATAATTGGAATATTAAAAAATTAAAATAACATTTTTATATATATATGACAACAATAAAAACATTACACATACCAGTACTACTTAATGAATCTATACAAGCACTTCAAATAAAAGAAGATGGAACATATATTGATGCAACATTTGGATATGGAGGACATACAAAACAAATTTTGAAAAAATTAGGAAAAACAGGAATGCTTTATGCTTTCGATAGAGATCCATATTCTATTGACTATTCTAAAAAAATAAAAGAAACGAGGTTAAAAGTTTATCAAAAAAAATTTTCTAAAATTTATGAATTTGCTACACAAAAAAAAATTATTGGAAAAATAGATGGAATCATCATAGATTTAGGAATATCTAATATGCAAATAAAAAATGCTTCAAGAGGTTTTTCATTTACAAATAATGGAATATTAGATATGAGAATGAATCCACAAGAAGGTATTCCTGCTTATAAATGGTTATTAACAACTAAAGAAAAAAAGATTGCTGAAATAATTAAAAAATTCGGAGAAGAGAAATATTCAAAAAAAATTGCATATCAAATAGTACAGCAAAATAAAATTAAACCCATTAAATATACTCATGAACTTGTTAAAATTATTAAAAAAATTATTCCTATAAAAATAGGAAACAAACACCCTGCAACACGTACTTTTCAAGCAATTAGAATATATATTAATCAAGAAATTACAGAATTAAAATCTATTTTAGCAACTTCATTAAAAATTTTAAAAAAAAATGGAAAATTAACTATAATTAGTTTTCATTCTTTAGAAGACCGTATAATTAAAAAATTTATGATAAAATTTGGAAAAACAAAACAATTTCCAAAAAATATGCCAATTAATGAAACTCAAATAAAATTTTTAAGTAAACCGATTTTATCAATTAAAAAAAAAATCAAACCAAGTTTTAAAGAAATATTAAATAATCCTAGTTCAAGAAGTGCAATCTTACGTATTGCTAAAAAAATAATTTAAAATAAAAAATATTTACTTAATTATAATTAAATTATATAAACAATTATCTATATTATTTTTATAAAAAGAACTCAATATAATTTAATTGATATAATATATATATTTTCAATTATTGAAAAAAAAATCAAAATATCATATAAAATATGACAAAAAAATAATATTCATTGTTAAATAAAAAATTCATTTTTTTATTTAAAAAATCAATAACTAAAAAATTTAAATCATGATGCAATATTATTTTATTACATTTTTATAACATCATAACAATATTTTTATATACTAATAAAAAAATTTTCATATTATATATAAAATTTAAATATATATAACATATCGGTTATTAATTTTAATAAAATTTTATACAATATTAATTTATCAAAAAAATATTATATGCATTTAAAAAATTTAGTGATTAACTATTTTTTATATAAAGATAGGTTTAATAATAATGTTAAAATCAGTCAATCAAGAATTATTAGTTAGTTTAGATATAGGAACAAGTAAAATTATTAGTTTAGTTGGAGAAATTATAAATAAAAATATAAATATTATCGGAATAGGAATATGTAAATCACAAGGAATTGACAAAAATGGAATAAATAATTTTGATGCATTAGTGAATTGTATCAAAAAATGTATTCAGAAATCAGAAAAAAGTGCCAATTGCAAAATTACATCAGTATTGTTATCAATATCTCATGAATCTATTCATTCAACTAATGAAAAAGGTATGATACCTTTATCTCAAAAAGAAATTACTAGTCAAGATATAGAAAAAGTTATTCACACTGCAAAAACTGTTCAAATAAAAAAAACTCATGAAATTATACATATAATTCCACAAGAATTTATTATTGACAATAAATCAGGTATAAAAAATCCATTAGGTATGTCTGGAATGAGAATGGAAACTAATGTACATTTAATAACTTGTTCTAAAGAAATAATAAAAAACTTAAAAAAAGCAGTAGAAAAAATAGGTATTTATGTTAATCAAGTAATTTTCTCTGGTTTAGCTTCTAGTCAATCTGTTTTAACTGATCAAGAAAAACAATTTGGATCTTGTATGATTGATATAGGAGGAGATAATATAGATATTACAATTTATTTTGCTAATTCTTTAGCATATAGTAAAGTAATACCTTATGCAGGAAATACAGTGACTCAAGATATTGCATATGCATTTTCCATTTCGAATGAAGAAGCAGAAAAAATCAAAATAAAATATGGTACTGCATTGGAATATAACATGACACAAAATGAACTAATAGATATTTATAATATTAATGGAGAAATTATAAAAAAAATTACTCAACAAAAATTAAGTGAAGTAATAGAAGCAAGATATACTGAATTATTATGTTTGATAAAACAACAAATTTTAATAATCCAAGAAAATAGAGCTATCAAAAACCAAAATTATGAAATAAGAGGTGGAATAATATTAACAGGAGGAGGAGCAAATATTAATTCTCTAATATCTTGTGCAAAAAAAATATTTTACAATTTTCCTATTAGAATTGGTATTCCTCATAATGTAATAAATAAATTAAATATTGAAATTACACAACCAGAATATTCAACAGTAATAGGTTTATTGTTTTATAATAAAGATAGATTAAAAAAAATAAATGCAATAACAACATCTCATTTTTCTTCAAGCAACTTTTTGTATAAAATTAACAATTGGATAAAAAAAAAAATAAACAAATAGATTAAAAATATCCATTAATTTATAATATAACATGAGGAATAAAAATGTTTGAATCCAATGAATCAAAACATGATGCAGTGATAAAAGTAATAGGAGTCGGAGGTGGTGGAAATAATGCAGTGGAACATATGATTCGTGAAAAAATAGAAGGAGTAGATTTTTTTGCTATAAACACAGATTCTCAAGCACTCAATAAAATTGAAGTACAACAAAGAATACAAATTGGTAATACTATTACTAAAGGATTAGGAGCAGGGTCAAATCCGGAAGTCGGAAGAATGGCTGCAGAAGAGGATAAAGAAGCATTAAAAACAGCATTACAAGGATCAGACATGATTTTTATAGCTGCAGGAATGGGTGGAGGTACTGGTACCGGAGCAGCTCCAGTAGTAGCAGAAGTAGCAAAAAGCTTAGATATACTAACAGTAGCTGTAGTTACAAAACCATTTAATTTTGAAGGAAAAAAAAGAATGGATTTTGCTGAACAAGGAATTATTGAGCTTTCAAAACATGTAGATTCTTTAATTATTATACCAAACGATAAATTATTAAAAGTATTATCTCGGGGTATTTCTTTATTAAATGCATTTGGAGCAGCTAATGATGTATTAAGGGGGGCTGTACAAGGAATTGCAGAATTAATTACGAAACCAGGTTTGATTAACGTAGATTTTGCTGATGTACGTACTGTGATGTCAGAAATGGGATATGCAATTATGGGTACTGGCATTTCTACAGGAGATAATAGAGCAGAAGAAGCTTCAGAAATAGCAGTTTCTAGTCCATTGTTAGATGATATAGATTTATCTGGAGCAAGAGGAGTTTTGGTAAACATTACATCAGGTCATGATTTAAAATTAGATGAATTTGAAACTGTAGGAAATACTATCAGATCTTTTGCATCAGATAATGCAACAGTAGTAATTGGAACTTCTTTAGATTCTGAAATGAATGATACTTTACGAGTCACAATTGTAGCAACTGGTATTGGAATGGAAAGAATATCTGGAAATAATATAATAATAAAAAAAAATCAACCTTACATGAAAGATATTCATAAAGTCATGGATGGAAGATATCAAAATATTAATAGAATTATTTTGAAACATGAACAATCAAAAATGGATCACAATATTCAAAATAATGAAAAAAAAACAATTAATCAAAAAATTAATAAACAATATTTAGATATACCTACATTTATTAGAAAAAGATAAATATTTTTTAACAATATTTTTATTGTATTTTTTTATAAAAATAAAATCTGTATAAAAATAAATACTTTTTATATTAAAAAACTATTACATAGGAGCATTTTTTTTGACGATATTAAAAAAATTACGATATTTTAAAATAAACCATCACTTTATATCATATTAATCCTTATTAAAATTATTTTTTTCTATATAAAATATTTAATAAACATCCATAAAAAAAATTATCATGATTAAAATTACTGAAATAGCATACTTAAATATAAAAAAAAAAATATATTATATATCAAAAACAGTAGAAAAATATAATTTTCGAGTTTATATACAAGGAGGAGGATGTAACGGTTTTCAATACAAATTTATTATTGATGAAAATATAAACCAAGATGACATAATTATACGAGAAAAAAATATAAAAATTGTTATTGATAGTATTAGTTTTCAATATTTACAAGGTTCAACAATTGATTATTTAGAAAATTTAGAAGGTTCTCGATTTTTAATTAAAAATCCACAAGCAAAAAATACTTGCGGATGCGGATTATCTTTTAATATTTAAAAAAAATATAAACAATATATAATTAGAGAAAAATATGTTAATTGGAATTATAGGAGCAATGAAAAGAGAAATATCTTATTTTATAAGAAAAATAAAATTTTGTCTTATTCAAGAAAAGTATGGTTTTAAAATTTATATTGGTATGTTATATAAAAAAAAACAATAATTATTCAATCTGGAATTGGTAAAGTATCAGCTGCTGCAGCTACTACATTTCTTATATTAAATTATCAACCAAATATTATTATTAATATAGGATCTTGTGGAGCAATTCATCAAAATAAAAATTTGAAACAAATTTTTTTACCAAATAAATGTATTTATCATGATGTTGATGTAACAATTTTTAATTATAAATTAGGACAAATTCCTTTATTTCCTGATTACTTTTATGTAAATCACACTTTATTAAAATTTGCTATTTTAACTGCAAAAAAATTAAATATACATTTTACAAAAGGTTTAATTATTACTGGAGACACTTTTTTAAATGATCATAAATCAAAAAAAAGAATTTTAAAATATTTCTCAAAATCTATAGCAATAGATATGGAAAGTTGTGCAATTGCTCAAACAGCATTTATGTTTAAAGTACCACTATTAATCATTAAATTTATTTCTGATTTTTCAGATAAAAATTCCAAACAAGATTTTTCACAATCTTTTTTTAATCATTCCAAAAAAATTGCAAAAATATTATCATGTATTTTTTTATATTTTAATCACACAATGTTAAAAAAATAAAAATGTTAAAATTTAGTTAAAAAATTCAAACATATCTGAAGCAAATCCTACCGACTCTGATAAGGTAGGGTGTGCATGAATAGTTAATGATAAATCTTCTGCTGTACAACCCATTTCTATTGCTAATGTAACTTCATTAATTAATTCACCAGCGTTATTACCGATGATAATCCCACCAATTATTCTTCCAGTACTTTTTTGGAAAAGTAACTGTGTTAAACCATTTTCTGACCCTGTCGCTAATGCTTTTCCTAAAGAATTCCATGAATAGTTCGATACATATACTTCATTTTTTATATCATTATCCTGATGATTAACAGTAGTTATACCAGTCCAAGCAATTTCTGGATTTGAATAAATAACATTAGGAATAGCACTAGGATTAAAATATCTTTTTAACCCAAAAATCACTTCAGCAGCTATCTTACCTTCATGTATACTTTTATGAGCTAACATTGGAGGACCAACAACATCTCCAATAGCATAAATATGAGGAATATTAGTTTGTAATTGAGAATTAACACAAATGAAACCTTGTTCGTTTAATTGTATCTCTGCATTATTAATATTTAAAGAACTAAAATTTGGTTTTCTCCCAATTGAAGTGATAATTGCATCATATAAATGTAATTGAATATTATTATTGTTATCTTTAATACAAACTGAAAATTTTTCGTGATGTTCTTTTAAAGAATCTATTGTAGTATTTAAATTTATACGAAAATCTTTTTCTGTTGATTTTATAAAAATTTTAGAAAAACAATTGTCTAATGTAGGAAATAATTCTTTTTTTGTATCAATTATATCTACTTCAGAACCAAAAGCAGAATATACTGTAGCCATTTCTAAACCAATTGCACCCGCTCCCATAATTAATAATTTTTCTGGAATTTTTCTAAAAACTAAAGCATCAGTCGAATTCCATAATTTTTTTGTTTTTAATCCAGAATATTGTATTTCAACTGGTTCAGAACCAGTAGCAATAATCACGTTATCAAAAAAAATATTATATATACCACCAGATTTTGTAGTTACTTCAACATTATTTTTATTTAAAAAAGTAGCTACACCTTGAATATGTTTTATTTTTTTATTTTTAGTCAGGTGTACTAATCCATTATTTAAATTATTAATCATTTTTTCTTTAAAAGAAGATATTTTTTTTAAATCAATATTAGGGGAATTAAAAGAAATACCAAAATTAAAAATTTTCTTACTATCTGATATTATTTTAGATAAATGTAATAAATATTTTGAAGGAATACAACCTGCATTTAAACAAACACCACCTAAATTTTTATGTTTTTCAATTATTACAACATCTAATCCTAAATCTGAAGATCTAAATGCAGCAGAATAACCAGCTGGGCCTCCACCAATTATAAGTACTGTGGTATTAATTTTTTTTTTCATAAACTACCTTTATTTCTTTAACAATTATAAAATATAATTAAATTATTTTTATATTATACATAATAATAAAATATATATTAAAGTACCATTATTTAATTTAAAAAACAATCATCATGAAAGTAAAAAATTCATAGAGGATATATTTTTTTTTAAAAAATCAATAAATTTTGCTGACTCTAATCCATTTATAATTCTATGATCATAAGTTAAAGATATCGGAATAACAGAACGAGGAATAAATTTATCGTTATTCCAAATAGGTTTAATGCACATTTGAGATAAACCTAATATAGCAACTTCTGGATAATTAATAATTGGAGTAAATCCTGTACCTCCTATTTTCCCTAAATTTGATACAGTAAAGGAACTACCTTTTAAATCTGATACATTTAACGTGTGATTTCTAGCATTTTCAACAAGATTATCTATATTTTTAGCAATTTGTTGTATACTATATTGTTCAGAATTTTTTAAAACAGGAACTGTTAACCCATCTTCTATATCTACTGCAATACCTATATTAATATATTTTTTAAATATAATTAAATTATTTTTTTCATCAAAAGAACTATTAAATTTACTAAATAATTGTAAAGATTGGATTAAAGATTTAATTATAAATGGTAATAATGTAATTTTTTTTACATTATCATCAATATTCATATTCAATTTTTTTCTAAATTTTTCTAATTGTGTTACATCAATTTCATCAAAATGAGTAACATGAGGAATTGTTTTCCAACTTTTAGACAAATTGATAGATACTTTTTTTTGTATACTACTTAATTTCAAGCTTTCAATTACACCAAATTGATCACTATTTATATTTGTCTTTTTCATTAACAATGCATCATTATCATCTTGATGATATTGTTTTATATTCACATTATCATGTAATACTTCTTTATTTTTTAAAAATAGTTCAACATCTTGTTTCAGAATTCTACCTTTAGGTCCACTCGGTTTAACATCATCTAAATTAATATTATTTTCTCTTGATAATCTTCTAACTGCAGGAGAAGCATGTAATAATGTCTTATATGATAAATGAGGAATATTTGTTTGTTTAATTGATGTTTTGAATTTATTAGTAATATGATAAGTATTATCATCATTATTTAATGATGATGATTTTAACAAAGAATTATTATTTTCTTTTTTTTGATTAGAGGTAATCATAACAACTTCAGTACCTGGAATAACAATATCTCCAACAGCAACAAATATTTTTTTTACAACACCTGAAATTGTCGTTGGTATTTCTATGGATGCTTTTTGACCTTCAACTGTAACGATTCCTTGATCTGATTCAATTATATCACCTACATTGACTAATATTTCAATAATTTCAGCTTCTTCAAAACCAATATTGGGAACTTGAATTATAACGTCCATTATAGACCTTTTAAAAAATACGTGGATTAATTTTTTCTGAATTAATATTAAATTTTTGCATTGCATCTAATACTATTTTATGTTTTATAAAATTACAATGTGATAAACCAGATAAAGCCGAAAGAACAATATATTGAGCATTAACTTCAAAATAATTACGTAAATTTTCTCTACTATCTGATTTTCCAAATCCATCCGTTCCTAAAACATGATAATAATTATGAGGAATATATTTACGTACTTGATCTGCATATAACTTCATATAATCTGAAACGGCTACTGTTGGAAAAGTTTCTACCACTTTTGAAATATAAGGTATTTTAAGTGGTTGATTAGGATGTAGTAAATTCCATCGATCACAATCTTGACCTTCTCTGGCTAACTCTGTAAAAGATGTCACACTATAAATATCTGAACCTATTCCATATAATTTTTCTAAAATCAACCCAGCTTCACAAACATTTTGTAAAATAGATCCTGAACCTAATAATTGTACTCGATAATTAAATTTACCATGATGAGTTTTTAATTTATATATTCCTTTTAAAATACCTTCATTAGCACCTTCAGGCATTGCAGGCATCACATAATTTTCATTCATCGTAGTAATATAAAAATATATGTTTTCTTGATTTAATCCATACATTCTATGTATTCCATTTTCAATAATTGTAACTAACTCATATAAATAAGCAGGATTATATGATATACAATTTGGAATTGTTAAAGATTGAATATGACTATGTCCATCTTCATGTTGTAATCCTTCACCATTTAATGTAGTTCTCCCTGAAGTAGCTCCAATTAAAAAACCTCTTGCTTGTTGATCTCCTGCAGCCCACAATAAATCCCCAATTCTTTGAAAACCAAAAATAGAATAATAAATATAAAAAGGAATCATAGGAAAATTATTATTACTATATGAAGTTGCAGCTGCTAACCAAGAAGCGGCAGCTCCTAACTCACTAATTCCTTCTTGTAAAATTTGTCCCTTATGATCTTCTTTATAGAAGATGATTTCTTGACTATCTTGAGCAGTATATTTTTGTCCATCTGGATTATATATCCCTATCTTTCTAAATAAACCTTCCATTCCAAATGTTCGTGCTTCATCTGCAATAATTGGTACAATTCTATCTTTAATATATTTATTTCGTAATAATATATTTAAAATTCTTACAAAACCAATTGTTGTAGAAATAGATTTTTTTTGTTCTAAAAGTAAAGATTGAAAATCAACAAGAGTAGGTAAAGTTAAAGAATGTGTAAAATTAATAATACGTTGAGGTACATAACCTCCTAATTTTTTTCTTTGTTGAACAATGTACTGATATTCTTTTGAATCTGTTGAAAATTTAAAATATGGTAAATTTGATAAATCACTATTTTTTATTGGTATATTTAATTTATTTTTAATAATTTTAAGTGTATCGATATCTATTTTTTTAACTTGATGAGCTGCATTTCTTCCTTCAGCTACTTTCCCCATTCCATAACCTTTAGTAGTATGCATTAAAATCACAGTAGGTTGATTTTTTATTTTTTGAGCTTTATTGAGAGCAGAAAAAACTTTTCTAAAATCATGTCCTCCTTTTTTTAGATTTTCTAATTCTAAATCTGTTAAATTTTCTACTAATTTTGCAGTTTCTTTATATTTTCCAAAAAAATTTTTTCTAAAATAAGATATATCTTTTGAAGAAAAATTTTGATAATCTCCATCTACTGTTTCATTTATTAAATGTATTAATTTTCCACTTAAATCTTTACGTAATAATTGATCCCATTCACTACTCCATATCACTTTAATCACATACCAACCAGAACCAACAAAAATATTTTCTAGCTCATTAATGATTTTTCGATTACCACTTACTGGACCATCTAAACTTTGTAAATTACAATTAATAATAAATATTAAATTATCTAAATTATTTTTTGCAGCGACAGAAATAGCTCCTTTTGATTCAGGTTCTTCCATTTCTCCATCACCTAAAAATGTATATACAGTTTGAGATGCAGTATTTTTTAATCCTCTATTTTCAAGATATTTTAAAAATTTAGCTTGATAAATTGAACAAATAGCTCCTAAACCCATTGAAACTGTAGGAAATTGCCAAAAATCAGGCATTAACTTTGGATGAGGATATGAAGATAAACCATTACCATCTACTTCTTGCCTAAAATTGTTCATTTGATGCTCGGTTAATCTTCCTTCCAAAAAAGCTCTAGCATAAATTCCAGGAGAAATATGCCCTTGAAAATATATTAAATCACCACCATTTTTTTGATTATAAGATTTAAAAAAATGATTAAAACACACTTCATAAATTACAGCAGATGATTGAAAAGAAGCTAAATGACCACCTAAATCCAAATTTTTTTTTGATGCTTTTAAAACAACAATTAAAGCATTCCATCGAATTGCAGAACATATTCTTTCTTCTAATTGAATATTACCAGGATATACACATTCTTCTTCTGGAGATATAGTATTAATATAATCATTCATAAAATCAACATGATTCAACAATATCCCTGATTTTTTAGAAACATCAATAATTTTCAATAACAAAAATTTAGCTCTTTCCACTCCTTCTTTACATATAACAGAATTAATAGAATCAATCCATTCTTGTGTTTCAATTACATCAATATCTTTAATGATTTTATCATTTTTCATATTTAATTCCTTAAATAGATAATTTAAGTAATAAAAACTTTTTGTAAAATCTTATACTAAATGATTTATATACAAGTTATCAAATTATAACAATAATATAAAACTAAACTATAAATATAGTTATTGATATGTATATAATTTAAGTATTTATTTAAATAAAATTTTGTCATAAGATACAAATTAAATTATTACAAAAAAATTTATTAATGTTATCTATTTATAATAACTTTTATAATAATATAAAAATATATAAATATTTTGTTATATATTGTATTAATAAAAATATTGAATAATAATAAACTTTTCAAAAATATTTAAAATATATACAATAAATATTTTTAATTCATATATTCAAATTATATAAATATTATATATTTTATTTATTTTAAGAACTATATCTTTATTAAAAATAATATTTCTAATATTTAATTATATACAAATTTTTTATTAAAAATAAATTCACTGATTAATATAACTACTTCTTTTTTTAACGCTTTTAACATAGATAAAAACATTATAAAAGCTTCTTTTTTATATTCTTGTTTAGGATCCTTTTGAACATATCCACATAAATGAATACTTTTTTTCATATGATCCATAGATGCTAAATGATCAGTCCAAAAAATATCTAGTGTTTTAATCATAATATTTTTTTCTATCTTATTAAATTTTTTTTTTCCAATTTTTTCTTTTCTATTTTTGTAAAAATAATTGAAAAAATCAAAAACAAAATTTATATAAAATTTATAATCAATTTTATTATTTAATTTACATTTTTTTATAAAATTAATATTCATATTAAAATATTTTAATAGATGCTCTTCTATTTTTTGAATCCCAGAATAATTTAAGTATACTTGATCAATAACAAAAGGTTTAATAATATTTTTAAAAACATCACAAGACAATTTATATATATTTTTATTAATATTATCACTACATAATATATGATTTCTTTCTTGATATATTACAAATCTTTGATCGTTAATTATGTCATCATATTCTAATAATTGTTTACGAATTTCAAAATTACGATTTTCTACTGTATGCTGTGCATTTTCTATTGCTTTATTAATTAATGGATGTTCAATTGCATCATTTGAATACATACCTAATTTTTTTAATATCATTTGTATTTTTTTTGAAGCAAATATTCTCATTAAAGAGTCATCCATTGACAAATAAAAACGAGATGATCCTGGATCTCCTTGTCTACCCGCTCTCCCTCTTAACTGATTATCAATACGTCTAGATTCATGTCTTTCAGTTCCAATAATATGTAACCCACCAACAGAAACTACAAAATCATGATCTTGTTTCCACTTTTTTCTTTGATAAAAAAATTTTTTTTGATCATGTAATTTAGATGAAAATATATTTAGTTCAGTATTAATAAAACTTCCCCCTAATACAATATCAGTACCTCTCCCAGCCATATTGGTTGCAATTGTTACAGATCCTTTTTTACCTGCTTCTGAAATAATTTCAGCTTCTCTATCAAAAGAGAGAGCATTTAAAACATTATGAATAATTCCTTTATTTTTTAATAAAGTAGAAAGTTTTTCAGATTTTTCTATCGAAATTGTTCCTACTAAAACAGGTCTTTTTTTTTTTACACAATTCTGAATATCTTGAATAATAGCACGATATTTTTGTTGTTCATTGAAAAACATAAGATCTGGTAAATCTTTACGAATCATAGGTTTATTTGTAGGTATTAATACAGTATTTAAATTATAAATTTTATTAAATTCAAATGATTCTGTAATTGCTGTTCCTGTCATACCAGATAAATGTTTATATAAACGAAAATAATTTTGAAAAGTAATAGAAGCTAAAGTTTTATTTTCATCATTTATATACACATTTTCCTTTGCTTCTATAGCTTGATGTAATCCTTCAGACCATCTACGACCTGTCATAATACGACCTGTATGTTCATCTACAATCACTATTTCATGTTTGCTATTAATAATATAATCTATATTTTTAAAATAAAATTTATGTGCTCGTAAAGACACTGAAACATATTGTAATAAAATTATATTATTCGACGAATATAATGATTCCTGATAATTTAATATTTTATTTTGAACTAATAATTTTTCTACTTTTATCAAACCTATATCTGTTAAATATACCTGTTTTTTTTCTTCATCAACTGAGAAATATTTATTTTTGACATTTTTAATATTATTTTTTAATAAACTTAATACAACTGTGTTGATTTTATAATATATTTTAGAACTGGATTCTATAGGTCCAGATATAATTAAAGGTGTACGTGATTCGTCAATAAGAATAGAATCCACTTCATCGATTAAAGCATAATCTAGTGATCTTTGTACACAATCTTTTTTAGAAAAAATCATATTGTCTTTAAGATAATCAAAACCATACTCATTGTTAGTTCCATAAGTAATATCACATAAATACGCTTGACGTTTTTTTTCAATAGATATATGTGCAGCATTTAAACCTACAGTTAAACCTAAAAACTCAAATAAAGGTTTATTAATTTGAGCATCTCTTTTAGCTAAATAATCGTTCATCGTTACTATATGAACACCATTTCCCTTTAAAGCATGTAAATATGCAGGTAAAGTAGAAGTTAAAGTTTTTCCTTCTCCTGTTCTCATCTCTGCAATACAATTTTGATGTAAAACAATACCTCCTAATAACTGTACATCAAAATGACGCATTCCAAATATACGTTTACTTGCTTCTCTTACTACTGCGAATGCTTCAGGAAGTATATTATTTAACGCAATCCCTTGTTGAATTAAAGTTCGTAATTTTTGTGTTTTATTTTGTAATTTTTGATCAGATAATTTAATCATTTTCGGTTCAATTTTATTGATATTATGAACTATACTTTGTGCTTGTTGTAAAATATAACTATTATTATTTCCAAAAAATTTGCGTAACCATTGAGTAAGCATATATATTATTCTCAATATAAAAACTTAAATATATAAAAATGTAAAAAGGTTATTTATATATAAATTTAACTACTCTTAAAATTATTTAAATTGTCATTAAAATCAAATTAAATATTAAATAATATTAATTTTAATAAACAATATTATTTTTCAAAAAATATTATAAAATACTGTATAAAATAAAAAAATTTTGTAATATCGTGTAAATATTATAACAATGTTCAAAAGATAACTGTGTATAAAAATTAAACATTATTTAAAAGTTTATTAGATCTAATAAAATATTAAAATATTATTATTAAATTCATTTTTATTAAAAATTTAAAATAATATTATTATTTATTATAATTTTATTTTTTTTATATACAGAATATTATGTTAAAATTTTTATCAAAAAATAATATGTATAATATATTTAACTATGTACATATTACACAAATATTTTATAATAATATTGTTATCATATTCAATTTTTTTTAAAATTCTTTAAAAATATTAAAATTAGTATTCCATTTTGTTATATTAAAACTTTTTGGATATTGTACAAATGTTAAATAAAGTCCAGAAGCAGGCATCGTAGGTCCCGCATATAATCTTTTCTTTAATTTTAATAACTTTTTTATCCAACTAACTTTTTTTTTATTTAATCCAATAATTAATAATGTACCCATAATATTTCTAACCATATGATATAAAAATGAATTAGCTTCTATATCTAGAAATACAAATTTATTTATTCGATATACTTGAATAAATTTTATTGTTTTAATCGGATTTTTTGATTGACAATTTTTAGCTCGAAAAACACTAAAATCATGAGTTCCTAATAATAATAAAGCAGCTTGATTCATTTTCTTTTCATCTAATTTTTGACGATAAAAATGAAATACTCTATTGTGAACTATAGCAGAACGAATTGGATAATTATAAATGATATATTGGTATCTTCTTGAAATAGCACTGTGACGAGCATGAAAACAATCTTCTGAAAACCAAGCACAGATAACAACTATATCCTTTGGTAAATAAGAATTAACTCCAATAATCCAAGATTTAATACTTCTATGTACATTAGTAACAAAATGTATAATTTGACCAATACTATGTACCCCTGTATCGGTTCTTCCTGCACATACTATTCTGATTTTTTGATTAGCAATTTTAGATATAGCTAATTCTAATTTTTCTTGAATTGTAATAGTATTTTTTTGAATTTGCCAACCAAAATATCTTGTACCATCGTATTCTATTTGTAATATAATTTTAATCATATTTTATATTTTTTTTTTAAACTATAATAAATGAAATATTAAAACTATTGTAATTGCAGCTTATACTTTTCTTACAAAAAATATTTTTTATATATATAATACAATAAATTAATGATCAAAAAAAAATAAAAATCCTATAATTCTCATATATTCCAAAAAAATTATTTATTTGTATTAAAAATAATACATTTATAAGAAATCATGTGTTATTAATTTAAATTTTAGATAAATATATTATTTAAAAATTTTTTATAAGCTTGTTTTTTTTAATAAAAAATTATATCTAAAAATATTTTATTATAACTACAAAATTGACATTTCACTTACTCGAATAATAATAATGAAATAAAATTTCACAAAAATAGGAATATAAAAATGAATAAACATCGTAAAATTTCTTCTTTAAGTATTCTCTCTATTGCTGGAGTACATCCCTATCAAGAAACAAAAGAAGAAAAATATATGAATAGCATGCAATTAACACATTTTAAAAAAATACTCACAGCTTGGAAAAATCAAATTATTTTTGAATTAAACAGACAACATGAAGATCAAAAAGAAGAACTTACTAATAATTTTCCAGATCCTATCGATCGAGCTGTACAAGAAGAAGAATTTAGTTTAAAACTAAGAAATAAAGAACGAGAAAGAAAAATAATAACAAAAATAGATAGAACATTAAATAAAATTTTAAGAAAAGAATTTGGATATTGTACCTCCTGTGGTATTGAAATAGGAATAAAAAGATTAGAAGCAAGACCTACTGCAAATTTATGTATAGATTGTAAAACATTAGAAGAAATAAGAGAAAAACAAATTTTAAGATAATTAAAAACAAAGATAGTAAAAATGGGTAAAACCCATTTTACTATTAAAATAATATGTAACAACAACAAAAAAAATTACAGTTTACTGATATATTATATTTTTACTTCATAATTAAAAAAGAACAATGTTATTCGAAATACAACAACAAAAACATTTTGTTTTATAATTTTATTTTTTTATTATTACCTTACCTATATAAGGTAAATAACGATAAGATTGTATATAATCTATTCCATAACCCACAACAAAATAATCTGGTATCGAAAATCCAACATAATCCACTTTAATATTTACTTCACGACGCTCTGGTTTATCTAATAATGTACATACTGATAATGATTTAGGATTTCTAATTGATAAAATTTCTAAAACTTTACTTAAAGTCTGTCCAGAATCAATAATATCTTCAACAATTAAAACATGTTTATTTAAAACATCGCATTCTAAATCTTTAAGTATTTTTACATCCCCACTAGGTTTCATACCACTATCATAGCTAGATATAGTCATAAAATCTATTTCATGATGTACATGAATAACTCGACATAAATCAGCTATAAAAATAAAAGAACCTCTTAATAATCCAATTAAAATCATATGATTTTTACTATTTTTATACCGATTAGTAATCATCACTCCTAATTCATTAATTTTTTTTTGAAGCTCATCTTTAGAAATAATGCTTTTAATAAAAATTTGCATAAAATATCATTACAAAGTTGAAGTACTATATATACATAATATAATAAAATATAGTATGTATATTAATTTTTGTTAAAATTTTGATTAAGATACATAGCGTAAATACTAATTGTGAAAAAAATATTAATTGATTTAAAAAATAAATAATTTTATTATTTTTTATCATGTATTGTAACTAATTAATAGAAAATAATAAAAATTTTTTTAAATCTTTTTTATATTTATTTTAAAAATATAATAAAAAATAAAAAAATATGTTTATAACTTCTTTAGTTACAATATAATTAATTAATACTATTATATTAACTAAAATTTTTAACACTGATTATTATTTTTTTTACAAAAAATATTTTGTACAATTATAATTGTAACTAAATATGATATAAAAAATTTAAATATTATAAATAAATATAAAAAATTATTATTTTTTATATTCTTTTTTTAACAATTTTTTAAATTTCTAGAGAAAAATTATGAAAATATTAAAATTTGGAGGATCTTCTTTAGCTAATGCCAAATTATTTTTATTAGTTTCAAATATTATTTTGAAAAAAAAAGAAGAAATGCAAATCGCAGTAGTATTATCAGCACCAAAAAAAATAACAAATTATTTAATAGATGCAATAGAAAAAAGTATTATAAATAATCAATTTCAACACGAAATACATGAAATTCAACAAATTTTTTATTTATTAATAAAAGAATTATTTGATAAAAATAATACTTTTCCTTATAAAATCATAGAACAAAAAATACAAAATGAATTAAATCATATCACAAGAATGTTAAAAGCAATATCTGTATTACAACAATGTCCTGATAAAATAAAAGCAATCATTATTTCAAAAGGAGAAATTTTATCCATAATTATTATGGAAGGTATTTTTAAAATGTTAAAGTATCCTACTGTAATAATTAACCCTCAAAAAGAAATCATTACTAATGATGATTATTTAAATGCTACTGTAAATATTAAAAAAACAAAAAATAACATACAAGCATTAACAATACAAAAACAATCAATAATATTAATGCCTGGATTTATTGCTAGTAACCAAAAAGGAGAAATTGTAGTATTAGGAAGAGATGGATCAGATTACTCCGCTGCTATTTTATCAGTTTGTTTAAACGCATGTTCATGTGAAATTTGGACAGATGTAAATGGAGTATATTCATATGATCCAAGAATTATTCATTCTGCACAACAGTTAAAAAGTTTATCTTATTCGGAAGCAACAATATTATCATATTTAGGAGCAAAAGTTTTACATCCAAAAACTATTTTTCCACTTGAAAAAAATAATATTAATTGCATAATTAAAAATACTTTTGATCAATATGCTTCAGGAACAATAATTTCACATCAATCTAATGATACAAACAATATTAAAGGCATTGCAGAACTCAATGATTTTAGTTTAATCTATATACAAATTAAAAAAAATGAAAATATAAAACAAACTATTCATAGTTTACAAAATATCTCTCAAAAATTAAATTCAAATATCTTTTCATTTGTTGAATTAACTGAAAATTATGAATTACATATTTGTATTAAAAAAAAATTTTTAGAAAAAATATGCCAAAAAATAAAAAAAATACATTGTGTAAAAACTAATAAAAATAATTTTTTCATAAAAAAAATAATAAATAATATTTCTATTATTTCTATTGTAGGAAATATTCAGTTATTACAAAAAAAAATTGTACCAAAATTATACAAAATATTTGAAAATGAAAAAAAACAATGTATATATAATATATTTTATTCTTCACAACAATCATTATCAGTATTATTAAAAAAAATAGAAAAAAAAAATATATATATTAAAAAAATAGATAAATTACATAATTTTATATTTAATCATTATAAAAAATATATTGAAATATTTTTAATAGGGATAGGAGGAATCGGAAAAACACTGTTACAACAAATTGCACAACAAAAAAAAATATTACAAAAAAAAAATATCTTTATTAAATTATGTAGTATTGCTAATTCTAAAAAAAGTGTAATGAATAATGAAGGAATTAATTTAAATCACTATAAATTAGAAATCAATAAATCTACAGAAAAATTTAATTTTGATCAATTAAAACAATTTATTATAGAAAATAATTGTTCTCATCCTATACTTGTGGACTGTACTTCTAGTCAGTTTATTTCTGAAAAATATATTGAATGCATAAATTATGGTATGCATATAGTTACTGCAAACAAAAAAGCAAATACTTCAAATTATAGTTATTATTTAAACATTAGAAAAGAAACACAAAAAAATAAAAAACATTTTTTTTATGAAACAAATGTTGGTGCAGGATTACCAATAATAGAAAATTTTAAAAATTTATTATTATCAGGAGATAAATTAATTCAATTTAAAGGAATATTATCTGGATCTTTATCATTTATTTTTGGGAAATTAGAAGAAAATATAAAATTTTCTGAAGCTACTATGCAAGCAATGCATGCTGGATTAACTGAACCTGACCCTAGAGAAGATTTATCAGGAATTGACGTAGCTAGAAAATTACTTATTTTAGCAAGAGAAGCCGGTTATCATTTAGAACTTAAAGATATCAAAATTGAATCAATTTTACCAAATGAATATTATTTAAAAAGTTCTAATGTTAATAATTTTATATCTAATTTATCAAAAATCGATAAATTTTTTCAAGAAAAAATATATAAAATACAAAAAAAAGGAAAAGTATTAAGATACATTGGTTTAATAGATGTTAATGGAAAATGCAGCGTTAATATTATGGAAGTTAACACTAATGATCCTTTATATTCTGTGAAAAACGGAGAAAATGCACTAGCTTTTTATACCCAATATTATCAACCAATACCTTTAGTATTAAGAGGATATGGAGCTGGTAATAATGTTACTGCTGCTGGAGTATTTTCAGATATTTTACGTACTTTATCATAGGAGAATAAAGGGAAAAATATTATGATAAAAATTTATGCACCAGCTTCTATAGGAAACATAAATGTAGGTTTTGACATTTTAGGAGCAGCTATTTATCCAATAGATAAATCTTTATTAGGAGATTGCATTACAATCAAAAAATCAAAACAATTTACGTTAAAAACTATAGGACAATTTTCACATGAATTACCTACAGATATTACAGAAAATATAGTATGGAAATGTTGGTTATATTTTTGTAAAAAAATTAAAAAAGATATCTCTGTATCAATAATATTAGAAAAAAATATGCCAATTGGTTCCGGTTTAGGTTCTAGCGCTTGTTCTGTTGTAGCCACTTTAGTAGGATTAAATAATTTTTTAAATCATCCTATAAATGATAATGAATTATTAATTTTAATGGGTAAATTAGAAAGTTTAATTTCTGGAACTATTCATTATGACAATGTTGCTCCATGTTATTTAGGAGGGATTCAATTAATTATTAACGAAAAAAAATATATTACTCAAAAAATTCCTCATTGTAATGATTGGTTTTGGATAATAGCATGGCCAGGAATAAATATAAACACTATGGAATCTAGAAATCTATTACCTAAAAAATATACTAAAAAAATTTGTATTGATCATAGTAGACATATTGCAAGTTTTATACACGCTTCTCATACTATGCAATATGATTTAGCAGCTCAAGTGATGAAAGATGTAATTGCTGAACCATATAGAACCATCTTAATGCCTCAATTTAATAATATTAAACAAAAAATTATGAATATCGGAGCAATGTCATTCGGTATTTCTGGATCAGGACCTAGCATTTTTGCAATATGTGACAATATAAATATTGCTATAAAAATTGAAAAAAAAATTAATGAAGAATATATTGTAAACAAAAATGGGTTTGTAAAAATTTGTAAAATAGATAATATTGGAACTAAAATTATAGGTTAATCAATGAAATTATATAATTTAAAAAATCACGAAGAGCAAGTTAGTTTTGCTGAAGCGGTAACATTAGGATTAGGAAAAAATCAAGGTTTATTTTTTCCTACATATTTACCAAAAATAGATTCATCTGATTTAGAAAAATTGTTAGAAATGGATTTTATATCTAGAAGTAGTAAAATATTAGAAATGTTTATAGGAGATGAAATTAACACAATAGAACTATTTAATAAGGTTAAACAAGCGTTTTCTTTTTCTGGACCAATTGTCAGAAAAGTAGAAGAAAATATTTCTTGTTTAGAAATATTTCATGGACCAACTTTAGCATTTAAAGATTTTGGAGCACGATTTATGGCTCAAATGCTATCTTTGTTAAATCAAAATAAAGATGAAAACGTTACTATTTTAACCGCAACTTCTGGAGATACAGGTGCAGCAGTAGCACATGCTTTTTATAAAATGAAAAATGTACGTGTTGTAATCCTTTTTCCAAAAGGAAAAATTAGTGAATTTCAAGAAAAAATGTTCTGTACTTTAGGAGAAAATATAACAACAATAGCTATCAATGGAAGTTTTGATGAATGCCAAACATTAGTAAAACAAGCTTTTCAAGATAAAGATTTGAGAAAAAAAACAGGATTAAATTCAGCTAATTCTATTAATATAAGTCGATTATTAGCACAAATATGCTATTATTTTGAAGCATTTTCTATGGTTCCACATAATAAAAGAAAAGAATTAATTATTTCCGTTCCTTGTGGTAATTTTGGTAATTTAACTGCTGGATTATTAGCAAAATCTTTAGGTTTACCTATTAAATCTTTTATTGCAGCCACTAATTCCAATGATACAATTCCAAGATTTTTAAAAACAGGAATTTGGAATCCAAAAGAAACAGTTTCAACAATTTCAAATGCAATGGATATTAGTCAACCAAATAATTGGACTCGAGTAAAAGAATTATTTCACAGAAAAAAATGGAAATTAAAATCTTTAGGTTATGGAAGTGTATCTGATAATGTAACAAAAGAAACTTTATTAAATTTATATAAATTAAAATATATATCGGAACCACATGCAGCAATTGCTTATAAACTATTAAAAGATCAACTAAAAAAACATGAATATGGTTTATTTTTAGGTACAGCACATCCTTCTAAATTTAAAAAAACTGTTGACAAAATATTAAATATTAACATGAATATACCTCATGTTCTGCAGCATAGAATAAGCCTTCCTTCATTATCATATAATATGAAGCCAAACTTTTTCTCACTCAAAGATTTTCTTTTAAAAAAATAAAATTTATTTATAATAATAAATAAACAGCTAACAAAAATCTTTAAATAAAGTATTTTTTGTTAGCTTTCAATTAATTATTAATAATGATTTAAAAAAATAAAAAATCATACATTAAATAAAATATTAATAATATCACCATCTTGTACAATATATTTTTTTCCTTCCGTTCTATATTTTCCTATTTTTTTAACTCCTATCTCTCCGTTATATTTTATAAAATCTTCATATGACATTACTTGTGCTCTAATAAAACCTCGTTTCATATCACTATGAATTTTTCCTGCAGCTTCAGTAATATTATCACCATGTTTTAATGTCCAAGCTTTAATTTCTTTTTTACCTACAGTAAAAAAAGTATTTAAATTTAATAATTTATAACCAGAAAGAATAATTTTTTGTATTACAGAATTATTATTATTTTTCCAATTTTTTTTAATTTTATTATCACATAAAATTTTTTGTTTTTCATATTCAATGCATAATTGAATAATTTCTGTGTTATTTTTTTTACAAAAATTATTAAATAAATCTAAATTAGGAGTATTACTTTTAATTTTACTAATATTTGCAATATACATTATTGGTTTTTTAGTAATAAAATTAAAAGAAGAAATTATTATTTCTTCTATATCATTTAATATTAACGACTTTAACATTTTTTGTTTTTTTAAATGAGTTAAACATTTAGATAATAACGTAATTTTCTGTTTAATTAACTCACTATTTTTTTTTTTAATTTGTTTTTCAAAGCTTTTTAATTCTAATTCACAAAAGTAAATATCAGCAAAAATTAATTCTAGTAAAATTAATTCTATATCTTGAATAGGATTAATTTGATCATAACAATGCACAATATTTTTTTCCAAAAAACATCGAACGACATGAACTAAAGCATCTACATTTCTAATATTTTGTAAAAATTGATTACCTAATCCTTCTCCTGAATGTGCGTTTTTTACTAAACCTGCAATATCTACAAATTCCATTGTTGTCGGAACAACATTTTTAGAAAATACAATTTTTTGTAATGTTTTTAATCGATGATCAAACACTGGAACAATAGAAATATTAGGTTCAATCGTACAAAATGGATAATTTTCTGATGGAACATTAGATTGTGTTAAAATATTAAATAAAGTGGATTTACCAACATTCGGTAAACCAATTAAACCACATTTAAATCCCATTTTATATTCCATAAAAAAATGATTAATAATGCATAAATTGTGATACACATATACTATTTATAGTACTAATACTATATTTAATTATATATTTATTGTTGAATAAAAGTATCAATAAATTTCATTGCTTGCTGTATCGATGTCGATAATATTTCTTTTTCATATTTTGAGGGACAAGTAAGTACAAATGAACTAACATTTTTTCTAGAATTAGGACGACCAATACCTATACATATTCTATGAAAAAATAGAGATTTTAAATCAACATGAGAAAAAAACTTTCTTAATGAAATAATTATGCTGCGTAAACCATTATGTCCGCTACTTCCTATAGAATATTTAAATTTTAATTGTCCTATTTTAAGATCTAAATCATCATGTACAATTAAAATGTTTTCCAGAGAAATATTAAAAAAATGTAATATATTTGATAAAGCATCTCCACTTTTATTCATATATGTATTTGGAGTAAATATATACGCATTATTTTTAAATTTTTTTACTGTACCAATATATCCTAAAAATTTTTTTTTTCAACCATGTTCACATTGTTATGTTGTGCATATGTATAAATTAATGAAGCACCTAAGTTATGTCTAGTTTCTTTATATTGAATATTTGGATTTCCTAATCCAATAATAATTTTTATTAAATTCAAAATACACCTCTTTTAAAATATATTGATATTTTGTGAAGAACAAAAACATTTTTCAAAACGAAAAATCACTTCATCCCAATTTAATATTTGCCAAAAAGACTGAATATAATCCATTCTTCTATTTTTATATTTTAAATAATATGCATGTTCCCAAATATCTAAACCAAAAATAGGATATCCATATGTTTTTGAGATTAGAGAATCTATTAAAGGATTATCTTGATTGATAGTACTTTCAATATATAACTTTTTTTTTCTTTCTACTAACCATACCCATCCTGAACCAAAGTGACTTATTGCTACTTTTTCAAACATTTGTTTAAAATTATCAAAAGAATTAAAATCTTGTTCTATTTGATTTTTTAAACGACCCCTTAATACAGTACCTCTTTTTAATAAACTCCAAAATATACTATGATTAATATGTCCACCAATATTATTTTTTAAAAAAATATAATCATTATCTAAATTGTTTGAATTTTTAATGTCTCTCAAATGCATAATAATTTGATCTATATTTTTATGTAATAAGTTCATCTTTTTAATCATCATATTTGTATTATCTATATAAGTTTGATGATGTTTTGTATGATGTATAATCATAGTTTCTGTATCAATAAAAGGTTCGAAGCTATCATATGCATATTTTAATTTTGGTAAAACATAACTCATATATTTATCCTTTTTATTTTAAATGAAATTGAATTTTTAATTCAATATTAACTAATGTTAAAAAAATTAATTTAAATAAAATAAATAAATTTTAAAAAAAAATTTTTGATAATATCATTATTATATTCAAAAAAAAATAACTTTTTTATAAAAATCTAATAAAAATTACACAAAAATTATTAATTTAATATTATAAAATTATCAGTTTTATTATTTTTTAAAATTTTTAATACAATTTTTTAAATATCTTTTTTAAACATTTTTTATAAAATAAAATTTAACAAAAATATAAAAAATGTGAAAAAAATAAAAATTAAAAAAAAAATTTAGTAAAGATATAACAATTCTATAAACAATTATAACTGAACATGTTATTTTATAACAATATACAATTCAAAGTAAAAAAAAAAAAAAAGATGAGTTACATATATGTCTAAAGATGTAAATTCTTGTTCTTTAAACCAAAGATTTAGAAGTTTTTATCCTGTGATTATTGATATTGAAACTGCCGGATTTAATCCTAAAAAACATGCATTATTAGAAATTGCAGCAATTACTTTAAGAATGGATAAATTAGGATGGATATATAAAGAAAAAACTATCCATTTTCACATACAACCATTTATTGGATCTTTAATTAATAAAAATGCATTAACTTTTAATAAAATTGATCCTTTTAACCCATTAAGAGGTGCAATTAGTGAAATACAAGCATTGAAAAAAATTTTTCAATTAATTCATCAAGGAATTAAAGAAACTAAATGTAGTAAAGCAATTATCGTAGCACATAATGCTATGTTTGATTATAATTTTTTAATGGCTGCAATAGAACGCACAAATATTGAAAGTAATCCTTTTCACCCTTTTGCAACTTTTGATACTGCATCTTTAAGTGGATTAATTCTTGGACAAACTGTTTTATCAAAAGCATGTAAAAAAGCTGGATTAAACTTTGATAATAGTCAAGCACATTCTGCATTATATGATACAACACAAACAGCAAATCTATTTTGTGAATTAGTTAACCGTTTAAAAAGAATAGGAGGGTGGCCACCTAATAACTATTAAGAATAGTAATTCTTATTTATTATATTAATAATATACATTAAAAAAATATTTAAAAATATATTTCTATATATAATAGAATAATTTTATTATTATAATTTATAAACATTTTTATATGCAATCAAAAAATGGTAATAATATCAGTATTAACTAAAAATTTTTTTAGTTAATACTGATAAAAAATAAAATATTTTTAATAATTATTTAAATAAAACCACTAAATTAATAAAAAATATTATCAAATAAATAAAAAAGATTTACTCAGATTGTTGTTCTGAAAATGTTTTTTCTAAAATTCGTTTCAATTCTCCAGAAGATGATAACTCTTGAATAATATTACAACCTCCTATTAATTCCCCCGAAACCCATAATTGTGGAAAAGTAGGCCAATTAGAATATTTAGGTAATTCTAAACGAATAGATGGATGTTGTAATACATCAACAAAAGCAAAACGAATGTTACATGTTTTTAATATATTTATTGCTTGTGCTGAAAAACCACAATTAGGATGTTCTGGTGTTCCTTTCATATAAATCAAAATAGGATTTGATCTAATTTGTTCTTTAATAACTTTATAAGTATTCATAAAAATTCCTTAATGTCATAAATCTAAAATCATGTTTTAAAAAATGTAATTATAATTATTATAATAAATACATAGACTTTAAAAAAATAATCAGTTAATATAATAAAATTATTATATATAATAGCAAAAAAACTGGGGCTGATAATTGGATTCGACAAAAATATCAAAAAATTACAGATGCATGCCGAGGAACGGTGGCCTCGTAAAAAACCGTAAAAATATAGTTGCAAACAAAAAAAATTACGCTTTAGCAGCTTAAAAAACTGTTTTAAAGCCCTTTCATTTTAAATTGATTCTCTTGACAAAATTTAAAAAGTTGTAGAAAGGTCATATTCAAATAAGAGATAATATGTAGCATTCTTACTACCTATATATTAAAATATTAGTAAGATAAATATCTAAATCATTTTTTTCTATATTTTTTTTAGAATATTTATAGTTTTTTAAAAAATAGAATAAGCATGTAGAACCTTAATTCTAGAATTTTTGGACGCGGGTTCAAATCCCGCCAGCTCCATATAAAATTTTGTATTAACAATTATTTATTATAAAATATTGCACTTATAATTAAAAATATTACACTTCATTATAAATTTCATATCTAATATTAAATATTCTAATATTTTTTTCTTTAAAATTTGTAACAAAATATATTGAATTAATTCAATTTTATATATAAATTTATTTTTTTATTGTATTTATTGTTAATATTCATAAAAAACATATTTTTTTGATATAAAAACATGAAAAATTTTAAATAAATACAAAATTAAATTTTATTAAATATTTATATATTATCAATAATACATATTCATATTTCATATATAAAAAAAATAATATTATTTTTGTGTAATGACGATATAAGATATAATATTTTCTTCAATAATCTATTGATTAAATGTTTTATAAATAAAACAACATTTTTAGTAATTTAATAAAATTCTAAATACAGTTGAAAATTTTTCAAAAAAGATTCATAATATATTAAGGAATTTTAAATACTCTAATCATTGAATAAGGAGTTTTAAAGAAATATGGAAAATAAACAAGATTGTGTAACAACAAACAACTCAAAAGTAAACAAAAAAAATGAAGAGACATTAATAAAAAAAAAACATCTTGAACCATTAGAAAAAACAATTTTAGAATTAAACGAAGAAATTAAAATATTACAAAAAAAAAAAAAAAATATAAAGTTACGTGCTCAAGCAGAAATTGAAAATATCATAAAAAAAAATGAAATAAAAAAAAAATATATAAAAGATGAACAATTCATTCTTTTTATGAAAAAAATTATTCCTATCGCTAATCAATTAAAAAATCTTTATAAAAATAAAAAAAATATTGAAAAATATAATCAAAATACAATTTTAGGAATAAAATTAATTTTTAAAACTATGTTAAATACTTTTTTTCAATTTAAAATAAAACAAGAAGGAAAAGTTAACGAACTATTTAATAAAAAAATACATAAAATCAATCAAAAAAAAAATTTTATTGATTCAGGACAACCACAATATATAAATAAAATAATACAAAATGGATATTCTTTCGGTGATGTTATTTTAAGTCCAGCTATCGTTGAAGTATATGAAAAATAAAAATCAGATTGAAAGAATAATAGAAAAAAATTGATTGTATTTTTATACATTTAAATATAAAAATAAAAATTATACAATTACCATATTATTGGTGTTTTTTTTTGCAATAATAATAATTTATTTACCTGAGAAAAATGACAGCATCCAGAAAAACCTTTATGTACAGACAAAGGTGAAGGATGCGAAGTCTGTAAAACAAAATGTTTATCTTGATCAATTAATGGCTTTAACAATTTTGCATACCTCCCCCATAACAAAAAAATAACACCCTTTAAAAAAAAATTAATTACAGAAATAACTTGATTTGTAAATATATTCCAACCTATTTTAGCATGAGAATGTGGTTTTCCTTCTTCCACTGTTAATACTCTATTTATTAAAAAAACACCTTGATATGCCCAATTTATTAAATTTCCATGATTTGGATATTTAAAATCAGGTAAATCACGTTTAATTTCTAAAAAAATGTTTTTTAATGAAGGAGGTAAGAATTGTCTAGATAAAGTTGAAAAAGCTAATCCATGAGCTTGACCTATTCGAAAATAAGGATCTTGACCAACTATAACAACTTTAATACTACTAAAATTAGTAATATTAAATGCTTGAAAAACATTCTTTTCCGAAGGAAAAATCGTTTTATTATGACGCTCGTTTTTAATATATTGTAAAATGTCTATAAAATATTTTTTTTTTATTTCATATTTTAAAATATCTTTCCAAGTAAATATTTTCTGCATAATCATAATTTCCTAAATAATATTTTTTTAAAAAAGTATAATATTAATAATAAACAAAATACAATAGAACAAATTTTTGTTAAATAATAAAAATTACCATTATTATTAAAATTATATATTTTTTAAAAAAATAAAAAATCAAATAATAACAATTATCATTTTCAAAATGTATAAAAAAAATAACATTTTAAAAAAGGAATAATCTAATGGTTTTAGTAACTTTACCAGCTCCTAATTTTACTGCTCCAGCTGTTTTAGGAAATGGACAATTAATAGAAGATTTTAATTTTAAAAAATATGCATCAGGAAAACCAACGGTACTTTTTTTTTGGCCTATGGACTTTACATTTGTTTGTCCTTCTGAATTAATTGCTTTTGATAAAATGTACCCTGAATTTCAAAAAAGAAATGTAGAAGTTGTAGGAGTATCCATAGACTCAATATTTGTTCATAATGCTTGGAGAAATACTCCGATAAATAAAGGAGGAATAGGAAAAATACAATATGTTATGGTATCTGATTTAAAAAGAGAAATTCAAAAAAAATATAATATTGAACATCCTTCAATTGGTGTTGCGTTAAGAGCATCTTTTTTAATTGATTCAAATTGGGTTATTAGACATCAATTAGTTAATGATTTACCTTTAGGTAGAAATATTCAAGAAATGTTAAGAACAATTGATGCTTTACAATTTCATGAAAAAAATGGAGAAGTTTGTCCTGCTAATTGGAAAAAAGGAAAATTAGGAATAATTCCGACTACAGAAGGAGTAATTCAATACTTTACACAAAAATAAACTAATATTACATTATCAAAAAAAAAAACCAGTATATAATACTGTATATTCTGGTTTTTTTTTAAAAAAAATAATTACTAAAAACAATAAAAAGTGTAATTATTATAATAATTCATCACCTTGATTATCTATATCTAACATATTGTCATCATGATTTTCATAATAGTCATCATCATCTTCATCTTCATCATCATATTCATCATATTCATTATTTGCTTCTTCATGATTATTTTCATAATCATGATCTAAATTTTTATTTTCATTGTTTTGAATTTTATCTTCTTCAGATAAAAAATCATCGTTTACTTTTTTTATAGAATCTGTATTTGATATTTTTGATAAATCATTTTGATTATTAATATCTATAGGTGTGCTAATTTCTTTATCAGAGTGAAATAAGTTATTTAATATGTTTCCCATAAATATACCTCCAGCAACACCTGCAGCTGTTTGTGCAGCAGAACCTAAAAAACTACTTACTCCTCCTGATGAAATAGAAGAATTACATCCTTTATTCATAGGATTTTTTTGTTCATAAAAAGCAGAATCATAATTTTTTGAAATAGTATTTTGATTTTTTTTAGTATCTAATTTCTGTGTAGATTTTATAGCGTTTTCAGTATTTTTTAAAAAACTTGGTTCTTGTATATTATTATTCTTTTTAAATAAAGAAATATCATTTTCTAATGCAATTATACGTTCATTTAATTTTTTAATAACATCTTCTTGAATTAAAACTGTTTGAATAATGTAATATATAGAATTCGGGTTCTTTTGAATACATTCATTAATAAAATTATTAGCTAATGTATTTTTTTCAGGACATTTTTCTTCAACATTTTTTAATCTTTCAAACAAATTTTCAATTATTTTTTTTTCTTCAAACTGCATAAAATTACTCTCCTAATTTTTAAAATTATATAATTAATATATATATTACATGTTGAAAACAAACATAATATTGATTAATTATACAGGTATTTTCAAATTTATGTTTTAAAATATATTAAAAATAATATTTATATAACTTTACATTATTTTTATAATAACTAACAAAAAAATTAAATCTTTTCTTTGATTCACTGAAGAATATAAATATGCTATAGTTTCAATTTAAAAAAAAATATAATAAAAATATAAATATTCTACATATAAAAGAGATAATTTATTCTATGAAAGAACTTGCTAAAGAAATTACACAAGTTGATATTGAAGAAGAATTAAAAACTTCTTATTTAGATTATGCAATGTCAGTGATCATTAGTCGAGCATTACCAGATGTACGTGATGGTCTTAAACCTGTTCACAGAAGAATATTGTTTGCTATGTATATTTTACATAATGTATGGAACAAAACATATAAAAAATCTGCTCGAATTGTAGGTGACGTAATTGGTAAATATCATCCTCATGGAGATTCCGCTGTATATGATACCATCGTTCGTATGGCTCAAACATTTTCTTTAAGGTATGTTTTAATCGATGGACAAGGTAATTTCGGTTCTATAGATGGAGATGCAGCTGCTGCAATGCGTTATACTGAAATTAGAATGTCAAAAATTGCTCAAGAATTATTAAATGATTTAGAAAAAAATACAGTAAAATTTAGTAAAAATTATGATGGAACAGAACTTATACCTGACGTATTACCTACAAATTTTCCTAATTTACTTATCAATGGATCATCTGGAATTGCAGTAGGAATGGCTACAAATATCCCTCCTCATAATATTAAAGAAGTCATTAATGCTTGCTTAGCTTATATTGATAATAATGAAATATCTTTAAAAAAAATTATGCAATATCTTCCAGGACCAGATTTTCCAACTTACGGAATTATAAATGGAAAAATAGGAATAGAAGAAGCATATCGTACAGGAAAAGGAAAAATTTCTATTCGAGCACGTATCAAAATAGAAACAAATTCAAAAACTAAAAGAGAAAAAATAATTATTTACGAATTACCTTATCAAGTCAATAAAGCTAAATTAATCGAAAAAATAGCAGAATTAGCAAAAGACAAAAAAATAGATGGTATAGTCGCTTTACGAGATGAATCTGATAAAGATGGAATGCGTATTGTGATTAAAATAAAAAAAGAAGCTAGAACAGAAATTGTATTAAATCAACTATATTTACTTACTCCATTACAAATTTCTTTTGGTATTAATATGGTTGCATTATGTAATGGCGAACCAAAAAAATTATCATTAAAAGAAATTATTCAATATTTTATTTCTCATAGAAAAGAAATTGTATTTCGTAGAAGTTTATTTGAACTTAAAAAAAAATTAAAAAAAATGCACATTTTAGAAGGTATTAGTATTGCATTAAATAATATTAATTCAATTATTAATATGATTCAAAAAACCAACAGTCCTGAAGATGCTAAAAATATATTAATACAAAAAGAATGGAAAAATTTTGATAATCGTTTTGTTATGCTAATGAAAAAAAAAGAAACAATATTATCTTCATGTAAACATCATAAAAATAACAACATTCAAAAAATATGTACATTATCTATCAAACAAGCCGAGTCTGTATTAGATTTAAAACTTCAAAAAATCACATCATTAGAACAAAAAAAAATTACAGAAGAATATTTTGTTATTTTAACAAAAATAAAAAATTTAGTAGATATATTAAATCAACCAAATTTTATGATGTCAATAATAAAAAAAGAATTACAAAATATTAGTAATCAATATGGAGATAATAGAAAAACTGAAATACAGAATAGTATATCTGAAATTAATGTAGAAGATATAATTAATAAAGAAGATGTAGTAGTAACTTTATCACATTCAGGATATGTAAAATATCAACCGTTATCTGATTATGAAGCACAAAAAAGAGGAGGAAAAGGAAAATCTGCAGCGAAAACCAAAGAAGAAGATTTTATAGAAAATTTATTAATTGCAAATACACACGATACAATTTTATGTTTTTCTAGTAAAGGTGTTATTTATTGTTTAAAAGTATATCAATTACCTGAAGCAAGTAGAAATGCAAGAGGAAAACCTATTATTAATCTTATTCCACTAAAAAACAACGAAAGAATTACAGCTATTTTACCATTTAAAAAATATCAAGAAAATGTCAACATTTTTATGGCTACCGCTCAAGGAATTGTAAAAAAAACTCCACTTAAATTTTTTAAAAAACCACGAAATAATGGAATTATTGCTATTCATTTAAAAGAACATGATGAATTAATAGGGGTTGCTTTAACTAATGGACATGATAATGTTATGTTATTCACTGCAATGGGTAAAGTTGTACATTTTTCTGAACATTCTGTTAGAGAAATGGGACGTACAGCTACTGGAGTAAAAGGGGTTAAAATCAATAAAAAAGATAGAGTTGTATCTTTAATTATACCGCAAGATAAAGGACATATACTTACAGTAACAGAAAATGGATTTGGAAAACGAACAAAAATATCAGATATTCCAATAAAATCACGATCCACACAAGGAATAATAGCTATAAAAATTACCAATAAAAATGGAATTTTAATCGGTGCAATTCAAGTTTGTCAAAATAATCAAATTATGATTATTACTGATGCTGGAACATTAGTACGTACTCGTATTTCTGAAATAGGTATATTAAAAAGAAATGCTCAAGGAGTAATTTTAATACGCACTACAAAAAAAGAAAAAGTAGTAGCGGTACAAAAATTAAATACATTATATTAATAATATAATTGATTATGATATTATTAATATATATAATACTGTTTTAATATTATAGTAATCATTTTAAATTAGTATTTTACATAAAAAATACTAATTTTTTAACATTTATAACCAACAATATTGTACTATATAGTGAATAAATTTTAGAAAACATAAATGCTATTTTTTATACTTTTAATAAAAAGATTTAAAAAAAATATTATACATATCAAAAAAAATATTGAAAATGAAACAATAAATAAAAAAAACATAATTAATTTAACAAATGACATCATATTTTAAATTTTTCAATAAAAAAATAAACAATATTTAAATATATTAAGTGAAATTACATACTCCAATATAATTTGATAATACAATAAAAATAATTTTACTTCATAATATCATCATAAAATCTAAAAAATGTAATTGATAAAAATATCCAAAATATTAATATTTAATATCCAAAGTCTTTATTCTTCATTGAAGAAGAAAAATATAAAATATTTTATTATCTATTTTATATAAACATATCAAAAAAAAATCGTGAAATATAAAAATGGATTAAAATATTAAATTTTTTTTACAAATGAAATAAATAAAATGAATTTATATGTAAAAAATAAAATCAAAATACATTTTTTATTATCTTATATAATAATGAAAGTAAAATACTTAATTAAAAATAAGTTAAAAAAATTATATAAAAAAGCACAATGGTGATATAATTAATTATTACTTAATATATTTAATAAATATCTTTATATTTCAAAATGAAATATAATTTTTCAAATTTCATTTCTCACTCCAATTATGAATAAAATGAAAATTTTCAACAAAAAATTTAATTTTTGTTTATTAACATCATATTCTTATACTATTAGTTATATTAGTATAACTAAAGATAACAATTATAAATATATTTCACAAAAAATAATATTAGTGTAACTAATTAGGATAAATTAGATATTATTCAGAACTCAATAAATAATTCAAAAAAACATTGCACAAAGAATATATTTTATTTTATAAATACCTGTATCAAAACAGTAAATCCTTGTTCAAAAAAAAAGAATGTGATTAAAAAAATATTAGATTTTATTATTTATTTTTTATATAAAAAAATATAAAATAATCATATTTATAGTTCTTTTAATACTTAAATAACACTAATTAAAAATTTAATTTATATGTATCAATATTATTAATTACACAAATAATTAAACTATATTAAAAAAATAAAAAAAAAGAATTTATTATTCTATATTTTTTAATCCCTAAATTTAGTACACATTATTTACATACATGAATTAAATAAATTATCTAAATTTTTCTTTAATATATTAAATATTTTATTAGATTATTATAATATCTTTTTAATTAAAAAAATTTAGGAAAAAAATTGTGAAAAAAAAATTTAAATTATTAATTTCACATATTATTTATTAAAAAATAAGATTCAATATTCTGATAAAAATAATAATAATGTAAAACACAAAAATTTTGGAATTATGTAATATTATTTTTTATAAATATCTTATAATTTATCACAAAAAATCTAAATATATAACATAAAAAAATTGAATTATTTTAACAAATAGAAGAATAAAGAAAAAAAATTGTAAAAATTAATTTTTAAAAACAAATTTATTTTTAATTAAATTAAGATATTTTATATAAATATATTGCATATATTATATAATCAATATGAAAAAAAAATTACCATCAATTATTACAAATCTTACAAATATCTTGTTAATTAATTATTAATTATATTCATCTATAATTCAGATAATACCTAAAAAGATAAAGTCAATTTTTTATTTAAAAAAGAAAAACGATTCTTTTTATTTATTAAGATATATTTACAATAATTATATTTTATTTATTTTTATAAATATATTTAATTATTCTTAAAAAAAATTATTTAGTTTCTTTGAAATAAATATTTTATTATATAATAAATCTATTCAATTTTATTATTTCTAATTATTTTTGTTATGAAAAAATATAAATAATTTTTATTTATATTACATAAACTTATTAAGCATGTTTAATCAAATATTAAGATTGTAAAACTGTCAACATAATTGTATACAAAATATCTTCAACAGATGCTCCTCTCGATAAATCATTAACAGGTTTTTGAATACCTTGTAAAATAGGACCAATACAAATAGCTTTAGAAGAACGTTGTACTGCTTTATACACAATATTAGCCGTATTTAAATCTGGAAATATAAAAACATTTGCTTCCCCTTTAAGTGGAGAACTTGGACATTTTATTTGACTAACTTCTCTGGATATTGCAGCATCATATTGAATTGGACCATCAATTAATATTTCTGGTCTTATATTTTTTACTAATTTAGTAGCATTAATAACTTTTAACACATTAATATCTTCAGAATTATTAATTCCAGTAATATAAGACAACATTGCAATTTTAGGTTTAATTTGAAATTTTATAGCCGTTTCATAAGATTGAATAGCAATTTCTGCTAACTGTTGGTAAGAAGGATTAATATTAATTGCACAATCTGCATACATTAATACATTATTATTAAGAAGCATAAAAAAACAAGAAGAAATTAAAGAAAATTCTTGTTTACATTTAATAATTTGAAAAGCAGGGCGTATAATTTCAGATGTTTTATGTTCAATTCCAGCTACTACACCATCTGAATAATCACTTTTTAACATTAACATAGATAAAATAATATTATTGTTAATTTCTTTTTGAGCTAATAATTTAGTCATTCCTTTATTTTTTCTTAATGAATATAAAAGAGATATATATTTTTCTTTAATATATTTTGGATCTACTATTTGAATATATTTATTCATTATAATCTTGTGTACTTTCATTTTATTTAGAATCTTTTCACTATTTCCTAATAAAATTATTTTTGCTATTTTTAAATTAGAACAAATTGAAGCAGCTTTTAAAATAAAAAGATTACTTCCTTCTGGTAAGATAATAGATTTATGATTTTTTTTTGCATTTTGTTTAATTTGAAATTGAAAAAAATAAGGATTAATTATATTTTTTTTAATAGATTTTTGTACATTTAAAAAATTTATTTTAATTTTTGTATTAATAAAATTTAAAATATTATCAATATCTTTGATATTTTTGAAATATATTGAACTTTTAAATAATCTTAATTTTTTTAATACTTGTATGAAAGAACATGAAACATAAAATATTGAAATATAATTACCAAATTGTAATACAATTTTTTCATATATTTCATGAAGATCTTGAGTATAATTAGTTATTAGTAAAGCAACATTTTTTTTTTTTTTATAATTAGATAATGTTAACAGAATATCTTTAATAGAAATATTATCGAAAATTAACAAAATATTATGCATATCATTATGTGAATAATGATTTAATAATACTACTTTATTTATATAAAAATTAATATTAACATATGTTCCTATTCTTTTTGCTTGTAAATAAAAAAATAATTCACTTATTAAAATTTGCGATAAAAAATTTTCATAATTCATATATCCTAATATTGTTAATTTAGAATCTTTTTCATTGATGGAAATATTTTGTAATAAATTATATTTTAATATTTTTTTATTGTATTTAGTCAATGAAAAAATATTTTTTCTAGATGTATTAAAAATTATTCCAATAACATCAATATTATCTATAATAAAATTTGATTTTATTATGTTTAAAATATTTTTTTGATAATTTTTTAATTGTATTAAACGATCACTGTTATATAAAATAATAACTTTCGCATTTAATCTTTTCGCTAAAAAAGTATTAAAGTGAAGAGAAAAAAGAAAATTTTTTTTATTAATAGATAAACCTTTAATAAAATTAAGTTGCACATTTTTGGAAGATTTTAAAAAATATTGTTCTACAAATTGATCTACTACATGCATTAATTGTATATGATTAATTAAAGAAGCATCAGATTCTGAAATTATCATTGGATATATATGTGAAATATTTAAATGTAATGAATTAAAAATATCTTTTATATTTACGCAAGAAATATCATTTAATTTTTTTTTTTTTAAACAATAAAAAAAATCACAAGAAATTTGTTGCTGACTAATTTTTTTTAAAATAGTCAAACTCACTGTGTCTATTCCAACATAATCATCTAAAGGAAATAATAAAATAGGACATGACATAATTTTTTATCCTTAAAAATAAAAATAACACAATAATAAAAAATTATTTTATACATATAATTTATATATTATGAATGACTGAAAAAGTTTCTTTTGCAATTGATTCTTCTTCTTGTGCAAAAATTACTAGTATAGGAATACTTTCTTTTGTGTGAATAAAATATTGCTTTTTTTTATATATTGTATCATTTTTTACATAATCAATAAAAAAACCTAACAAAGACAACTTATCAATTGTTATTTTACGCATTAAAGATGAATTTTCTCCAATTCCACCAGTAAATGCAAGAGCATCTAATTTACCATTCATTAATGATGAATATCCTGAAATATATTTAGCTAACCTATGACAAAAAATATCTATTGACAACTTTGACTGTTTATTTGTAGCATAACTATCAGTAATTTTTTGAAAATCACTAGTTTCCCCGTTTAATCCAAGTAATCCCGATTTTTTTATTAAAATATTTTCAATATCAGAAATTTTTAAATTTAAATTATGGTACATAAAAAAAATAATAGCAGGATCAATATCTCCGCTTCTAGTTCCCATAACTAATCCTTCTAAAGGAGTCAAACCCATAGAAGTATCAACAGATACACCATTTCTTATTGCGGTAATTGATGCACCATTTCCTAAATGACAACTAATCATATTTAAATTACATATTGGAATATTTAAAATTTTTGACGATTGATCCCGAACGAACTGATGACTAATTCCATGTGCTCCATATCTTCTAATTTTGTTTTTAGAATAAAACTGATAAGGTATAGCATATAAATATTTCTCTTTTTGTAATGTTTGATGAAAAACAGTATCAAAAACTCCAACATTATAATCAGATAAATGAGAAAAAAATTGTTTTGCAAACATTACTCCCAATAAATTTAAAGGATTATGTAAAGGAGCAAAACAAATTGCATCTTTAACATATTTAATATTTACTTCATTAAGTAACACAGAAGAAGTAATTTTATCGCCTCCATGAACTATACGATGCCCTATTCCAATTATTGTATTACTAATTTCTTGTTCTTGTGACAAAATAGAATGAAATAAAAATTTAAATCCTATTTCATGTGTTATAATATTTTTAAAAATTTTACGTTTTTCACATAAATTATATATTTTCCATGTAACACTAGAATTCTGCAGTCCAATAGATTCAATAGAACCATATAACAATTTTCTGGAAGAATGATGTTCTATTATAGAAAATTTTATTGATGAGCTACCACAATTTAATACTAAAATTGATTTTTGAAACATATATTTCCCTTAATAATACATATTTACAAATATTTTTGTTGTACAAAAAAGATAATTTTTTTATATAAGTAAAATTTATAATGTAAAAAAATTATCAAATCATTATCAATTATAATATTTGTTTTTCAAAATTATAAAAAAATAAATTCATATCGTATAAATATACTTTCATTATTTTTTTAAAAAAAATATCTATCATAAACTAAAAAAAATTATTAAATTATTACTTTACTAAATGAATACTTAATTAAAACAATAAAATTATTTGATATATATAATTAATTAAACAAAAAAACCAGAAAATTATATAAATAACTATATGTTTTCTTTATAATAAAAAATATTGTGTATAAAAATTACTCACATTTATTATTTTCAAGTAAAAAATAATTCAGTTATATAAAAATATTCTAACTATTTAAAAAAAAATAAAAATATTAGTAATATCATAAGGTTTATAAATATTTCATTTATATCATGAAAATTGCATCATATATTTTAATATATATTATATATATTTATCTTTTATAAAAAAAAATATAATAAGTAACATTACTAATACTTTATTAATAACAACCACATTTTTTAAAATATAAAAAATAAAATAAAAATATTTATTTAATCAAATTTAAATATAAAAAAAAACAATTTATTTATATTCATTAAAAAACTTATACTTAAAAAATAAAACTGAATATTTAAAAAACATATTACTATATCACACTAATAAAAAAATATTATATAAATAATATAAAAATGAAATTTGTTTTAACAATAATTAGATAAAAAAATATCAATTATTTTAAATAACTACAAAAAAATACAAATGAAGATTTATTTATAATATTATTAAATATTATTTGATACATTTTTAATGTAAAATAACAGATTTTTTTTGCATAACATAAATTTGCATTTTTAAAATTTCACTAACAGGATCATGAGGACACCTTTCAATAAATTGCATTAAATCAGATACAGCAACATTATCACATTCTAAATACGCGTATATTAATCCTCTATCTCTAATTTCATAAGGATCTTCAGGTTTAATTTTTATTAAAACATCACTAACTTTTAAAGCAAGTACCATGTTTTTTTCTTCAATTAAAGATAACTTTAAAGTATGTAAAAAATTACAAATGACTGTAAAGTTATCTGCTATCTTTAAATTATTTTTTTGAATTGTAGCAGTGGGAGTAATATTTCCTTGTAACCATAATGTTAATATGTTTTTATCTAAAAATTCTCCATCAAAAGGATTTATTAATAATACTTTACTCGTTTTTTTACAAAAATAACTCAAAATTAATTGAGTTGGAAAAATAATAGGATCTAAATTAATATTAAATTGCTTTGCTACATAAATTAAAATTATTCCTAAAGATAAAGCTGAACCTTGTTTTGTTTTTAAAACTTCATCTAAATATAAAATATTTGAAATTTTATAGGTACCATAAGCACTTCCAAACTTCCAATGAACATAAAATATATCTAGCATTTTTCTTAATTTATCAATAGAATCACAATCATTCAACAAACTTCCAGAAGAAGATTTAATCTTCTCATTAAATTCTGATATTAAAACATTTTTATAAACACCATCTTTTATAAAAGATAAAACTTCAAGAATAGAATCAAGAATAGAAGATTGATTAAGTTTAATTTTTTCTATTAGAAGTTTCATATTACCTCTTGTACAATGTATTTATTATTTTAATGAGTTTAATAATTATTCTTAAATCTCATATATTTTTTTAAAATGATTTAAAAACATTTTATTTCTATTAATTATTTTATACTATAAAAAATTATAACTTCCTATAATCACTCTATCACAATCATTATAATCTTTATATGACTTAATCTGTTTATAATTATTTTTATAAAATAAATTCATTACTTGAATTTTTTGTTTCCATCCATGTTCTAAAATTAACCAACCTGAATCTAATAAATAATTACTTGATTTCTCAATAATATGTTGTATATCTGATAAACCATTTTTTTTTGAAAATAATGCATTATTAGGTTCATATGTTAATTCTTTATCTAAACTATATCGTTCTGTTTCTCCAATATAAGGAGGATTACTAAGAATGTAATGAAAACGAAAATTTTTTAATGTAGAAAACCAATTGCTATGTAAAAACAACACATTATTTATTTTTAATTTGTTTGCATTATAATAAGCTATTTTTAAAGCTTTTCTACAATTATCTATTCCTACCACATAATGTTGAGGACATTCTTTCGCAATAGATAATGCAATAGCTCCACATCCTGTTCCTAAATCTAGGATATATTTTTTTCTGTTATTATTATTGATTTTTAATAATGCAATTTCTACTAATCTTTCAGTATCCACTCTAGGAATTAAAGTATCTTGAGTTACTTTAAAATTTAATGACCAAAACTCTTGGTTTTGAATAATATAAGACAGTGGCTTACTTTTCATTCTTTGATATAGTAATTTATCAAGATTTTTTTTTTGCATTAAAGTCAATTTTGTTTCATCAAAAACTCTTATCCAACTAATAGGTTTATTTAAAATTGTCGATAATAACACAAATATGTCTTTCTTGATATTAGGATAACAATTTAATTTTTGTACATTTTTTATATACCATTCTTTAATCATCATAAATTTTATTATTAAAAAGAAGATAAACCATGTGATTGATAATTTTTTATCATTGGCTCAATTAAAATGTCTAAATTACCATTTAAAATTTCACTCAATCGATATACTGTTAAATTAATACGATGATCAGTAATTCTATTATTAGGAAAATTATATGTTCTATTTCGATCTGATCGTTCTCCTGTACCTAATAAATTACGACGTATTTCAGATTCTTTTTCATGTTTTTTATTGGCTTCTGCAGCATTAATACGAGCAGATAATATTGATAATGCGCGAGCTTTATTTTTATGTTGTGATCGTTCATCTTGACATTCTACAACATGACCAGTAGGTATGTGAGTAATTCTGATTGCTGAATCAGTAGTATTAACATGTTGTCCTCCTGCTCCAGAAGATCGAAAAGTATCAATTTTTAAATCATTTGGATTAATATTTTCATATTTATTTGTTGTTTTTTCCAATGGCATAATAGCAACAGTACAAGTAGAAGTATGTACTCTTCCTTGCGTTTCAGTTTTAGGTATACGTTGCACTCTGTGACCACCAGATTCAAATTTTAATCGTTTCATTACATTGTTTCCTGAAATTTTTGCAATAATTTCTTTATAACCTCCTTTTTCTCCTTCATGAACATTTAATATTTGTACTTTCCATGAATATTGTTCTGCATATCTTACATACATTCTAAATAATTCACCAGCAAAAATTGCAGATTCATCTCCACCAGTAGCTGCTCGAATTTCTATAAAACAACTCTTTTTATCATTTGGATCATTAGGAATTAATGATTGAATTAATTTATTTTCTAAATTTACATTTTTTTTTAATAAATTTTTATATTCTAATTTTGCTTCTTGATGCAAATCAACATCTTGTAATAAAGTTTTTACACCTAAAATTTCTTGTTGATTTTTTTTCCATTTTTTAAAAATCAACACTATGTTAGTAAGATCAAAATATTCTTTAGATAATTTTTTATATAATGTGTTATTTAATATAATTTCTTTATTAGAAAGCATTTTTTCTAATTCTTGATAGTGATTAAACATTTTTTCTAATTTTATTACAATAGATTTTTTCATTATTTATCAATACTTTTTTTTAATTTTATTATATATCATATAATAAGAGATCAAAAAAATCATTATTTTTAGTATTTATGAATAAAATTGATATATATACTACATATATGCTATTATTTCATTAATTAAAACTTATTTTTCACATTAAAAATTACTTCATATTATATATTTTAAAATTATATAAAATCAAATTTTTGAAATTATCTTACAAAAATAACCCTACTTATAACTAATATTCGAATATGATTATTTTAAAAAAAAATAAAATATAATTTTTTTAAACAAGGTAGGAAATCATGTCTAACATGAAACTATTTTCTGGAAATTCTATTCCAAAACTTGCACATTATATCGCTAAAAATTTGTATACACAATTAGGAAAAGCTTCAGTAAAAAAATTTAGTGATGGAGAAATAAGTGTAGAAATAAATGAAAACGTGCGAGGACATGATGTATTTATCATACAATCGACTTGCTTTCCAACAAATGATAATTTAATGGAATTATTAGTAATGACAGATGCGTTAAAACGAGCATCTGCTGGTCGTGTAACAGCTGTTATTCCATATTTTGGTTACTCTCGTCAAGATAGAAGAGTTCGATCAGCAAGAGTACCAATTACAGCTAAACTTATAGCTGATTTTTTATCAAAAGCAGGAGTAGATCGTATACTTACAGTAGATTTACATGCTGAACAAATACAAGGTTTTTTTGATATACCTGTAGATAATGTTTTTGGAAGCTTAATTCTTTTAGAAGATATGTTAAAAATTAAATTAAATGATCCAGTTGTAGTATCTCCAGATATCGGTGGAGTAGTACGAGCTCGTGCTATTGCAAAACTTTTAAATGATACTGACATGGCTATTATAGATAAACGTCGACCAGAAATGAATACTTCTCAAGTTATGCACGTAATTGGAAAAATAAAAAATAGAGATTGTATTTTAGTCGACGATATTATTGATACAGCTGGTACATTATGTAACGCTGCTCAAGCTCTTAAAGAAAATGGAGCGAATAAGGTATTTGCTTATGCAACCCATCCTATTTTTTCAGGAAAAGCATCAAAAAATTTACAACATTCCATGTTAGACGAAATTATTGTTTGTGATACCATACCTTTAAATAAAAATATCTGTGTCTTATCTAAAGTACGTACCGTAACCCTTTCCGGGATGTTAGCAGAAGCTATTCGAAGAATTAGTAATGAAGAATCTATATCAGAAATGTTTGAACATTAAATATTGTCATATTAGATATTCTTGATGTAATTTTTATAAAAATTATTTCTTTGTACATATAATAATATTTTTTACAAAAATATTATTATATGTACAAATTCATATATTTTTTACAAAAAGTGATTAAAATAATAATTAATATTTTTTGATAAAATAATAAAATTAAATTATTTTTTAATCGCTTTTTTTTTAACTGATTAATATAAATACAAATAAAAATTAATATATTATTTTTAATAATTATTTTTATTTAAAAAATTAATCAAAGAATTTGGATTTATCCCAAAATATATTATATATATTACCAATAAAATTATCACTATTTTAGCAAATATAAACAACATTGAATTATCAACATTATTTTTATAATTCTGTCTAAGAATAGGAGAATAAAATTTATTAATAATGCGAAAATAATAAAAAATACTCACAATTGAACCAATAATACAACATATTCCTAAAATAGGAAAATCGTTTTGTAAAATATTCAATAATAAATAACACTTTCCAATAAAACCACATGTTAAAGGAATTCCAGATAAAGAAAATAATGTTATTGTCATTAATAATGTTAATAAAGGTTCTTTCCAAAATAAACCTGTATAATCATTTAAAGAAATATCTTTATATGATGATGTATGTATTATAAGATTAGTTAAAGTAAAAATACTAAATAAACTAATACTATTTAATAAATAACTAATCATATAAAAATTAATATTTAAAAAATTCATTTCATAATTATTATTTAAGCTTGCAATAATTATAGCAATAATATAACCAGATTGAATAATTGAAGTATAAGCAAAAAATTTCTTTATATTATCACATTCATAAACTGTTCTAATACTTCCAAATAATATTGAAGAACAAGCAATAATTTCTAAAATAAAATAAAAAAAATGATTTTTTATCATTGGAAAATAAATAAAAAAATGAGATAAAATTAATATAAAAATAATTTTATAAACAGATGAAAAATGACTTAAAGATATAATAGGAGCACCTTCATATATTTCTGCTATCCAAGAATGGAATGGAAACATAGAAAATTTAAAAATTAAAGAACTTATAAATAAATAAAAACCAGATAAAAATAAATAATTATCATGAATAGAATGATTTAATAAATATAATTCCCATTCACTAATATTTAATGATCCAGATACTGCATACATTAAAGTCATACCTAACAGCATAAATATTGAGCTTATACTTGATAAAACACCATATTTTAATAAAAAATAAAAAGGTTCTTTATAAGAAAGAGTATATCCTAGCATACCTATCAACGGAACAGATACTAATTCTACCCCTAAAAAAAAAGATAAAGCATGATTAGAAATAATAACCACAAGACCACCTAAAGTAGATATCATTAAAAATAAATAGAATTCTTCCTTATACAAAACTTTTTTATTTTGTATAATCCAAAAATATGAAAATAAACAAATTAATAAACTATGTATTAATAATATAATCATATATTCAATAGATATATTACCAATTTTAAATAAAACTGATGGATGTAATACCATTAATGTATGATAAAATTTTATAGAAAATATTGACAATAATATTCCACAAATACTAATTAAAAAAATAACAAAAGTGTTGGTTCGATATGACATAAAAACCGTCATTAATATAACAGAAATAACCATACTATATATGGGTATTATTTTTTTTATTTCGAATAAATTTGACACCATAATTACAAAATACCTCTTTAATTCAAAGCAATCATAGAAAAAGAATAATAGATGTTGTTCATTGCATGACTAGTAATATTTAAAATACAATTAGGAAATATTCCAATACATATTAGTAATATAAATAAAATTAAAAGTGATAATATTTCATAAAAATCACATTTTTTTATTAAACTTACTCTTTTTATTTCACCATAAAACACACTTTGAAATAATCTAATAGAATAAACTGAACAAAAAAACATGTTAATTGTGACAATAATCGTAATAATAATATGATTATTTATTAAACCTAATAACGCCATACATTCTCCCACGAAATTACCAGTACCAGGAATATTCAAATTTGCAAAAATAAAAAACAAAGAAAAAAAAGATATCCATGGTAATTCACTCCATAATCCTCCCAATTTATAAATATCATAAGTATATAACCTACGATATAATTGTGAGATTATTAAAAATAAAGCAGCTATACTAATAGTAGAGCTAAATAATTGTATTATCATACCTTGATAAGCAAAAGAAATAGGATTATATATGCTTATCAGCATTAAACCGATATGTGAAAGTGAAGCATAAGTTAAAATTTCCTTGATATTTTTTGATACTATAGCCATAAAAGTATTATAAATAATACTAACAATACCTAAAAAAAATATAAAAGTGCTTATTTTAAATGAACAATAAGGAAAAAAAAATATATTAAAACGTAATAAACCATAAATTGAAGTTTTTAACAAAATTCCAGTAATATCTAAAAAACCTGTTATTGGAGCATGTTTATGAGCATCTATTAACCATTTTTGAAAGGGAAAAATAGGTAATTTGACCATAAAACTTAAAAAAAATAATAACATAATAAAATATTCTAAATAAATATTACTAAAAAAAGAATTTCTCAATACAGCATATTCAAAAGTATAAAAATGATTTAAACGATAAAAATTTACTACTAATCCTAAAATACCTAATAACAATAATAATCCAGAAATTTGCATATAAATTAAAAACTGATTAGCAGTAAAAATTCTTATATTTCTATTAATGGTTGGTTTTCCATAATGAATAATAAAAAAATATATTGGAATAGAAGATAATTCCCAAAAAATAAAAAAAAGAAATACATCTAAAGCAATAAAAATTCCTATGATATTTGAAATCATTAACATAAAATTAAAATAAAAAAAATGATCTTGATTTGAATTATTATAATTCCACATAGAAAGAATTGATATAATACTCAATATACAAGTTAAAATAATCATCAAACAAGACAAACCATCTATACCAATAGAAAAATTTATTCCAAATTGATGTATCCAAGGAGTCGAAAACTCATAATGAAAAAGAGAATGAATAGAATTTTGAGATATTAAATTTATATGTTCAATACCATAAAAAAACAAACAAAAAAATAAAGTTAATAACATGCCCAATAAACATATTATTTTAGAAAAATTTAAATTACATAAACCTAATAAAATTGAAAAAACACCAGAACAAAAAGGAATTAAAAGTAAATATTTCAAAAACATTTTTTATTATTTCCTATTATTTTGTATTATTGTATTTACTATAACAGTAATTTGTTGAAAAAATGATTTATAACATAAAAAATTATGAAAATAAAAAATAGTAATGATGTACATAAAAGATAGATTTAATTAATAATTATTTTATTATAAAATGTATAATTATATGAAAATCATTAATAAAAAAACAGTTATTATAAATATAAAACAATTAATATAAAACCTTAATGTTTTTTTTTCATAATATGAAACATTACTATTACATAATGTATAGAGATACATAAATTTATTTGAAAGAATAATAAAAATATTTTTTTTACATTTTTTCAAAATAAATTTAAAAAAATAAATAAAAGAATTTTGATATAATTTATCAATACTACATTGAAAAAATAGATTAAAATTAAAATAAGAAAACATTTTTTTCATATAAATACTTACTATCGATTTTTCTAAAACCCAATAAACATAAGAAAAAAATACTCCACACATAGATAATAAAAATAAACTAATTTTTAGATAAACATTATGTGCATTATTATCAATATAAATATATTGCAGAGAATAATGCCGAAGCAGTATATGTAAACCAATTGAAGTAGAACAAAACATTAAACAAAATAACGGAAAATTATGAAAACTATTAATAATAGATTTATTTAAATTATCTACTTTACAATTTTCTTTATAAAATAAAACAAAAAAAAGTCTTGAAATATAAATAGAAGTGAAAAAGACACCTAAAATACTACCAATATAAAAAAATTTATTATTATAATTTACAATATCGTATAATAAAGCTTCTTTACTATAAAACCCAATTGTTATATATGGAATAGCAAGAAGAGATGAAACACCAAATAAAAAAGATGTATATATTATAGGAATACTCTTTTTTGAAAGATGTATTTTAAAAATATTACGTTCTTTAGAAGCGCTAAAAATTAACGATGCTGTAGATAAAAACAATAATGCTTTAAAAATAGCATGAGTTAATAAGTGAAAAATAGAAGATCTCCAAGAATGTACCCCTAAAGCTACAAACATATAACCAATTTGACTCATGGTAGAATAGGCTAAAATACATTTAATATCATTTTGAAAAATCGCATAAAAACCAGAAATTAATAAAGTAATAATACCTAAACATCCTGTAATAAATAAAATTTCTGGTGTTGTAAGAAAAATTGATTTTGTTCTATTAATTAAATAAACACCCGCTGTTACCATAGTAGCAGCATGAATTAATGCTGATGCTGCAGTCGGCCCTACCATGGCATCTATTAACCAAGTATGTAAAGGAAATTGAGCTGATTTACTTATACTACCAATTAGCAAAAATAAAGTAATAAAATGCAAAATATAACAATGATCAGAATATTCTGAAGAATATTTGTCTGCAATTAAAGAAATATTATATATACTTAAGCTATGAAAATGTTTATATATCAATAATATTGAAAGGAAAAAAAATACATCACCAATTTTAGTCATTAAAAATGACTTTTTTGCAGCATTTATATTTTTATTAGAAGTATAATAAAATCCAATTAATAAATAAGAACATAAACCAACACCTTCCCATCCAAAATATATTGATAATAAATTATCTGATAACACTAATACCGACATACTAAAAATAAATAAAGTGATTAAAGTAAAAAAACGAATTTGTTCATTTTTTTTTTGTATATACCAAAGAGAAAATAAATGAACTAAACAACCAATACCTAAAATCATGACTAACATAGTTATAGATAATTGATCTAATATACAATCTATATTAATATCATTTTTTTTAAATGATAATAAAGTCCATAAATGTAATATATTTTTTTTAAAATGTAATTTTTCCTGATATTGAAATAAAAATACACTACTTATAAATGAACTAAAAGTAATAAAAGTTAAAAAATAAACAAAAAATTTTTTTATAGAATGAAATCTTACATACATTATAGATATGATAAAACTAAACAATGGAGCTAATAAATTAAAATAAATACAGTTCATTATTGTATCTCAGAGAGTAAATCTATGTTTAATGTATTATATATTTTATAAAATCTAATTAACAAAGTTAAACCAATACTGGATTCTATTGCTGCAACTGTTAAAGTCACAATATACATAATTTGACCATCAATTGAACTATAATTAGCACTAATTAAAATTAAAGCTAAAGACACAGCATTTATCATTATTTCTAAACTAATTAAAATAAATAACAAATTTCTTCTAATACACAGAGAAAAAACACCAATGCAAAAAATAGTAATTGCAACAAATAAACCATAATTGAAAGAAAACATGTAATTATAACCTTAAAAGAAATTAAGTAACTTATTTTACTTAATTGAAATATTTTTTATTTTTAAAAAATGTAATACTACAACCAATGCCGATAATAAGAGAATCGAAGCTAATTCAACTATAATAAAAAAAGGTCCAAACAAAAATCTTCCAATTTCTTTTCCATCTACAAAATAAATAAATATATTATGATATTTTGTTAAAAATATAGAAAATATAAAAATGAAAAATAATAATATTATTAATAAAGTTACTTTATCTTTATAAACATTTTGCATCCATTTACGTTCTTTTTTTTCAAAATTTATATTTAAATTTAACAACATAACTATAAATAAAAATAAAACCATGATGGCTCCGGTATATATAATTATTTCTAAAACAGCTGAAAAAATTGAACCAACAATAAAAAAAATACCAGATATAGATAATAAAGAAAAAATTAAAAATAACAAAGAATTAATTGGATTATTTTGTATCACTGCAAAAAAAGTAAATAAAATAGTTAATGAACTTAAAACATAAAAAATAATATTCATAATTTTTATCTCTTTAAGGTAATAAAGTTTTTGTATCAACTATTTTGAAACAATCTTTGTTTACTTCTCCTTGTTTATCAGATATTTTTACTCCTGAAACTTTATAAAAATTATATTTGTTATTTTTTCCTGTTCCAGATATTAATAAATCTTTTTTTTCATACACTAAATTTTTTCGATTAAATTCTCCTAATTCAACATCAGGTATTAATTGAATTGCGGCAGTAGGACATGCTTCTTCACATAAACCACAAAAAATACATCGAGAAAAATTTATGCGAAAAAATTTTGCATACCATCTACCATTTTTACGTGTAGATTTTTGTAAAGATATACAATCGACTGGACATACTGCAGAACATAAATTACATGCTACACATCTTTCTTCTCCATCTGGATCTAATGTTAATATTATTTTACCTCTATATCTATTTGATAATGGTATAGGTTGATCAGGATACATTTTAGTTTCTTTTTTAGAAAAAAGATTTATACTCACTAACCACAAACTCCGAATTTGTGTAAAAAACCCAAAAAAAATTTTTTTAAAAAACATTTACAATATTCCTATTTAGTATTTATTTAAAAAGAATTATAAAACCAGTAATTAACAAATTTATTAAAGAAGCTGGTAAACAAAAAATCCAACCAAAATACAAAACTTGTTCATATCGTGGACGTTGTAAAGATGCACGAATTAAAATAAATAAAAATAAAAAAAACAATTCTTTTAAAAAAAACAACATTATTCCCGAAAAAAATGGACCTTGAAAACCACCAAAAAATAAACATGTTATTAACGCTGATACTACAATCATAGAAACATATTCACCAATAAAAAATAATCCAAATTTCATTCCAGAATATTCAATATGATATCCATCAGCTAATTCTTGTTCAGCTTCTGGTTGATCAAAAGGATGTCGATGACACAATGCAATAGATGCAATAAAAAAAGTTAAAAAACCTAAAAATTGAGGAAATACATTCCACATATCTTTTTGACTTATTATTATATCTAATAAATTAAAAGAATCAGCTTTAACTACTACTCCCATTAATGAAATTCCTAAAAAAACTTCATAACTTAAAGTTTGAGCAACAGAACGTATTGATCCCAACAAAGAATATTTATTGTTACTTGACCATCCAGCTAATAAAATTGAATATACTGATAAACTTGCCATCATTAAAAAAAATAATACACCTATATCTAAATTGATTAATACTAAATTATTTGTAATAGGTATAATAGCAAACACTAATAATAAAGATAAAAATGCAATTATAGGAGAAACAACAAAAATAAATGTTCGGCTAAAAGGAGGAATCCAATCTTCTTTAAAGAAAATTTTTATCATATCTGCAAAAACTTGAAAACATCCAAACCAACCCACTCGATTTGGTCCGCATCGATTTTGTAAAAAACCTAATATTTTACGTTCTACCAAACTCATATATGCTGCACAAAAAACTAATAAAAAAAATAATAATAATACTTTTAAAAAACAATAAAAAAATATTGTAATCGACATATTGTTTACATCACAATTTTCCACTCATCCCCCTTTAATAACTGTATCAACTTTCCAGATAAAAAAAATGGAAGATCATAAGTACCTAAAGAAATAGCAACATATTCAGAATTAATGTTATTAGAAAATTTTACATTAATTTTAAAAACATCAGATCCATATTTAAGTATTATAATAGAAGATTCTGGAATATTTAATTCTTTTGCTTTTAATATATTAATAATTCCATGATTTTTTTTATTTTTAATATTATCCATAATATTGTCATTATGTTGTTCAAATAAACAATAATACGGAATAATTTTTAAACAATTATATTTTAATACAATATTTTTATGATGAAAATTATGATGATGATATGGTTTTTTTATTTTTGTATTAACATTAATAAACACATTTTTTTTTGAATTATTGTAATCATTATCTAACATATTTAAATTAGATTTAATACTAGACTGAACAGAATTCCAACCAGGAGACCAATGAAATGGAATTTCAGAAGAATATTGTTCATAAATTTGACTACCTTCCATTGAAAAAGAAAACATAGAATCTAAATCTTGTGGTTGTGTATTTTCATGAATATTTCGATGAACATCTATAGCAGTTCGACCACTAAAACGTTGCGGTGAACGAGGTATTTTCTGACCAAAAATGCGAAAAGAAGAGTTTGGTGTGACATTAATAATGTTTTCAAAAAAAGATAATTGTTTACTACAACTTTTAATAACATCATCTAATTTTAACCAATGAATATTTTTTTTTTCAATTTTACTTTGAAGAGCATGTAACCATCTCCAACTATTTACTCGATAAATATTATCTTTATATAAAGCAGCATTATAAACCTGGAAAAATCGTTGTATACGACCTTCATAATTTATGACAGTTCCCGAAGATTCGAAATGATTAGTAACTGGAATTTTTAAATGTGCTTTTTGCATAGTTCTAGTATTTTTATGATCTAAAACAATTAAAGAAGTTTTAGAATTTTTTAAAATTTTTTTTAAAAAAAATTTCGGAAATATAGTATATATATCATGTTCTAGACAAACTAAAGTGTTCTTTTTGTTTTTTTCAACAATACTAATAACACTGTTTAAATCCATTCCATTCATCATTCCTAACCCTATACTATTCACATCAGGAGTTAATAAAATCAATCCAACATTATTATTAAACTGTTGAATTGAATTAAATATATTTACTGTTATTTGAATTAATTGTTTATCTCTACAATGTGATCCAGAAATAATCAAAGGATTTTTTGATTTTTTTAAAGCATTAACTACAGTAGTAATATATTTTAACAATGATGAATCTATTGTTTCTAAATCTATTGTAATATCTTCATTATTCAATTTTTTATTAATTAATGTACTAAGAAAAAGTGGATTAATCATAGTTTTATCATAACTCATACTGCATAATTCATCTAAATCAGTATTTAGATAATGAATAATAAAAAATGCAGCTTGTTTATTTTGACGTACATTTTTAATCGCATCAGACTGCCAAGAAAAAATTTTTTTATCAACAATATCATTAACTACATTAATATTATTATTTTTAATAGCTTGTCTTACAGATAAAGATAAACGAGGAGCAGTTTTTAATATATCTTCTCCAATTATTATAATAAAATCGTATTTCTCTACTTCTGATAAAGTTGGAATATGTATCTTTTTATTTTGAATAATAGATGTAATATAAGAGATAATTTCATTATCTAATTTTAACATACCGCTAGAAAAATTTTTTTCCCCAACTAATTTTAATAATGCAAAGTTATTTTCTATACTCGATCTAGAAGATCCAATACCAATAATTTTTTCAGAATTTTGAAAAAGGTTTACTGCTTGTAATAAAGAAGTTTCATAATCTATAGATAAAAGTTTTTTTTGATTACGATATTGAAATACAGAAGTTCTATGAATATTATTACTGTCTCTGTAAAAAAAACGACCTATGTCACAAATAAAATAACTATTAATATATGTATTAAATCTATTTTCTACTTTTCGTATCATTCCATAACGTTCTCCAACCGAGATATTACACCCAATGCTACAATGTTGACAAATACTGGGAGCATATTGCATATCCCATTTTCTATTATAATGTTCACTCTGTGTTTTATCTGTAAATACTCCAGTAGGACATATTTCTATTAAATTACCAGAATGTTCACTTTCTAAAATACCATCAGTAAAACGCCCAAAATACAGATTATTAGCAGTCCCAAAAACATTAAAATCTTTTCCTCCAGCATAATCTTTATAAAATCGTACACATCGATAACAAGATATACAACGATTCATTTCATGTTGTATGAATGGACCTAAATATTGATTATTATATATTTTTTTTTCAAAATGATATCTACGTTTATGATGTTGTGTCATCACTGTCATATCTTGTAAATGACAATTGCCACCTTCTGGGCAAACAGGACAATCATGAGGATGATTAGTCATTAATAATTCTAATATTTGTCTTCTCATTTGTACTGCTTCAGGATCTTTAATCGAAATTCTTAAATCCTTTGTAATCGCAGTCATACAAGACATCACTATAAAACCTTTTTCATCATGATCATTTGCGTATTTTTTAACAGCGCATTGACGACACGAACCCACACTTCCTAATACAGGATGCCAACAAAAATAAGGAATATCTAAACCTTGTTGTAAACAAGTTTGCAATAAATTATTTGATTCATGAGCATTATATGATTTATTATCTATATAAATTGTAACCATATATATAATTCCAAAAAAGAGTAACCAGTTATACTAAAAAAATTATTTAAAATTTATCTTTTATAATTATTATTATTTTTATATTATATCTTAATAATTTTCATTATTTTATTAATGATTGAAAATCAGAACGAAAATATTTAATAACACTTTGTAATGGTTCTATCGCTCCTGGAGCATGTGCACATACAGTTTTTCCTGGACCTAGTAATATACATAATTCTTCTAATAATAGAATATCTTTTTGTTTTCCTTTTCCAGAAATAAATTTTTTTAAAATATTAACAATCCAAGGTAAACCATCTCTACAAGGAGTACATAAACCACAAGATTCTCTTGCAAAAAATTTTTCTAAATTATATAAAACAAATACCATATTAAAACTATTATCGACAGCCATACACAACGCTGTTCCCAATCTACTACCTACTTTCATTATAGGTTCAAAATCCATTGAAACATCTAAATGTTCTTGTAATAAAAAATCAGTACTTGCACCACCTGGTTGCCAAGCTTTTAAATGAAAATTATTTTTTATTCCTCCTGCATAATCTTCTAATAATTCCCTTGCAGTAATTCCAAAAGGGACTTCCCATAATCCTGGATTAACAACATTTCCTGAAAATCCCATTAACTTAGTACCAGAACTACTACCATCTGGAGATAAATTTTGATACCAATGAGAACCATAAAGTATAATTGCTGGAATGTTCGATAACGTTTCAACATTATTAACACAAGTAGGTTTACCCCATAACCCAATATGAGCAGGAAAAGGTGGTTTAACTCTTGGGTTAGCTCGATTTCCTTCTAAAGAATTAATTAATGCTGTTTCTTCTCCACAAATATATCTCCCAGCACCACTATGTATAAAAATATCAAAACTAAAACTACTACCTAAAATATTGTTTCCTAAATACCCTATATTTTGTGCTTCTTTTATTGCTTTATTTAAAATATATTCTGATTTTAAATATTCTCCTCTTAAAAAAATATATCCTCGAGTTGCTTGTATTGCAAATGCACTAATAATCATTCCTTCTATTAAAAGATGAGGTAACTGCTCCATTAAAAACTTATCTTTATATGTTCCTGGTTCCATTTCATCTGCATTACATAATAAATATCGATGAGATGGATGATAATGATCATTATTTTGAGTATTTTTATTTACTGCAGGAATTAAGCTCCATTTTATACCAGTCAAAAAACCAGCCCCTCCTCTTCCTTTTAAACCAGATTCCTTAACTAAATCAACAATTTCTGCAGGAGAAGTTTCATTTAACAATATTTTTTCTAAAGCAATATAACCCTGTTGATTTTTATATTCTTCCATCCATATGATGTTATGGCCTTCTTTTAACCTCCACGTTAAAGGATGTGTTTCTACATCTCGTAAAATTTTTTTCATTTATATGTATCCAAGATATTAATAATAGAAAATTTATCTACTTTGTAATAAATATCAGAATTTACCATAATAACAGGAGCCTTATCACAACTACCTAAACAACACACAGGTAAAACAGTAAATTTTTTATCTTCAGTCATACAATTTATATTAATATTAAGTAAAGTATTAATTTTTTTTTCCAAAATTTCATAACCATTTAAATAACATACAACGCTATCACATAATCGAATTAAATTTCTTGCTACTGGTTTTCTAAAAATTTGACTATAAAAAGTTGCAATACTTTCAACATCTTCTGGAGACATGTTTAATAATTTCGATATTTCATAAATTCCCCAATCAGGAACCCAACCTAAACGTTTTTGTAAAATTTTTAAAGAATCTATCACTGCAGCTTTAGAATTTTCATAATTTTTTTTTACAGTTTGAATTTTAATAATTTCATTATGCAATAATTTACATTCCATATATTTATCTTCATATAATAATAAAAAATAATATAATACGATTTTATTACTCTAATTAAATGTTATCGATCTACATCAGACATGACAAAATCGATACTTCCTAGATAAGTAATTAAATCAGTTAATGTGCTTCCATTAATCACTGAAGGAATTTGTTGTAAATGAGCAAAGCTAGGAGTACGAATACGTGTTCTATAACTCATATTTCCTCCATCACTAATCACATAGTAACTATTAATACCTTTAGTAGCTTCAACCATTTGTAGTGATTCACCGATTGGCATGATAGTTCCCCAAGAAACCTGTAAAAAATGAGTAATTAAAGTTTCTATATGACTAAAAACTTTATCTTTTATAGGAGGGGTGGTTAAAGGATGATCTGTTTTAATTGGTCCTTCAGGCATATTTTTTAAACACTGTTGTAATATTTTAATACTTTCAAAAATTTCTTCAACACGTAACATAACTCTAGTATAACAATCACTAATACCATTTCCCACTGGAACTTCAAAATCAAAATATTCATAACCAGAATAAGGTCTCTGTTTTCTTAAATCAAAATTTATCCCAGTAGCTCTTAAACTAGCACCTGTTATACCCCAATTTAATGCTTCTTGTAAATTATAACATGCAACATTTTTAGATCTTGATATTAAGATGTCATTTTTAAGTGATGTACGAATATAATAATTTAATCTTTTAGGAATCCATGATATTATTTCTTTTAAATAACACTCCCATTTTTTTGGTAAATCTTTTGCTACTCCTCCAATTCTAAACCAAGCTGGATGCATTCTAGCTCCGGTAATAAATTCAATTAAATCATATATTTTTTGACGATCAGTAAAAGCTAAAAAAACAGGAGTCATTCCTCCTACATCTTGAATAAAAGTAGATAAATACAATAAATGACTATTAATACGAAATAATTCAGACAACATAACTCGAATAAATTTCACGCGATCAGAAACAACAATTCCTGCAATCTTTTCTAAAGATAAAATATAAGGCATTTCATTCATACAACCACCTAAATATTCTACTCGATCAGTGTAAGGAATAAAACTATGCCACGTTTGTCTTTCAGCCATTTTTTCCACACCACGATGGTGGTAACCTATATCAGGAACACAATCAATTATTTTTTCACCTTTTAATTGTAAAATAATTCTAAAAGCTCCATGAGAAGAAGGATGATTTGGTCCTAAATTCAAAAACATATAATCACTATCTTTATCTGATTTTTGCATTCCCCACTTTTCAGGTTGAAATTTTAAACTGTTCATAGACTGTTTTTCTTTGTGTTCATTTAAATAAAAATTCTGAAATTCTGTTGCTCGAGCTGGATAATCTTTTCTTAAAGGATGCCCTTCCCAATAATCAGGCATAATAATTCTACTTAAATGATTATGACCTAAAAAAATTATTCCGAACATTTCCCATGTTTCACGTTCATACCAATTAGCATTACAAAATATGTTAGAAATAGATTTAATTTTCAAATCTTTTGTGAATAAAGGAACTTTCAAAATAATATCATGATTTCTTTCAATCGATAAAAAATGATAAAAAACAGAAAAATCACATTGGATCATATTTTTTTTAACTTTTCGAGTTCTTTCATCTATTCCATGTAAATCATAAAGCATATTATATGGTTGCTGTACTTTTTTTAAAAAACGAATGATGTTTAATAATTTACATTTATTAATCCAAATAATAGGATAATCTATTAAAGAAGATTGAACAAAAAATTCTTGTTTATCAAACTCGTTAAATAATTGTTCTAAAATTAGAGGGTTTTCATGAATTATTTGTTTTAATTTAATAGTGTTTATATTATTGTTAATATTTTTTTTCATTAACTGCTCGCAATATTTTTAATCAATATGTAATTGATTACACAATTTAACGATATTTATATACTTTTTTTTATAAAAAAAAATTATTTTTATCAACAATTTTTCTAATCATTCTCATAATCTTTACATATTTTTCTTTTATTATATTTTTTAACTTTTTCTGGTGTAATATTAGATTTATAAATTTTTTGATCTCCAATTACCCAAGATAATGGTCTATTTTCTGCATTTATAGATTTTTGTAATAGCATTAATGCTTGTATATATGCTTCAGGTCTTGGAGGACAACCAGGAATATATACATCTACTGGCAAAAATTTATCTACACCTTGTACTACGGAATAAATATCATACATTCCTCCAGAATTAGCACAAGCTCCCATAGATATTACCCATTTTGGAGATAACATTTGATCATATAAACGTTTTATTACAGGAGCCATTTTTATAAATGGTGTTCCTGCTATTACCATAAAATCTGCTTGTCTAGGAGACGATCGCAAAACCTCAGAACCAAATCTTGCGACATCATGAACAGAAGTAAATGCTGTAACCATTTCTACATAACAACAAGATAAACCAAAATTATATGGCCATAAAGAATTTTTTCTTCCCCATTTCACCATATTTTTCAAAAAAGACGATAATTTTCCCATAAATACACATTTTTTAATATTTTCTTCTTCTATTGAAAATATTTTTTGATTTTTTTTTGATAAATTATTTGAAGTATGCTCATTTACATTAGTTAATATATAATTAACCATAAAATTTCCTTTATTAATAAGAAAAAATTTTTGAAACAATTATATAAATACTTTTTTTTTAACTATATACATTAAACTCACTAAAAGTGTCAAAATAAAAAAAAAAACTTTTATTAAACCATCTAAACCTAATTCTTGAGCACATATAGACCAAGCATATAAATAAAGTGCTTCTACATCAAATAAAACAAACAAAATTGCTATTAAGTAAAATTTAATTGAAAATCTTAAATCAGTTGTACCAACTCCTATAATACCTGATTCAAAAGGAATATTTTTATTATGAACAGTATTTTTCTCACCTAATACATAACTAATTAGTAATATTATACTACATAGTACTATTGAAATAACAAAATATAAAAAAAATGACAATTGTTGTGGATTATTGAAAATATAACTATTTAAATTTAAATGCATAATTATTCGCCATTTTATTCATTTTAAATATATACATAATATGTATTATACAATTAATATTTCTAAAAAAAAAATATATTACTGAAATAAATCATGTAAACATAAATTTAATTTCTTTAAAAAATTTTTGTCATTTAAACACAATATAAACATTTTTCTTCAAAAAATAACCAATCTCATATTTTTTTATAAATATCTTAAAAAAAATATAAATATATTTTATACTAACCCTTGATGAGTGCCTGACTCACCCCCATCTAATTGGTATTAAAAGATATATTTTAAATACATTAAATATACCTTTTCAATTTAAAAAAAAATTGTAAACATAAATAAACTATAAAAAGTTTATATTTAATGTTGTGTCACCCATTTATCAAAATTAAATCAGGAGTTATTAAAATGGGAAAAATAATAGGAATTGATTTAGGAACAACAAATTCTTGTGTTGCTATCATGGACGGAAATAAAACTAAAGTATTAGAAAATGCAGAAGGTGATCGTACTACTCCATCTATTATTGCATATACAAAAGAAGGAGAAGTATTAGTAGGTCAACCCGCTAAAAGACAAGCAATTACTAATCCAAAAAATACTTTATTTGCAATAAAACGTCTCATTGGTAGAAGATTCCAGGATGAAGAAGTACAAAGAGATATTAAAATCATGCCATACGAGATAACAAAATCAGAAAATGGAGATGCTTGGATTAAAATTAAAAAACAAAATATAGCTCCTCCTCAAATTTCTGCAGAAGTATTAAAGAAAATGAAAAAAACAGCAGAAGATTATTTAGGAGAAACAATAAAAGAAGCAGTAATTACAGTACCAGCATATTTTAATGATGCACAAAGACAAGCAACAAAAGACGCAGGAAAAATAGCTGGTTTAGAAGTTAAAAGAATTATTAATGAACCAACTGCAGCAGCATTAGCTTATGGTTTAGATAAAGGAAAAGGAAACAGAACAATTGCTGTATATGATTTAGGAGGTGGTACATTTGATATTTCTATTATTGAAATAGATGAAGTAGATAAAGAAAAAACATTTGAAGTATTATCAACAAATGGTGATACACATCTTGGCGGAGAAGACTTTGATAGTAGGTTGATCAATTATTTAGTTTCAGAATTTAAACACGAACAAACCATTGATTTAAGAAATGATCCTCTTGCTATGCAACGTTTAAAAGAAGCAGCAGAAAAAGCAAAAATTGAACTATCTTCAGCACAACAAACCGATGTAAATTTGCCATATATTACTGCTGATGCAACAGGACCAAAACATTTAAATATTAAAGTGACAAGAAAAAAATTAGAATCTTTAGTTGAAGATTTAATTTTACGTTCTATTAAACCATTAGAAGTTGCATTACAAGATGCCAAATTAACTATTTCCAATATTGATGACGTAATCTTAGTAGGTGGACAAACAAGAATGCCTTTGGTACAAAAAAAGGTAGCTAAATTCTTTGGAAAAGAACCAAGAAAAGACGTCAATCCAGATGAAGCAGTCGCTGTTGGAGCAGCTGTACAAGGTGGAGTATTATCTGGTGATGTAAAAGATGTACTATTGTTAGATGTTACTCCTTTATCTCTTGGAATTGAAACCATGGGTGGAGTTATGACACCATTAATAACAAAAAATACAACTGTTCCTACCAAACATAGTCAAATATTCTCTACAGCAGAAGATAATCAATCTGCAGTAACAATACATGTATTACAAGGGGAACGCAAAAGAGCTCAAGATAACAAATCACTTGGTCAATTTAATTTAGATGGTATTCAAGCAGCGCCAAGAGGTATGGCTCAAATAGAAGTTACCTTCGACATAGATGCAGACGGAATATTACATGTTTCTGCAAAAGATAAAAATACTGGAAAAGAACAAAAAATTACAATAAAAGCATCTTCTGGATTAAATGAAACAGAAATAAAAAAAATGGTACAAGATGCAGAAGAAAATTCTGCTGCTGATCGTAAATTTGAAGAATTAGTACAAATAAGAAATCAAGGAGATCAAATTTCTCATAATACAAAAAAACAATTAAAAGAAAAATCTGATCAAATTAACACTGATAATAAAGAAAAAATTAATAAAGCTTTAAATCAATTAGATCAATCCTTAAAAGGAGAAAATAAAAAAGATATAGAAAAAAACATTCAATGTGTATTAGATATCGCCTCTAAATTAATACCTCAAGATCAAAATAAAAAAAATGATTCACAACAAGAAAAAAATGAATCTTCAAAAACGAAAGAAGAATCAGTAGTGGATGCTGAATTCGAAGAAGTTGATGAAAAAAAAAAATAAAGTAATAACATAGCAATCTTAAAGAACGAACCTGCATAAAATTATTATATAAAAATAAATATAACACACGGGCGTTAAATATATAAATATGCTACTACGCCCGAAGTGTATTGTAACTTTCCTTCAATGTAGGATGAAAATATAATGGAAAAAAAAGATTACTATCAAACTTTAGGTGTATCAAAATCAGCAAATGAAAAAGATATAAAAAGAGCATATAAACGCTTAGCGATGAAATATCATCCTGACCGTAATCAAGGTGATAAACAATCAGAAATAAAATTTAAAGAAATTAAAGAAGCATATGAAATTTTAACTGATGAACAAAAAAGATCTGCATATGACCAATATGGACATGCAGCTTTTGAACAAGGTAATAACACAAATGATTCCTTTACTAGTAGTTTTAGTACAACTACAGATTTCGGAGATATTTTCGGAGATGTTTTTGGAGATATTTTTGGAAATAATAGTAATACACAAAGACACTCAAGAGGTGCAGATTTACAGTATAATATGGAGCTATCTCTAGAAGAAGCTGTAAAAGGAACCATTAAAGAAATAATAATACCATCTTTTCAAAGATGTACTTCATGTACAGGTAGTGGCACAAATACTAACACTAAACCAAAAAAATGTACAAGTTGTAAAGGCAGTGGTCAAATTCACATTAGAAGAGGTTTTTTTAGTGTGCAGCAATCTTGTCATCATTGTCAAGGAAAAGGTATTATTATAAAAAATCCTTGTAATATTTGTTATGGTAAAGGTAGAATTAAAAAAAATAAAAAATTATCAATAAAAATACCCTCTGGTGTAGATAATAATGATAAAATTAGACTACATAACGAAGGAGAAGTAGGAGAATATAATAGTCCTTCTGGAGATTTATTTATTAAATTTAGGATACGTTCACATCCTATTTTTCAAAGAGAAGAAAATCACTTATATTGCGAAGTGCCTATCAATTTTACCATAGCAGCTTTAGGAGGAAATATAGAAGTTCCTACCTTGGATGGAAGATTAAAAATAAAAGTTCCTCCAGAAACACAATCTGGAAAAATATTTAGAATAAGAGGAAAAGGAATTAAATCTATTAGAAATAAATACCATGGAGATTTAATGTGTAAAGTAGTGGTAGAAACCCCAGTAAACTTAAATGAACACCAAAAAAATTTACTGTCTCAATTAGGAAATAGTTTTAATGGATTAAAAGGGGATAATAACAGTCCTAAAACTAAAAGATTTTTTGATCGTGTAAAGCAATTTTTTGATAATTTAACTCTATAAAATGAAGAAAAAATATATAGTATTGCTTTTCTTTAATTAAAAAAAAGCAATACTTTTTTTTATCATAAAAATAAATCTTTTCATAAAATTATTAATTATTCATATTAATACTAAACTAAATAAAAAATATAAAAATGTATACATTTTTATATATTATTAAATTTTTATATTTTTAATATTTCTAAATAAATTTGATTTATGACGTGCTGCTTTATTTTTATGAATTAGTCCTTGTATTGCACATCTGTCTATTATTGGTTGCATTTTATAAAATGCTTTTTCTGCCTTTTTTTTATCTTTTTCAGAAATAGCAATATATACTTTTTTTATAAAAGTTTTTAACATAGAACGATGACTCATATTTCTCATTTTTTTCTTTTTAGATTTAATCATATCTTTTTGAGAAGATTTAATGTTTGCCATATTAATATCCTTTTTTTATTCAAAAATTAATAAAAATTTAATAAATAAATATTATTTATATATAATTTTAATTATTAATATTATAACAAATTATTCTAGTGGAATATATAAAAAATATATATAAACAAAATCATCAAATATTTACAAATACTATTTTTTAAAATAAAATATTTTTTAAATAACAAATATTTCTATATGTATTTTTCATAAAATTTATAAAAATATAAAAAAAATTTAAAAAATAAAAAATAACAACAACAATATTATTAATATTGATATTATATATTAAAACATTATTATTAATAATATTAATAACATATAATTTAAAAAAGTGTTTTCATAATTATTATATTGTATTAACTACATTAAAAAAATATGCACATTTATTTTTAACAAATTCTTGAAAAGAAAAAAATAGCATATTTATTAAAACATAAATATTTCTAATTTAAATAACTATGAATAAAAAATAATGTGCAATGAAATTCTGTTAAAAAAAAGAATATTATTCTTCTTCAAAAAAAGAATACAAAAAATATATTTATTATATTTCATCATATTAATACTTTAAATATTCGACCGAAACAAAAAAAATCAGAAAACTCAAATTTGTAGATATATTGTGTCTATCCATTTTAAAAAATCTTCATTATTTTTAGGAAAACATTTTTCTATTTCAGGTATTGTTCAATATGGATGTCAGAAAGGAAGACAATTAGGTTTTCCTACAGCAAATATTTCAATTCATCCAAGTTTTATTATAATAAGAGGAGTATATGCAGTAAAAATAATTATTGGAAATAAAAAAAAAAAAATATTATTCGGTGTAGCAAATATTGGTATAAAGCCAACTTTTTTTCAAAAAAAGTTGCTTTTAGAAGTTTATATTTTTAATATAAACTCAAATTTATATGGAAAAAAAATAACAATTTTTTTAATGAAAAAAATTAGAAATGAAAAAATTTTTTTTTCATTAAAATCTTTAAAAAAACAAATTAAAACAGATATTATCGAAACAAAAAATTTTTTTTTCAAACAAACTACACTTTAAAAGATTCCAATATAAAAGGAAACTGATGAATAACTATAAAAATACTTTAAATTTACCTCATACAGAATTTTCTATGAGAGGTTTATTAACTGAAAAAGAACCAAAAATTTTGTTAAAATGGAAAAAAGAAAATCTCTATTCTCTCATTAGAAAAAGTAAAAAAAATCATCCATCATTTATTTTACAAGATGGTCCTCCTTATGCCAATGGAAATATTCATTTAGGTCATGCAGTTAATAAAATATTAAAAGATATTATTATAAAATCAAAAAATATGTCAGAATTTGATGCTCCATTTATTCCTTGCTGGGATTGTCATGGTTTACCTATTGAACATCAAATTGAAAAAATATTAAAAAAAAAAAAAAAAAAAGTTTCCAACATTGAATTTCGTGTATTATGTAAACAATATGCCCAAGAACAAGTCGAAAAACAAAAAAAAGATTTTATACAATTAGGAATTATAGCTGATTGGAATAATTCACAGTTAACAATGCATCAAAAAAATGAAGCAAACACTGTCCGTGTATTATATGAAATTATTAAAAATGGATATATGTATGAACAATTAAGACCAGTACATTGGTGTAGTGATTGTAATTCTGCATTAGCTGATACAGAATTAGAATATCAACAAAAAAATTCTCCTTCTATTACTATTTTGTTTGAATCTAAAGATGCTACAAGTATTTTAAATGAATTTCATTATTTACATAATAATCAAAAAAAAATATTTATAGCAGTATGGACTACTACACCTTGGACTTTACCTGCAAATCAGGCAATCGCAATACACCCAGAATTTACATATCAATTAATAGAAACAGAAAAATTTATATTAATACTAGAACAAAAAATTGTTAAAAAATTACTAAATTCAATAAATATAAAAAAATGGAAAATATGTTCAGAAATTAAAGGAAAAAAATTAGAAAAAAAATTTTTTATACATCCATTTTTAAAATTTACAGTACCTATCATTTTAAGCAAATATATCGAACCTAACACTGGAACAGGAGCAGTGCATATTGCTCCTGACCACGGATATGAAGATTATATTCTTGCTCAAAAATATAATATCAATACAAAAAATTTAGTCGATGAAAGAGGAAAATTTAAAAAAAATATACATCCATTATTAAATGAAATTGATGTATTTAAAGCAAATAAAATTATTATAAATATATTAAAAAAAGAAAAAAAAATAATTTTATCAAAAAAAATACTACATAGTTACCCTTGTTGTTGGAGACATAAAAAAAAAATAATATTTAGAGCTACTCCACAATGGTTTATTAAGATTAATCATAAAACGTTACAATCATATGCACATAAAACGATTGAATCAACAAACTGGATACCTAATTGGGGTAAAGAAAGAATGTTGAATCTTGTTTCTAATCGTCCTGATTGGTGTATATCTCGTCAAAGAAATTGGGGTGTTCCATTATTTATTTTTATAAATAAAAAAACAAGAGCTTTACATCCAAATACTTTACAATTATTAAAAGAATTTATCAAAAAAATTGAAAAAGAAGGAATTGATTTTTGGTGGAATACCAATATAGAACAATTATTACAACATGATTCTAATAAATATATTAAAGTCACTGATATATTAGACGTTTGGTTTGAATCTGGTGCTATGAATATTAAAACTATATATAAAAATACTAAATTTCATAATGAACGTGCAGATATATATTTAGAAGGATCGGACCAATATAGAGGTTGGTTTATGTCTTCATTAATTATTGCTAATGCAACTATAAAAACAACTCCATTTAAAACAGTTATATCACATGGTTTTACTATTGATAAAACAGGTCAAAAAATGTCTAAATCATTAGGAAATACTATTAGTCCTGATACAATTGTGAAAACTATGGGTGCAGATATTTTGCGATTATGGGTTGCTTCCTCTGATCACACAAAAGACATCGTAATATCAACTACATCAATTCAACAAATTTGTGATACTTATCGAAAAATACGTAATACTATACGATTTTTTCTTGCTAATTTATATGATTTTAATCCTAAAAAAGATAGTATTCCCATCAATCAAATGATTGAATTAGATCAATGGGCAATCAATTTAACACAGGTTACACAAAAAAAAATTATTCATTGCTATGAACATTATAATTTTCACAATATTGTCAACATAATTATGCAATTTTGTTCAATTGATATGAGTTCTTTTTATTTAGATATAATAAAAGATAGACTTTATACTACATATAAAGATAGCTCTATCAGAAAAAGTAGTCAAACCACTTTATATATAATATTACAAGCTTTAGTAAGATGGATTGCTCCTATATTATCTTTTACAGCAGATGAAATTTGGAATTTTATACCCCAAAAAAATAGTAATTATATTTTTACTGAATCATGGTTTACACAATTATCTATATATTCTGAAAAAAATAGTATTAGTTTACAAAACTGGAATTGTTTAATTCTTATAAGAAATGGAATTAACAAAATTTTAGAAGAATATAGAAAAAAAAAAATAATAAAAAATTCTCTTGAAATATGTATTTATATTTATACAGGAAAATCTATTCAAAACATTTTAAAAAAACTTAAAACAGAATTAAAATTTATATTACTTACTTCAAAAGTAATAATAAAAAATTATGAATGTGCATCATCAAATGCTCATAAAATAAATACTATTCAAAACATTAAAATTTCTTTAAAAATTATCAATGGAATAAAATGTCCTAGATGTTGGCATTATCACTTAAATAATGAAAAAATTAATACAAAAAAAATACAAACAAACAATAATTTATGTACTAGATGCACTAAAAATATTAAAGGACCGTATGAAACACGTCTTTTCGTATAAAAAAATTCATATAAAAAAATTTATACTTTTTTTATGGATTACTGTATTAATCATCGTAATCGATTATATGACAAAAAAATGGGTAATACATACTTTTGATCTTTATCAGAATAAAACCATTTGTTCTTTTTTAAATCTATTTTATATACACAATAATGGAATGGCTTTTGGTTTACTATCACAACAAAAATTTTGTCCAGAATTCCTGATATTTTTTACAGGAACGATGGTAACAATTAAAATTGTTCAAATTTTTTATTCTTTTTTTATCAAAGAAACATATAAAAATTATATGTTTTATTGTTTTATTATAGGAGGAGCTATAGGAAATTTGATTGACCGCATCAAATATGGTTGTGTCATTGATTTCATCGATATACATATTTATACAATTCATTTACCAATATTTAATATTGCAGATATTAGCATTATGTTTGGAGCTTTAGCATCTATATTATATTCTATATTTTTAAAATAAAATATTTTTATACACATATTCTTATGTGTATAAAAATATAAAAATTGTTTTTTAAAAAAAAAATAAACTATATACGGAAAAATATATGAAAAATGCTATACATATTGCAGTAGTAGGAGCTTTAGGTAAAGTTGGGAAGCTATTAGTCTCTGAAATAAAAAAAAAAAAATGTTTGCAATTGGTCGCAAAAATAATAAAAAATAACCCAAGTAATAATTTAAAAAAAAAAACATTTAATCAATTAAATAATACTGATACTGATCAAATATTATATTCTTGTTTAAAAAAAGCAATACAAGAAAAAAAAATTGATATAGTCATTGACTTTAGTAACCCAGAATCAACAATACAACAACTAAAAATTTGTAAAGAATTTAAAAAAAACATAGTTATTGGAACTACAGGATTTAATATCAATCAAATAAAAATGATTCAAGAATATTCAAAAAAAATAGGTATAGTATTATCATCTAATTTTAGTATAGGAATTAATTTAGTCTGTGATCTGTTAAAAAAAACTGCTTTAATCTTAGGTCATAATAGTGATATTGAAATTATTGAATCACATCACAGAGAAAAAAAAGATTCTCCATCAGGCACGGCAATTCATTTAGGAAATGTAATTTGTGATACTCTAAAATGGAATTTAGAAAAAAGTGCAATTTATAGAAAAAAAGAAATAACACCTATTAGAAAAAAAAAACAAATTGGTTTTTCTATCATTAGAGCCGGAAACATTATAGGAGAACACAAAATAATTTTTATTAACGAATTTGAATCAGTAGAAATTAAACATACAGCTTTTAACAGAACTCCATTTGCAGAAGGAGCTATTCGAGCTGCTCAATGGCTTCTGTTTAAAAAAAATGGTTTATTTAATATGAACCATGTAATTAATGAAACATTTTAAAAAATATTATGTAAAGTGAACACAGTTACGTTATATCAATAGTCAATTCACATAAAATATTTTTATAAAAATAATTCTATTCAATTTATAGGAAAAAAAATTGCACAAAAAAGCAACGTTAGTACTAGAAAATGGTTTAGTATTTCATGGAAAATCTATTGGAATCAATGGTTCTATAATAGGAGAATTAGTCTTTAATACCGCAATGACTGGTTATCAAGAAATATTAAGTGATCCTTCTTATTTAAATCAAATTATTACTTTTACGTTTCCTCAAATTGGAAATACTGGAATAAATACAGAAGATGAAGAGTCATATCGTATTCATGCTTCTGGAATAATTATTCATACGTTAACAAAAAAATCTAGTAATTATCGTAGTCAACATAGTTTAAAAACTTATTTAATAAGAAATAATATTGTTGGAATTTCTAATATAGATACTAGACAAATAACTCGAATATTAAGAAAATTGGGTTCACAAAAAGGTTGTATTTTTACAGAAGAAACAGAGAGTTATTATTCTGCTTACCAAAAAATTAAATCTTTTTCAGGATTAGAACATAAAAACCTTACTACATTAGTATCTATTAAAAAAGATTATCAATTTTCTCCAAAAAAAAATAATGATTATAATAAAAATTATACACAACATTTAAATATTGCAGTATATGATTTTGGTATAAAAAATAACATATTAAATATTTTACATCAAAAAAAATGTATTTCACATGTATTCCCTCCAGAATCAACTGCTGAAAAAATCATTAATACATATAAAAAAAACAAAAAAAAACTTCATGGGATAATTTTATCTAATGGACCAGGTGATCCAAGACCATGTATTAACATTTTATATGAAATTAAAAAACTATTATCACTTCACATTCCTATATTAGGAATTTGTTTTGGGCATCAATTACTAGCTTTAGCTAATGGAGCAGTAATAAAAAAAATGAAATCTGGTCATCATGGAGCTAATCATCCTGTTAAAAATGTTATAACAAATAAAGTCATAATTACTTCTCAAAATCATAATTTTACTATAGATATAAATACTCTTCCAAAAAATATAATTATTACCCATATATCATTATTTGATACAACTATACAAGGTATTGAACTAGTTAATGCACCAGCAATAGGATTTCAAGGTCATCCTGAATCTGCTCCTGGACCTCAAGATGCTGTTTATTTTTTCGACCTATTTATACACAAAATTCATCATTTAAAAAAACAATACAATGATAATTACAATTAAATCTTTGAGAAAAAAAAATGCCAAAAAGACATGATTTAAAAACTATTTTAATATTAGGATCAGGCCCAATTGTTATTGGGCAAGCGTGTGAATTTGATTATTCTGGTGTACAAGCTTGTAAAGCATTAAAAGAAGAAGGATATAAAATAATTTTAGTTAATTCTAATCCTGCAACAATTATGACCGATCCTGATATAGCTGATGTAACATATATCGAACCAGTACATTGGAAAATTATTCAAAAAATTATAGAAAAAGAAAATCCAGATGCAATATTACCAACTATGGGAGGACAAACAGCATTAAATTGTGTATTAGATTTACATAAAAAAAAAGTTTTACAAAAATTTAATGTGGAAATTTTAGGTTCTTCCATTAATTCGATTAATACTGCAGAAAATAGATCTTATTTTGAAAAAGCTATGTATAGTATTAACTTAAAAACGGCAAAATCAGGTTTAGCTTACAATATTGTAGAAGCATTAAACATTTTAAAACAAGTACATTTTCCTTGTATTATTAGACCATCTTTTACTATGGGAGGTAGTGGAGGAGGAATAGCTTATAATTATGAAAAATTTATTCAAATTTGTAAAGAAGGTTTAAAATTATCTTCTAATAAAGAACTTTTAATTAGTGAATCGTTAATTGGATGGAAAGAATTTGAAATGGAAGTTTTAAGAGATAATAAAAATAATTTTATTGTAGTTTGCTCTATAGAAAACTTAGACCCCATGGGTATTCATACTGGAGATTCTATTACTGTAGCTCCTTCTCAAACTTTAACAGATAAAGAATATCAAAATATGAGAAATGCTTCAAAATCAATATTAAAAAAAATAGGCATTAAAAATGGAGGAGCTAATGTTCAATTTGCAGTAAATCCTATAAACGGAAAAATGATTGTTATTGAAATGAATCCCAGAGTCTCTCGTTCTTCTGCTTTAGCATCAAAAGCTACAGGTTTTCCTATTGCAAAAATTGCAGCTAAACTTTCTATTGGATATACATTAGATGAATTAAAAAATGACATTACTAATAAAAAAACTCCAGCATCTTTTGAACCATCTATAGATTATATAGTTACAAAAATTCCTCGTTTTAATTTCGAAAAGTTTAAAGGTTGTAATGATCGTTTAACTACTCAAATGAAATCGGTGGGTGAAGTAATGGCAATTGGTTCAACTTTTCAAGAATCACTACAAAAAGCAATTTGTAGTTTAGAAATTAATGAATACGGTTTAACTCCAAAAGTGTCGTTAAAAAATTGTGACGATAATATCATTCAAAAAATTGAATATGAATTAAAAGAAGCAGGATTTCAACGTTTATGGTATATTGCTGATGCTTTTCGACATAATATGTCTATTGAACAAGTACATAAACTTACCAAAATTGATCCATGGTTCTTATATGAAATTTTAGACTTGATATTATTAGAAAAAAAAATTAAAAATACAAAATTAGAAGAAATGAACTCACAGTTTTTAAAAAAAATTAAAAAAAAAGGATTTTCTGATATTAGAATTGCACAATTAATCAATTCACATGAGGAATTAATTCGTAAAAAAAGAAAAACACTAAATATATTTCCTATATTTAAAAGAATAGATACATGCGCAGCTGAATTTCAAACAGAAACAGCATACATGTATTCAACATGGGGAAACGAATGTGAATCTCAACCCACAAATAATTTTAATAAAAAAATAATTATATTAGGTAGTGGTCCAAATAGAATTGGTCAAGGTATTGAATTTGATTACTGTTGTGTACATGCATCTTTTGCTTTACAACAAATAGGATATGAAACAATTATGATTAATTGTAATCCAGAAACTGTTTCAACTGATTATGATACTTCTAATAGACTATATTTTGAACCGATAACATTAGAACATATTTTAAACATTATATATTTAGAAAATCCAAAAGGTGTCATTATCCAATATGGAGGACAAACTCCTTTAAAATTAGCAAAAAGTTTAGAAAAAGAAAAAATTAATATTTTAGGAACTAGCTCAGATTCTATAGACAAATCAGAAAATAGAAATCGTTTTCAAAAAATAGTTACTCAACTAAAATTAAAACAACCTAAAAATAAAACAGTGAAAACGATACAAGAAGCACAATTAGCAGTAAAATTATTACAATATCCAATTATGGTTAGACCCTCTTATGTTTTAGGAGGAAGTAGTATGGAAATACTGTATAATGAATTGCAATTAAAAAATTATTTTTTAAAAATACTACAAAATAAAAATAAAAATCTAACAATATTAGTAGATCAATATCTAGAAAATGCTATAGAAATTGATGTTGATGCAGTATGTGATGGAAGAAATGTATTTATTGGCGGTATTATGGAACATATAGAACAAGCAGGCATCCATTCTGGAGACTCAGCTTGTTCTTTACCTACTTATACTATTTCTCAAAAAATAAAAGAAAAAATTAAACAACAAGTCATTAAATTATCTTTAAAAATAGGTGTTATAGGATTAATAAATGTACAATTTGCTATACAAAACCAAAATATATTAATTTTAGAAGTGAATCCCAGAGCTTCAAGAACTCTTCCATTTATTGCGAAAGCTACAGGAATTTCTTTAGCAAAAATAGCAGCAAAAATTATAGGTGGACAAAAAATAAAAGATCAATCTAAAAATTATTTAAAAACAATTCACACATCTTATTTTTCAGTTAAAGAAGCCATCTTACCTTTTAATAAATTTCCTGGTGTTAATCCCATTTTAGGACCGGAAATGCGATCAACGGGAGAAACAATGGGTATTGGTTTTACTTTTTCAGAAGCATTTTCAAAATCTATGTTAGGTGCTCAAATTTATATAAATAAAAACAAAAAAGTATTAATATCAGTACAACAATCTGATAAAAAAAAGGTTATTAATTTAGCAATAAAATTAATAAATATTGGTTTTCAAATAGATGCAACCAAGGGTACACAAAAAGTGCTAGAAGATGCAGGAATTCAATCACAATTAATACATCAAATTTATGACAGTCAAGAAAATAATATTAAAAATAAAAAATATAGTTATATTATTCATACATATTCAATGAATTCTATACATCCAGAAAAAATAAATAGAATATTAAATTATGCTATGGAATATAAAATACATTTTGACACTACTCTAAATGCTGCATTTGCAACTGTTATGGCTTTAAGTTTTAATCCAACAGAAAATGTATATGATTTACAATCATTACATAAAAAATATATAACATATTCTTAAAATGAAAATCATCATATTTTTATATAAAAAAAATAATAACTATTATATTAATTATTAAAAAGGTTGAAAAAAAAATTTTTTATCTTCCCATCTTAATAAGGTTAATTTTTTACCCCAACAACATCCAGTATCTAATGGAAAAAACCTTTTTGGAGTACCTTTTCCATCTAAAGCAGACCAGTGACCAAAAACAAAAGAAAATTCTATAGGAATAGAATTTTCCATTAAAAACCAAGGAATTAAATTATTATCACTATCTTTAAGTGAAGGAGGTGACTTTTCTAGCATATTTAAATTACCATTTGATTCACAATATCTTATGCGAGTTAAAGCATTAATAGTAAATGCAAAATTATTGAATGGTGTCAAACTATCATTCCAAAAATTATTTTTATCAATATTAATTTTATTTAAATATTCACAACACTGATCACTAGATAAAATCTTTTCAGCATTTCTAGCACATTTTTGAGCTACTGATAAAGTCCATTGAGGAAAAATACCAGCATGTGATAAAATAAATTTATGTTGATAATTTACTCTTAATAAAGGTTGTCGACGTAACCATTGAATTAATATTTCACTTTCTTTATTCTGAAAGAAAGAAATCGTATCCTTTCTTAAAGGATTACCTTTCTGATAATTAAGATAAGATAAAATAAAAAATAAATCATGATTTCCTAAGACTAAATAAACTGCATCTTCCAATGAAAATAAATATTGTACTACTTCAAAAGATTTTGGACCTCTAGATACAAGATCACCAGTAACCCATAGTTGATCAATATTTTTATTAAATTTTACTTTTTTTAAAATTAATTTTAATTGATCAAAACAACCATGAATATCTCCTACTAAATAAATAGTCATATTTTTTCCATATTTAAAAAAATAAAAATTATAACTTGATATTATGTATATATTTTTTTTATTAAATAATTTGACAAAACACAATAATCTATTATTGTTAAATTTTGTGCCCTTAATAAAGGGTTAATATTTAATTTTAATAATGTATGTAATGAAAATAAAGATGATAAACTATGTTTAATAATTTTTCTCCTTTGAGAAAATGCAGTTTTAGTAATTAAACTTAAAATTTCTATATTAACAATTGGATATTTATTTTTATGAGGTTTAAATTTTATAAAATAAGATTTTACTTTTGGAGATGGGTAAAAAGAATTAGAATCTACAATTATCAACGGAATAATATCACAATAATACTGTGAAATAATTGAAATACGACCATAATGTTTATTTCCAGGTAATGCAATTAATCTACAACCAACTTCATACTGCACCATAAAATGCATATCATGTATAAAGTCTATTCGTTTCAAAAATAATAAAATTAATTGAATAGAAATATTATAAGGAAGATTTCCAATTACTCGAACAGGATAATGATTACTATTGTACTTAAAAATATTTTGATAATTAAAATGTAAAGCATTGTCATGAAGAATTTTAATTTTACTATTAATAATTTTTTTTTTTAAAAAATTTACCATTCTATGATCTATTTCAATAACAATCACATTTTCTGTTATTTTACACAAAGGAACAGTTAAGGCACCTAATCCTGGTCCAATTTCTAAAAAAAATTGTTGTATCTGAGGATTAATTAAACATATTATTTTTTTTATTATATCTTGATTTAATAAAAAGTTTTGACCTAAATTTCTATTAGGAATACTATTTTTGATAAAAATATCCAAAGAATTGTTCATAGTTTATCAGTTCTTCCATGGAATCATTAATTTTATTATAAAAATTCAAAATTAAAAAAGTATGTTATTTTAAATAAACATAAACAAAAAAAATAATATTTATATCTTTACAAACATATACTTCTAAATCATGAAATTTTTATATTTTACTTTATTTTTAATATTGTTAAAATAAATGTAATAATAGTTTTATCATATTTATTAAAACACAATAATTCAACAGTAACAATTAATTAAATAAAATATATTCAATTCAGTATTTTTTACACAATATAAATAAACAAAAAGATACAAATATATTAATAAAATCACTTAAATATTAACACTATATATTTCTTTTGTGATAATAATCATTTTTTTTTAAAACATAGAATAAAAAAAATTATGGAATCTTGGTTAATATATTTAAAAAGTCAACCTACTGGATATTCTATATTAATAATAGGAATAATATCTTTCGCAGAATCTTTATTAATAATAAGTTTTCTTTTTCCGAGTATTGTTTTTATGACAGCAATAGGAACATTAATAGGTAATAGACAATTAAATTTATACTCTGCATGGTTTGGTAGTACCATAGGTTGTTTATTTGGAGATTGGTTATCCTATTATATAGGATGGAAATTTAAAAAATGGTTAAACAATTTATTTTTATTTCAAAAATATCAAACAATATTTAGATTAACAAAAAGCGCACTATATCAATATAGTGTTCTTACTATTTTAATAGGAAGATTTATTGGTCCTACTAGACCAATTATTTCAATTATTTCCGGAATGCTTCAATTACCAATAAAAAAATTTTTTCTTCCTAATATCGTCGCATGTATATTATGGCCGATATTATATTTTTTACCTGGAATTGTTGCTGGTATTACAATAAATAATCCAGAATTAATAGCAAAAAAAGACAATTTCAAAATACTATTAATATTCATATTTTTAATAAATATCATTGGAATATGGTTTTTTTGGAGGTGGTGGAAAGCACATAAATATCAACAACTACTTTTTTCTTTAACTGTTAAAACAACATTTTGGATATCATGCATTTTATGTTTAATAGGAATATTAGGAATTATTTTAATCCAATTTCATCCTAAAATGTATATCTTTAGAACATTATTATGGAAAATATTTTTTTCCCCTACAATTCAAAATCATGATGAAACATTAAATAATTAAAAATTTTTTAAATTACATACAATAAATAATTATTTAATTTCCATACATATTCGGCACGAGAGGATTTGAACCTCTGATTTCTGTCTATTAATGACAGTTCATCACCAATTTATATTACGTGCCGAACTATTTCAAAAAACCTGATATTTTTAATAAAATATATATTTTTAATTATCAAATACTTGATAATTAAAGTAAAAAAATTACTTTAACAAAAAATCAATATGTAATAATTTTTTTTTAAAAGGGTGTCTTTGCACTTCTTTTATTTTTACTACATAATTAATGATATTATCAATATTTAAATTGATATTATTTTTATCAAAATGTAAAGTATTTTCAACTTTAGAAAAAATATTTTGATTAATTGAAATATATACAGGAATTATTTTTTTTCCATAAATTATAGCCGGAATTTTATTTTGATTTCTCAAAAAACGACTAGAACTTTTTCCTATTTTTATTCGCTTTTCTGCAAAGATAACTAACATATTTTTTCCATACAAATATATATAAATATATTTTAAAATACAATTGATTTATATTATTTTAAATAATTTTTTTTATATAATTCTATATAAATTTATGGACATCTTTCTAACATAACAAAAAATAAACTAATACATAATGATATCATGATATTTTCCTTTTTTATTTTTGTACTAAAAAATTAATGTTAGAAATATACAATAAGAAAACTAAATAAGTGAACGAAGCCATTTAATTTCTTTTTCCCATAAATTGGAGTTAATACTTTCTATAATAATTGGAATATGAAAAAAATTTTTATTATTCATTACCCATTTAAACAGTGATACTCCAATATTTCCATAACCTAAACTATGATGTCTATCAACTCTACTATTAAAAAGTGATTTTGCATCATTTAAATGTATACCTTTTAAATATTTAATACCAACTATTTGATCAAAATCTTCCAACACTTTATCACAAGAATATTCTGAACTAAGATCATAACCAGATGCAAATAAATGACAAGTATCTAAACATACTCCTACACGATTTTTATCTTTTATATTAGAAATAATATTAGATAAATGAGAAAAATTATAACCTACACTACTTCCTTGTCCTGCAGTATTCTCAATAACCACAATAATGTTTTTAACTGTTTCACAAGATATATTAATGGATTTAGAAATAATTTCTAAACATTTTTCCTCAGAAACTTTTTTTAAATGATTACCAGGATGTACATTCAAATATAATAAACCTAATTGTAAACATCTATTTAATTCATCTATAAAAGATTGTCTTGATTTTTCTAAAAAAAGTTTCTTTGGATGTCCTAGATTAATTAAATAACTACTATGAGGTAAAATTTGATTATTATTATAAGCATATTTTTTACATGCTTTTTTAAAACTAATAATACTGTTTTCACTTAATTTTTTAGATTTCCATTTTCTTTGATTTTTAGTAAAAAAAGAAAATGCAGTAGATTTTAATTGATACGCTCTTTTTAATGCTTTGAGTGGACCTCCTACAGCACTTACATGAAAACCTAAATATCTCATACATACCTTATTTAATTAAATTAATAAATACATTTTTTATTTTGATGTAAATCGTATATCAAAATAATTGAATATAATATTGTGAATTTTATTTTTAAAAAAAATATATATATATTAATACTATTAGATTACAATTAAATTGTATACTATTTAATTAATAAAAATAAAATTTATATATCATATAATATATATATTATATCAATACTTTTATTAATATTAAAAATATTTATTAATATTAATAATTTTTATACTTTGTAAAATTTTTAATATATATTCAGGAATACTATGTTAATAAATAAAAAAAAAAATTTTTGGGATATTTTACAAACTTTAATTAATTTTTGGAATAAAAAAGGAGTTATTCCATTACAATCAATTGATACTCCAGTAGGGGCTGGAACATTTCATCCAGAAACTTTTTTTAAATCTATTGGTCCTAATCCCTATTCTAATATTTATGTTCAACCTTGTCGTAGACCTTCTGACGGAAGGTATGGAATCAATCCTAATCGATTACAATATTATTATCAATTACAATTAGTAATTAAACCTGCTCCAATAAATATTCAAGAAATGTACTTAAATTCTTTAAAAAAAATTAATATTTCATTAGAAATGAATGATATACGATTTATAGAAGATAATTGGGAAAATCCAACTTTAGGTGCATCTGGAGTAGGGTGGGAAGTTTGGATTAATGGTATGGAAATTACACAATTTACATACTTTCAAAATGTAGGAGGTACAGAATGTAATCCAGTTACTGTTGAAATTACTTATGGATTGGAAAGAATATGTATGCACATTCAAAATAAAAAAAGTATATATGATTGTATATGGATGAATAATAAAAACTATACCATAACATATCGAGATTTATTTTACAAAAATGAAAAAGAACAATCACAATACAATTTTATTTATTCAGATACAAAATTGCTTATAAATCTTTTTCAATTACATAAGAAAGAATGTAAAAGATTATTAACATTAAAAAATCCTTTAATTTTTCCAGCTTATGAACATTTTTTATATGCAAACCATAATTTTAATTTAATAGAAGCAAAAAAAATATTTTCTGTTACAGAACGACAAAAATATATTCTTCAATTAAGAATGTTATCAAAATTAGCTGCTACCATTTATTTAAATAAATACTCATAAATACATTTTTTAATAAACAAAGAAAAAAATAATGAAAAAAACACTTTTAGTAGAAATATATATAGAAGATATACCTCATAAAGAACTAAAAAATATTGCATTATCTTTTTATTATAATGTTATGAATGAATTAAAAAAATTAAAAATAAATTATGAAAAATTAGAATGGTATGCTTCCACAAGGAGAATAGCAATTACAATTAATCAAATGAAAACAATAAGATTTATGAAGACTAAAACAATCATAGGTCCTCCAATTGAATATGTAATGAATAAGGATAATACTTTTAATAAAGTAGGTTTATCATGGTTACAAAAAAATAAAATTGATGAAAAAAAAATATATTTTTTGGAAAAAAACCATAAAAAACATATTGCACAAAAATCTTTTGAACAAAAACAAAATATTGAACCATTTCTTTCTAAAATTATTCAAAATTCTATTAAAAATATTAATTTTAAAAAAAAAATGAGGTGGAAAGAAAATATATCTTCTTTTATTCGTCCAGTAAGAAATATTTTAGCATTATTAGATAAATCAGTATTAAAATTAAAAATGTTTGGATTAATATCTAAAAATTTCACGTATGGACATCACTTAATGTATAACAAAAAAATTCATTTAAAAAATCCTCAAGAATATTTAAATACATTAATTGAAAAAGGAATGGTAATAGTAGATTTTAATAAAAGAAAAAAAATATTAAAACAAAGAATGTCACATGCAGTACAAATGATTAAAGGAGAAATTAAAATCAATTCTCTGTTTTTAGAAGAAATAAACGCTTTAATTGAATATCCTGATGTGTTATTAGGAAAATTTGATCCAAAATTTCTAAATATTCCTCAAGAAATAATTATATATATATTGCAAGTATATCAAAAAAATATTCCAATATATATTAATCAAAAACTTAGTAACTATTTTCTTATAGTTACTAATATATTATCTTCTAATAACAAAAAAATAATTTTTGGATATCAACAAGTCATACATGCTAAATTATCTGACATTGTATTTTTTTTAAATCAAGATAAACATGTTAAACTCATTGATAATCTTAAAATATTAAAAAAAGTTATATTTCAACAAACACTTGGTACATTATATGATAAAACTATTCGAATTTATCATTTAATAAAATGGACATATGATCATATTAAAAAAAAAATACATCATGCAGTTAGAGCAGCTTTATTATCAAAATGTGACTTAGTAAGCCATTTAATTTTTGAATTTCCAGAAATGCAAGGGCTTGTCGGAAAATATTATGCATTACAAAATGGAGAAAATATAAAGGTAGCTCAAGCAATTCAAGAACATTATTATCCAAATTTCTTTGATGATATTTTACCTAAAAGTGAAATTGGATGTTTATTATCTATTTCTGATAAAATTGATACTATTGTAGGATTATATATAGTAGGAGAAAATACTAAATCTCATCATGACCCTTTTAAAATTAAAAGATTATCTATTGGAATTATGAGAATTTTAATAGAAAAAAAAATATCTATTAATCTAAAAAAATTAATAACAAAAAATTTATATTTGTATAATTATAAAAATTCAAAAAAAATAAAAGATAATATATTACATTTTATGTTTAATCGTTTATATTTTTTATATAAAAAAAAAAATGTTAATCGAAAAATCATAAATTCTATTTTAAAATATTGTAACAATAATCCTTTTGATGCTTCTCAAAGAATTGAAGCTATACATGAACTTTATAACAGCGAAATGTTTTCAAATTTAATCATTACATATAAACGAGTTTCAAACATTTTAAAAAAAAATAAAAATATAATATTTTTAAAAAAAGTTAATATTGTATTATTAAAACATGAATTAGAAATATCTCTATATAAAAAAATTAAACAAATCAATCAAATAATTAATGATTTGCTATTAAAAAAAGAATATTTAGAAATTTTAAAGAAATTATCTCAGTTAATTTTTTACATCGATACTTTTTTTAAAAAAATATATATTAAAGATGAAAATATAAAAATTTATTTAAATCGTTTAACTTTAATTAAAGAAATAAAAAAAATTTTTTTAAAAATGTTAGATTTCGATTTTTTCATTATTGGAACATAAAAAATATTAATAATTGTAAAAAAAAACTATATTATCAACAAAGATTAACACAAAAAAAATTATGAATAATTATTAAAATAATATAATTATTACAATAATTATTCATAAACATAACATTTATTATTTTATATCATAAATCACAGCAATTTATTAAACAATTATTGTTATTATAATAAAAATATTTCACTTTTATTTATTCATATTATGTAATGTTAATAAATAACTTACATTATTAATGTTTATATACACATAAACAAAATACATAAAAAGTTCAACTGTTAATATTATTAATATATATAAAATTTTATATATTATAATATAATTATGTTCTTAAAACTGCGTTAAAATCATTTTTTAAAACGGACAAAATATTATTGACTAAAATATTAATTTTTTTTTCATTTAAATCACCTTTAAGATTTAAAAATAACAAATTAATAGAAATACTTTTTTTTCCTGATTCAATATGATTACCTTGATATACATCAAATACATTAAATTCTATTTCTTCATTACCAATGCTTTTTTTACATGAACGCAATATAGATGCATAAGTAACGGATTTTGATATAATAATAGAAATATCTCTTTGACTTCGTGGAAAATATTTAATTTTTTTCACTTTTTCTATAGAAAAAAATGAAATTTTATCTAAAAATAATTCAAATAAAAAAACAGAATTTTTAAAACAAAACTTTTTTTCTAACAACAAATCTAAAGCTCCTATTTTTCCAATTTTTTTTTCATTTAAATAAATATAAGCACTTATATTAGGATTTAACCCAAAAATTGGTTTTGGAACAAATTGCACTTTTTCTTTAATTCCACAATATATTAACAAAGCTTCTATATCACCTTTTATATGATAAAAATCTACATTTTTATTTTTTTCGTTCCAATGGATTGAAAAATTTAATCCAGTAATTAAACCAGATAAACATCTAATCTGATTAGATTGTAATAATTCTTTTTTATTAGGAATAAAACATAATCCTATTTCAAATAAACGTAAAAAAAATTTTTGTCTTTTTTGATTATATAAAGCGGATATAATTAAACCTATCCACAAAGTACAACGCATCGAAGACATATCTTTTGATATAGGATTTTTAATCATTAAAGGATGAATATTAGGATTAAACAAATATTGCATATCTGGATTAATAAAAGAATAATTAATTACTTCAGAATAACCTCTACTCATTAATATTAACTTTAAATTTTTACTATAATCAAAATTATATTTGTCACTACAAGATATATTTTTCTGAATATTAAAATTATTATTAGGTAAAATATTCATGGGAATTTTATCATAACCATACAATCGAATAAAATCAGCAATTAAATCTTCTTGTAAATATACATCTTTCCTCCAATAAGGGGGAATCATGAACCAACCTGTTTTAAAAAAAACAATATTATAACCTAAATAAAAAAAAATATTATATATATCAGTAGCATTAACAAAAAAACCTAATATTTTGTTTAAATAAACATGACATAAAAAAATTTTTTTAGAATGATTATTATTATGATATGTAATATTCTTACTATAAGATAACGGTCCTATTTCTCCTCCACAAATTTTATGAATTAAAAAAGTTGTATAATTCACACTATGTTCTTGTTGTATAATATTAACAGACCTTTTATAAATATATAATTCATTTCGATCTAACATATCATATTGAAAACAATTTTGTGACAATTGATGAGAAGTTAAACAAGCAGAACCTATAAAAATATTCTTTGTATTTAATTTCACAGATGAACATTGTAAATTAATATTATTAGATAATAATAAAATTTTATTTTTTTGAGAAATAATTGAAATATTAGTTTTTAAAGAAATTGCAACACCATTCGGTAATATTACATTTTCTATTTTTTTATTTTTTGTGATGTTTAAATCATCAAAATTATTGTCAATATTAATAATATGAACAGGTTCACCTATTTCAATCAATACATAATTAATAATATCTAAAATAACATTTTCTGTATATACACCAGAATTTCTCAACCTTTCTTGCATCCAAAAAGGAGTCGTGACTTGAGCATTAATATTTTTAATAATTCTACCAATATATCTTTTACAACCACTATCTTTTTCTATATTAATTTTTAATTTACAATTTATTTGTTCTCTTATACAATAAGATGGTAAAACAGGTAAATTTATATTATTAAAAGAAGATAATTCTCTCGCCAAACCTAATAAACTTATTACATCTGAACGATTAGGAGGTATATTAACTTTAATTATATTATTATTTTTTTTTATAAAATACTTTTTTACAAGTTCTCCCGGTTGTGCATTATTAGGAAATAATATTATTCTATTAGTTCCATACATTAAATGTAAATCTGAATAACTACAAAATTTTTTTATTTGTACATTTTTATTATTTTCTATATTTAGATTACTATCCAACATTACTGCAACTTTATTAAAACAATTTAATTCAAATAGATCAGAAATTATTTTAACTACTATATTATTTCCAATTAATATTTTATATAAAAAAACATTTTTTTTTTTTATTTGTCGTTCAACAGACAAAATTTTACCTACAATTATTTGATCATCTATTCCTGTATCATGTACTACTTCTTCAACTTCAAATCCACATTGTGTTAATTGTTGACATAAAATATCAGTACGAATAAAAAATAAATTAAATTTTTTTTTCAACCATGCTTCACTAAATTTCATTTTTCTAAAACCTATATAACATTATTTAAATTGTTGAAGAAAACTTAAATCATTCTGAAAAAATGAACGTAAATCTATTATACCATAACGTAACATTATTATACGTTCTATACCTATTCCAAAAGCAAAAGCTGAATATAAATTATTCTTCACTCCCATTTCTTTTAAAACATTAGGATGAACCATTCCACATCCTAATATCTCTAACCATTCAGATTTTTTATCATCATTTTTTCTAAAAATATCTATTTCAGCGGAAGGTAAAGTAAATGGAAAATAAGCACTTCTAAATCTTGTCTTTACTTTTTTTTTAAAAAAATTTTGTATAAAATTAAATAATAAATACTTTAAATTTGAAAAATTTAAATTTTTCTCTATTACTAAACCTTCTAATTGATGAAACATTGGAGTATGAGTTGAATCGTAATCATTACGATATACTTTACCGTAAGAAATCATTCGAATAGGAGGTTGCCTTCGTTCCATGGCTCGAATTTGAACACTAGATGTTTGAGTACGCAACAATATTTTTTTATTTATCCAAAAAGTATCATTTTGATTACGAGCTGGATGGTTAATCGGAATATTTAAAGCATCAAAATTATGATATACATCTTCAATTTCAGGTCCAGAAGTTATTGAAAAACCTAAATTTAAGAAAAAATTTTCTATATCACCTATAGCAACAGTAATAGGATGTAACGAACCAAAATAAGCACCACGACCAGGTAATGTTACATCAATGGAAGATTTTTGTAATTCATTTTGAACATCTAATACATCTATTTTATTTTTTTTTAATCTTATTTTATTTTTTATAAAATTTTTAAAAAAATTGATTTTAAGACCTAATTGTTTTTTTTTTTCTTTCGAAACTTGTTTTAAAGATTGCATTAAATGAAAAATATAACCTTTTTTACCTAAATATTGAATACGTAATGTATCTAATTCTTTCCAAGTAGTAATCTTGTTAATTTTTTTTTCAAATTTAATTAAAAAAGAATGATCAAAAAACATAATTTTCTCTTATTAAAAATATATAATTTTATAACTATATATTGCTGTTTATAAAAATAAAATCAAATAGTATACTATTTTATTCATAATTTTTATTATATACTCTTTTATTAATTTCAATAATTATTACAATGGGAGTTATATTTACTCCCACGTAATATTATTTAGTTTAAAAATTAAATAATCTTTAAATCTGATTGTGACTTTTTTACTAATTCAGAAAAAGCTATTTTATCAAAAATAGCTAGGTCTGATAAAATTTTACGATTAATAATAATCGAAGAATTTTTTAATGCAAATATCAATTTGCTATATGAAACATTATTATTTCGAGCAGCAGCATTAATACGAGTAATCCATAACTGACGAAATATGCGTTTTTTTTGACGACGATCACGGTAAGCATACTGACCCGCTTTAATAACTGCTTGATTAGCTACTCTATACACTCTCGAACGAGCACCATAATACCCTTTTGCTTTTTTTAAAATTTTTTTATGACGAGCATGAGCAACAACACCTCTTTTAACACGGGTCATATATACTTTTCCTTCTATAAAAAAAAAGATTTAATAATTTATACATATGGTAAAAATAATTTGACTGAATTATGATTAGATTTTGAAATGATAACTTTTGCACGCAAATTACGTTTATATTTACTACTTTTTTTAGTAAGAATATGACGTAAATTAGTTTTCTTACATTTAAAAGAACCGGAAGCGGTTTTTTTAAATCGTTTATATGCACTACGCAATGTTTTAATTTTAGGCATATTGACATTCCATGTTATATATAATTTATTTTTTATATTTAAATAATTGTTAACATCTTTAAAATATTAATTATTTTTCTTTGGTATTAAAATCATAATCATTTGTCGACCTTCAATTCTCAGGGGAAAAGATTCAACTATGGAAATATTTTTCAAATCATTTTTTACTCTACTTAAAATATTAATTCCAATATGTTGATGTGCCATTTCTCTACCTCGAAAACGCAATGTAATTTTTACTTTATTTCCTTCTTCTAAAAATTTAATAATACTTTTTAATTTAACTTGATAATCTCCTTCTTCCGTACTAGGTCGAAACTTTATTTCTTTAATTTGAATCACTTTTTGTTTTTTTTTTTGTTCTTTAAAAGATTTACTTTTTTGATATAAAAATTTTCCATAATCCATAATTCGACAAACTGGAGGAATAGCATTTGGGCTAATTTCTACTAAATCTAATCCTAATTGATCTGATTGTGCTAAAGCATCTTTGAAACTACAAATTCCTAACTGATCACCATCAACACCAGTTAAACGCACTTCAGCGACTTGAGTAATTTCATTATTAATACGATTAGGTTTTGTGAATGTATTGCGTTTTATACCTTTAATATTTTATACCTCCCAATTAATATTACTACGAGTGTTAATTTCTAATGTAACATGAGAAATAAATTTTTTTAATTCTAATAAATTTATTTTTATTCCCGTATTTGTACGTATACTAATTTTATTTTCTAATCGTTCTTTTTTTCCACATACTAATATATACGGAACTTTTGCAAGTACATGTTCTCTAATTTTAAATTTCATAGATACAGCTCTTGTATCGATTACAGTACGAATTCCTACACAAATTAATTGTTTTTTAATTTCATGAATATATAAATAATATTCTTCTGCAACACTAATTAATATTACTTGTATCGGAGCTAACCATACAGGAAAAATACCATTATATTCTTCGATCAAAATACCTATAAATCTTTCTATAGAACCTAAAATTGCTCTATGTATTAATATTGGATTTTCTTTTTTATTATCTTTATTAATATATACTGCATTTAATAATTTAGGTAAATAAAAATCTAATTGTATCGTACCACATTGCCAACTACGTCTTAAAGAATCTTCTAATACTAGTTCTATTTTTGGTCCATAAAATGCACCTTCGCCTGATTTTAATTCAAATGACAACTTATTTTTTTTTAATACAAATAATAAATCTTGCTCTGCTTGATCCCAAGTTTGTTCATCTCCTATACGTTTTATAGGTCGAGTAGCAAGTTTTATATCAATTTTTTTAAAACCAAAAATACGATAAATATCTAAAATCATTATGATACATTTTTCAATTTCTTTTCTAATTTGATTTTTTGAACAAAATATATGTCCATCATCTTGAGTAAATTCTCTTACTCTTAATAAACCATGTAAACTTCCTGAATATTCATTACGGTGACAATGACCAAATTCAGACATACGAATAGGTAAATCTTTATATGATTTTAAACCATGATTAAAAATTTGTATATGAGCTGGACAACTCATTGGCTTAATACAATACTCTTTTTTTTCAGAAAAAGTAGTAAACATGGAAGTATTATAATTTTCCCAATGTCCACTTTTTTCCCACATTTTTTTATTAATAATAATTGGAGTTTTAACTTCTTCATATTCATTATCAGTTAATTTTAATCGAATAAAATTTTGTAATTCTTTAAATATCGACCAACCTTTGGAATGCCAAAAAACCATTCCTGGAACATCATCTTGCATATGATATAAATCTAATTTTTTTGCTAAAATTCTATGATCTCTTTTTTTTAAAGAAGATATTTGACTAAAATAACTATTATATAGTTCACTATTAGGCCAAGAAATTACATATATTCTCTGTAATACTTTTTGTTTTTTATCTTTATTCCAATATATTCCAGAACATTTTTCCACTTTAAAATAAGTACAAAAAGATATATTAGAAGCTTGTGTTAAATTCAAAAAAATATCAGGATGATCATTATGAAAATAAACAGTAATATTTTTATTATCTTCTTTTATACTATTTTGTATTATGTTTATCTTATAAGGTTGATCAAAAAAATATTTTTTTGCATCTTGAATAGAAAACATTTTAAATTTAATATCATATTTTAATAATGACAATTCTTTCATTTTATTTTCAATTGTTTGCAATTCAATTTTACTAAAATTTTTTTGAGTATCAAAATCATAAAAAAATCCATTTTTAGTCAAAGTAAACTGAACCAATTGAATATCAGGCCATAATTGTTTTACTGCATAACCTAATAAATGACCACATGTAACACGAATTAAATTCATAGCATATACATCTTTATTACAAATTACAGATATACAAACATCATGATTTAAAATAGTATTAATATGAATCACTGTATCATGGTTAACTAATCCACCCACACAAGAACTGATTAAATCCGGTTTATAATCTTTTAACACTTGTATAAAAGAAACATTTTCTTCATATGTACATTTTGTTCCATCAAGAAAAGTAATAACCGGCATATTTTATCCTTAAAATAATGTATATAAACGATATTTACTAATAATTTTTTTTAAAAATATTGATAAAAAATAAATTACAATATCAATATGCCAGTAAATACTAACTGGCATATGTAAAATTATTAAAATCTAGAATCTAACGCTTGTGCTAATTGATCAATTAAAATTTCACTATCTTTCCAACTTAAACATGGATCAGTAATAGATTGACCATATTGTAATGATTGTCCTGGAATAACATTTTGAGTGCCTTCAACTAAAAAACTTTCTATCATTACACCACAAATTTGCTTCATTCCATTTCGAATTTGTTTACAAATTGATTGAGATACTTCCATCTGACGTAATGGTTCTTTTAAACAATTTGCATGACTAAAATCTACCATTAAATATTCTGGAAGATTAAATTCATTTAACAAATTAACTGCTTGTTGTATATCTTTTGTATGATAATTTGGTTGTTTTCCACCACGCATAATTATATGACCAAATGGATTTCCACTAGTATGATTAATAGTCATTTGTCCATTTTTATTAGGAGCTAAAAATAAATGTCTCACTTGAGTTGCTCGGATAGCATCAATAGCTATTCTTATATTTCCATCTGTTCCATTTTTAAAACCTACAGGACAAGATAAAGCAGAAGCCATTTCTCTATGAATTTGACTTTCAGTAGTTCTAGCTCCAATAGCTCCCCAACTAATTAAATCCGCGATAAATTGACCTATAACCATATCTAAAAATTCTGTTGCTGCAGGCATACCTAATTTATTAATATCTAATAATAATTTTCTCGCAATAGATAAACCTTTATTAACTCTAAAACTTCCATCTAAATCAGGATCAGAAATTAATCCTTTCCAACCTACTACAGTTCTTGGTTTTTCAAAATAAGTCCGCATAATAATTTCTAAACGATCCGCATATTTTTTACGCAATTCATATAGTTTAGATGCATATTCAACAGCTGCTAAAGGATCGTGAACAGAACAAGGACCAATTACAACAAGTAATCTTGAATCTTTTCCAGTAATAATATCAGAAATATGTGCTCGCGATTGGATAACATTATCCATAATTTCAGGAGTTATTACATAACGTTTTGCTAATTCTAATGGTGTAATTAAAGGATCAATTCTGATTGTTCTCAATTCATCTGTTTTTTTCATGTTTTTCTCTAAAAAAAAATTATCAAAAATAAAAATTAATATTAAATATTAAATATTTAATATTTAATATTGTTTTTTTTAAAATTATAAAATATTAAGATAAATATTGGAATAATATTTTTTATAACAAAAAATTGTTATAAAACATGAGGAAGGAAAAAAAAGAATAGTGATATTAAAGAACTGAAAAAAATTATCATAAGTATGATTAAAAATATTATTATTATTTTTCTATAAAAAATGTTACAAATTATAATTTTTATCCAACATTTTTATATAAATTTTTAATAAAAATATAAAATTAAAAAATAAAAAATAATACAAATAATTATTAATATTAATATATTTATAATATATAATAAAAATAAATACAAAATTATATAAAATAAAAAATGATTAATAAAAATATATTGAAAAAATATCTAATTAATAATACCAAAATTATATATTAAATATTTTTAAAAAAATTAAACATTAAAAAAATTATTTTTAAATGAAATACATTAACAAAAATAAAAAAATAAAAATAATAAAATAATAAAAAATTAATAGAATTGTACCTTACATAATATCTTGAAAACAAGACTAACAAAAAATTTTATCATATATATGAAAATATAATGTTGATATTATTATGATAATAATTGTTATTATTATTAATTTTAAATCATTTTTTATATAAGAAATATACCTTTCAAAAAAAAAAAAAACAAAAATAAATAAATGAAAAAATATCTTTTTTATGATTAAAAAATCATCAATGAATATTTTTTAAGACAAATATGTGATTTAATTAAAAAAATGTTTTAGTTTTTTAAAAGAGAGAAAATGAGAAATAAAAATAAGAAAAAAAATAAGAAAAAAATAACAGTCATCTAAATAAAATTTAGATTTTTTAAATTAATTCAATAAATTTTTTTATAAAAAAATTTATTGTTAAAAATAAACAATAAAAATAGATATCATATGTATATAAAATATGAGTAATATCATTAAATATTTTTCAAATTTATTAACAATAATTATATTTATAATATAATATAATTATTGTTAATAAATGTTTTTAAATATAATTATTTTAATGATATTAATATAATTATAATTGTATTTAATAGTCATAATTATGTATAATAATGATGTAAAAAATAATTTAAATAAAAATTATAGAATTTTTTAAAATAATTTGAAAAAAATTAACGCTTTGTTTTTTAAAAAATTTTTTTATATAAAAATATATAAAATAGTTGATTGAAAATATCAAAAAGAATATAATTTTAAATATTAAAAAAATATGTATTTTATATATCAAAAATACATTAAAATATAATTTATTTAGGGTAATGTATACTAAATAAATATTCAACATTTATTTAATAAAATAAAATATGTGTAAAATATTATGGAATGGAATATAATTACAGTTACTCAGCCGGCATATGAATATATATATTCAATAATAAAAAAAAATGAAAAAAATAATATTGGAATTTTAATCAATATTAAAAAATCAGGATGTGCAGGATTTAAATATACTTTCGAATTAATTTACAAAAACAGTAATAAAAATTTTTTTTCTGAACAAAAAAATAAAAAAATTATCATAAAAAAAATAAATTTTTTTATACCTCTAAAAATATGTAAAATAATTGAAGGAACAACAATAGATATTGTACAACAAGGTTTAAATAAACAAATAAAAATACTTAATCCTAAAACACAAAGTACATGTGGTTGTGGAGAAAGTTTTGAAATGAAATTATAAAATTCATTTTTATATCCATTTTACAAGTATAAATTTTTTCTTACCTTTACATAAAATAGTATATTTTTTAAATAAAACATCTTTACATGTAATAAAATAATTAGAATTACTTTCTATTTTTCCATTAATTTTAATTCCTTTAGATACAATTAAATTAGAAGCATGTTTCCAAGAAGTAGACAACTTTACTTCTGTTAATAATTTTCTTAACTGTATATTATCTACATATTTGAAATAAAAGATAGGAATATTTTTAATAGAACTATTTGTGAAAAAACATTGAAAATCTGATTCTTCTAATCCAATAATATTATTGGAAAATAAATTATTAGAAATATTTTTTGCTATTGTATATTCTTTTTTTCCATGAACTAAAATAGTTATTTCTTTTGCTAATATTTTTTTCATTTCTATTATTAAATTTTTATCTTTTTTTTGAAAAGTATTTACTTCATGCATTGAAGTAATATTTAAAATATTAGCAAAATATAAAGCTTCACTATCAGTGATATTCATCCAAAATTGATAAAATTCATATGGAGTGGTTTTTTTAGGATCTAACCAAATATTTCCTGATTCAGTTTTTCCAAATTTTTTTCCATTAGATTTAATAAATAAAGGAATAGTTAAACCAAAAACTTGTTTGTTTAATTTTTTTCGAATTAAATTAATACCTGAAACAATATTTCCCCATTGATCAGATCCTCCTATTTGAAGAATAGTGTGATATTTTTTATACAAAAAAAAATAATCATACGCCTGTAATAAACTATAAGAAAATTCTGTAAAAGAAATACCTTGATCAATTCGTTGAATTCTTTTTTTTACTGACTCTTTATTAATCATGCTATTAATAGAAAAATATTTTCCAATATCTTTTAAAAAGGTTAATAAATTAATCTCATTAAACCATTCATAATTATTTATTATTAATGCTGAATTACAATGATGATTAAAATTTAAAAATTTTTTTATTTGAGTAACAATATTTTTTTCCCAAATTTTTATTACTTCAAAACAAATATCTTCTCTTTTTTTCTCTTTAAAACTAGGATCACCTATTAAGCTAGTAGCTCCTCCAATTAAAACTATTGGTTTATGTCCACATTTTTGAAATAACCTCAACACTAACAAAGGTAATAAATGTCCAACGTGTAAACTTTCTGCTGTAGGATCAAAACCACAATATAATGAAATACTTTTCTCATTAATTTTTTTTATTAAATCTTGATTATTTGAAATATTAAAAATTAAATTTTTTTGATGTAATTCTTCTATAATATTCATTGTAAAAAAAAATCCTATAATAAATCAATGTTATTAAATAAAACTCTTATTATTGAATTGATACAAATTTTTTTATATTAAATTTTTTAATTTTTTTCACTATCTACATCAAATAAAAAATTTATATCTTTAAATTGTGAATGAACACTTATTTTTTTTGAAAAAAAAACTAAAATATTTTGTAAAAATGTTATAGAAAAATACGAAAATAAAATTTTTGAATAATAACAATTTGTATATTTTCTTTTTTTAATTAATTCCGGACCAATAATTATTAAATCTGGTGCAAACAATAATAATTTTTTACATAATATTTTTTTAAAATATTTTGTGAAAAGAATGATAACTTGTTCTTGAATACATTCAAACCATATAACTGTGTGATAACGAAATGGAGGTAATAATAAATTTTTTCTATTTTTACACAATTCATTTAAAAAATAAGAATAATTTTTTTTAAATAATGTAGTTAATAAAAAATTTTCTTCTGGTGTTTGAATAACTGTTCTTATTTTTAATTTTGAATTCATTAAAACAAACAGAACACTGTAATACAATTTTCCACAATATTCAATAGACCTGAAGTTATTAGAATATAAATATTTTTCTAAAGATAGAAATGCCACTAAAGAAACATTTTTAATTAAAAAACGATTTGCAAAATCAGGGGTAGATAAAATAATTGTTGAAGAACAAAAATCTAAACAATAATTTTTATCAACATTTTTTTTAATTTCTTCAGAAGTAATATTTTTGGAAAAAGATAATATCTTTACATTTGGAAAAATGTCACTTAAATATTTTTTTGCTAACTCTATATCAAATAAACGAACAGAAAAAGAAAAAAAACCACAGTATATACAAAAATTAGGAATGTTTTCTTGACAAAAACAATAAGGACAAAATAAATTATTGCAACTTTTATTAAATTTATAATAATTATTACACCTAAAACATTGTAACATTTTTTTACAATTATCACATTGCAATAGATTATAAAATATATTATTATCTTCTAAAATTAACAAAATAACTGTATTTTTTAAAAGATGTCTACTTATTATTTTAATTAGTTGAACAGAATAAATTCCTATATTTCTCTCTTTCTTTAAATAAATTAAAGTATTTTTATATACATGATATTTTGTAATTTTTTCTTGAAAAACTGATACTCTTATTTCATGATATCTTTTTTCTACAATTTCTTTATAGGATGTGATACTTAAAGATGAAGACGTTAAAAAAATAGGGATATTTTCTTTTTTTGCTCTTTCTATAGCTACTAATTTTGCATTAAAAATAAATTTATTATAATAAATATGATTTAAATCACATTCTTCATCAACAATGATTAATCCTAATTTTGTTAAAGGTAAAAAAATACCCATTTTTGTGGAAATAATAATTTTCGGAATAGACGTTTTACTAAAATCCCAAATCTTTATTTTTTTTGTTTCATTTAACTTAGTATCATAAATTAATACATCAACATCATAATTATCATAAAAAAAATTTTTAATATAATACACCAAAGTTGTATTCGTACAAGGAACAATCAAAAGACTAGTTTGTCCTTTATTTAATATTAAGTATAATAAAAATAAATAGACTTCTACTTTTTGTAGAAAATTTATATCTGAAAAATAAAAAGGACAAGTATATTTATTTTTTTTTAAAATTTTTTCTATCTCTTTTAAAAACAAAATATTTAAATTAGGATAATGTTTTCTCTGAAAAACATAAACAATTTTTTGTACATAATGTGTTTTCTGTAATATACAAAAACCTTTAATAGATAAAGAAGATAAAACAGCATTGCTAATTTTATATTTTTTTATTTCTAAATTATAAATATTTTTTTTCTTTAATAAAGATAAAGTAAATATTTGTTTTTTTCCCAATTTACTAGGTAATTGTAATTTTTTTTTACCAGAATCAGTAATACTCCAACATAAATATTTTTTTGTATAAATTATTCCTTTTCTTAATAATAAAGGAAGAATATTTAATACAATTTTTCCAAGGTAAATATGAGAATAATTAGAATACCATATTAAAAGATTCCATAAACTTGTTCCAAATAAAGAATGTGTGTCTATTACTGTATCGATACTCTTTAATTTATATTTTATTAAATGACTTATTTTAAATTTATTATGATATCGTAATACAATTCCAATTAACAATCGATTTCTAAATGGAACTTGTACTCTCACTCCAATTTTAGGCACGATCGTATATGAATTACACATATAATAAAAACATCGGTGAGATAAAATTGGTATAACTATTTCAAGAATCATCACAAATAAAAATCCAGTTAGAATAATAATATTTAAATTATATTAAAAAATATTGAAAATATTTTATATGATTATATTTTGTTTAATTTAATTTAAATATAAAATTAAAAAAATTGAAAAAATAATTTAATTGTATATATAAAATATGCTTTATTATTTTAATATATTTCAAATAAATAAAACATATTGAATTAATTAATATTTAAAATATAAAAATTATATTATATTAATTTTTTTTAAATAATCTTTACATTGTTTATTTACAGTATCTACTGTAACTTGAGTTATATAATCAATTTCAAGATTTAAACAATCCATTTCTCTTGCATGTAAAAAATTTGTATTTTTAAATGTTTCTGGAATAATAAATACCGAAAAAAAATTATTAATAACACGACCGACAGTTAAACTTACTCCATTTATACAAACACATCCTTTTTCAAAAATATATTGCATACAAGCAAAATTTTTACATTCCATCCATATTTCTTTATTCATTTCATTATTAATAATTCTATTTATTATAACTGTTCCTGTTATATGCCCAGAAACTAAATGACCACCTAATTCACTATTAATTTTTAAAGCTCGTTCAATATTAATTAAACAATTTTTTTTTAAAAATTTAAAATTGGTTATCTGTAAAGTTTCTTCTATTATATCAAATAATACACATTTCTGAACAATATTTTGAACAGTTAAACAACATCCGTTATTAGATACAGAATCTCCTATTTTTAGGTCATTTAATAATGATATTGGAAACTTTAATTTCATAGAAATACAATTTTGTTTTCTTTTAAATGAAATAAATTTTGCTTGACCCATAACAATTCCTGTAAACATTTTGTGTCCCTATATAAAATTTTTTAAAATAAAATAAATAAAAATATATTTAATTAAAACAATTAATATATAAAAATATATAATGCATTTAAAACAATTAATATTATTGTATTTAATAAAAAAAAGATTTATAATCAAATTTAAAAACACGTCTGTAGCTCAGAAGGTTAGAGCGCCATCATGACATGGTGGAAGTCATCGGTTCAATTCCGATCAGACGTATAATTTTTTATATAACATATTTTGGCTTACTTTAACTTTAAAAACATATTTTTATATGACATTGTTTAAAAACATTATTTTTAATCAAATAAAAAAATACTTTAATTTAAATTATTCTTTTTTAATTTTATATAGTGGTGGTATTGATTCAAGTGTTCTGTTACATCTAATAATTAAATTAAAAAAAATATATACATTAAAAAAAAATAAATTCAGAGTTTTACATATTAATCATAAAATTCAATCAAAATCTTATTCATGGTATCAACATTGTAAAAAAGAATGTCAAAAATATAATATAAACTTAATTTATAAGGAAATAAATCAAAAAATTCAAGAAAAATCTAATACAGAAGAAAAAGCGAGAAAAGCGCGATTAAAAATCATTCAAAAAATTCTTCAACCAAAAGAAATAATAATAACTGGTCACCACCTTAATGATCAATGTGAAACACTACTACTCGCTTTAACAAGAGGTAGTGGAATAGATGGTCTTTCTGGAATGAAAGAATGTTCTTACATGTTTCATAATATTTTATTACGACCTTTATTAAATGTGCCAAAAAAAAAAATATACCAATATGCCATTGAAAATAATATAAAATGGATTGAAGATTCTTCTAACTTCGATATACATTATAATAGAAATTTTTTACGAAAAAAAATAATTCCATTAATAGAAAATAAATGGCCAAACTTTATTTATAGTTGTTATAAAACATCTCAATTATTTCATCAAAATAAATTTTTAATTGAATATTTTATTAAAAATATATATAAAAAATATTTAAATTCAGATTTATCTTTAAATATTAAATTTATTAATAAATATAATATAGAAATACATAATATTATTTTAAGAAAATGGTTTTTTTTACATATTAAAAAAATGCCTACAACACATCAATTAAATAAATTATATTTTGAAGTTATTAAAAATAAAAAAAAAAATAATCCTATTATGTTAATAAAAAATTATGAAATTCAAAAATATAAACAAAATATATATTTTTTTATTAACAATTATAATATTAAAAATACATCAATGATATGGAATAAACCTTATAATATATTAAAACTACCATTACAAATAGGGTATATTTCAAAAAAAAATGTAAAAAATAAAACAAATATATTCCCTCCTGCCCCACTAAACAATCAAATAGTTAAAATTAATTTTTTTTTAAAAAAAAAAATGTTATTTATATATCAAAAAAAACATACAACAATAAAAAAAATGTGGCAAAAATTTAATATTCCCCCTTGGCAAAGAAATAAAATACCTTTATTATTTTATGATGATGAATTTATTGGAGCAATTGGATTATTTTATACAAAACAAAATCAGATAAATAAAAAAAATTGGGAAATTCATTGGTTTCATAAAATTAAACAATCACATTAACGAAAAAATTATTTTAAAGTACAAGTTTTTAATAAAAAATGAACTTGATTTTTATTAATTCTACTATATAATTTTTTGAAAAGAGCAATTTTATGATTTAATAATGGATGTACAATATCTTCCCATTTTAAAGATATATTCAAAAATTCTTCACTTTTTTGAGCTAAATCTGGCATTATGGGTTTCAAACACGTTATAATTATTTTAAATAAATTAATAGATAAAGAACAAATATTTTGTACTCGATTTTTTGATATATCATTTTTAAGATTAAATATATTCCATGGAGCTTCTGTGTTAACATACTGATTCGCAATATTTGACATTTTTATAATTTCGGAAACTACCAAAGAAAAATCTCTATTTTCAAAAAAAGATTCAATTTTTCTTGAACTTGATATTAATATTTTATATAAATGTATATCAGTTAGTTCTTTTGATAAATATCCTTTAAAATAAACATTAATAAAATAAGCACTTCTAGATGCTAGATTTACTATTTTATTCACTATATCTGCATTAATTTTTTCATGAAAAGTTTCTAAATTCATTTCAATATCTTCTACTTTAGAAGATAATCGACTTGCATAATAATACCGTAGACTATCTGAATCTAAATATTTTATCCAATCTTTTGCTAAAATCATCGGTCCTTTCGATTTAGAAATTTTTTTTTGATTTATTGTTAAATAACCATGTGCAAAAATTCCTGTTGGTTTTCTTAAATCAGCAGCTTCTAATATTGCTGGCCAAAATAAACTATGAAAATAAATAATATCTTTACCAATAAAATGAAATAATTGATGAGGAGAATCAATTTTCCAAAAATCTTCAAAATTAATATCTTTGTTATAATGACAAAAATTTTTAAATGTACTTATATAACCTATAGGAGCATCCATCCATACATAAAAATATTTATTAGGAAAATTAGGAATATTAAAACCAAAATAAGGTTGATCTCTAGAAATATTCCAAGGTTTTAAACCTGTTATAAACCATTCTTTAATTTTATTTAAAACAGAAGATTGTAGTACTCCTGAATATATCCAATTCTTTAAAAAAGTTTCTAATTGTGGTAAATCAAAAAATAAATGTTCTGTTTTTTTTAATAAAGGTTTTGTATTTGACAAAATCGATTTAGGATCAATTAAATCAGTCGCTGTATAAATAGAACTACAATTTTCACAATTATCTCCATATTGTTGTTTAGTATGACAATATGGACAAGTTCCTTTAATAAATCGATCCGGAAGAAAAATATTCTCTTTAATATCATAATATTGATATATATTTTTTTTTTTTAAAAAATTTTTTTTCTGTAACGTAGAAAATATTTTTTTAACAAAAAACAAATTTTCTGTTGTATGTGTTGAATAATAATTATCGTGAATAACATTAAAATTTAAAAAATCATTTTTATGCTCTATTAAAGTACGATGAATCAACTGTTCAGGAGTAATATTTTCTTTTTTAGATTGAATCATAATTGCTGTACCATGAGCATCATCTGCACAAATAAAAATTACTTTTTGACCTCTCATACGTTTATATCGTACCCAAATATCAGCCTGAATATGTTCTAATAAATGTCCTAAATGAATGGAACCATTAGAATAAGGAAAAGCACAAGTAACTAAAGAATTTGTATAACTCATAAATTTAATAGTACCCCCTTAAATTAATAAAATAATAATTTGAAATTTTATGAACATTCCAGAATAATATTCTGGACTATTCTGGAATAATAATGTTAATTATTAATTAATTATAAATATTTTTTAATATATTTATATTTTTAATATATTTTATTTTAAACAAATAACAATATTTAATTAGTCCATTCCGTATGAAAAATTCCTTTCTTATCAATACGTTGATAAGTATGTGAACCAAAAAAATCTCTTTGAGCTTGAATTAAATTAGCATTCGAAATATTAGTACGATAACCATCGTAATAAGTAATAGAAGCAAGAAAAGTAGGTATACTTATACCTTTTTGAATAGATAAAATAACAATTTTTCTTAAATCATCATGATATGTATTAGCAATTTCTAAAAAATAAGGAGATAAAATTAAATTTAATAAATGTTTATCTTTATAATATGCATCATGAATTTTTTGTAAAAAATTAGCACGAATAATACATCCAGAACGAAAAATATTAGCAATACTACTTAAATTAAGATTCCAATTATATTTGTCTGAAGCTTGTTGTAATTGTGAAAAACCTTGAGCATAAGATATTACTTTACCTAAATATAAAGAACGACGAACTTGTTCAATAAAAATATTTTTTTTTAATATGACTGGATGACATATAGGTCCTTTTAATACTTGATTAGCCTGTATTCTCTGAGCTTTCATACTAGATAAATATCTAGCAAAAACTGATGCAGCAATTAAAGTTAATGGTTCCCCTAAATCTAAAGAAGCTTCGACTACCCATCTTCCTGTTCCTTTATTTTCAGCCACGTCTAAAATTGAATCTATCAAATATTTTCCTTTGTTATCTTTTTTTCTTATAATTTTTGCAGTTATTTCAATTAAATAACTTTTTAATTCTCCTTTGTTCCAAAGTTCAAATATATCAGCAATGTCTTCATTTTTTAATTTTAATAATATTTTTAACAAAAAATACGATTCTGCAATTAATTGCATATCTCCATATTCAATACCATTATGTACCATTTTTACATAATGACCAGATCCATCAGGACCAATATAATCAACACAAGAATCTTTATCTAATTTTGCAGCAATTTTTTGAAAAATAGGTTTAATAAAATTATACGCTTTTTCAGTTCCACCTGGCATAATACAAGGTCCATTCAAAGCTCCATCTTCTCCACCTGAAATACCTGCTCCAATAAAATAAATATTGTTGTTGGATAATGCTTTTTCTCTTCTAATAGTATCTTTATAAAAACTATTTCCACCATCAATGATTATATCTTGAGGCTGTAAAAAAGGTAATAAAGATTGAATAATATCATCAGTAACTTTTCCAGCTTTTACCATTAACAAAATACGTCTAGGTCTGTCTAAAGATTTTACAAAATCTTTAATAGTAAAAAAAGGTATAATATCCTGATGAGGATGTTTTATCTTTATTGATTGAGTTTTATGTGATGAACGATTAAAAATTGAAACAGAAAAATTATTTCTTTCCATATTTAAAGATAAATTATATCCCATAACTCCCATACCAATAACACCGATTTTTTGCTTGAACATATTTCTTCCTAATAATATTTTTATATTAATAAAATAAAATGTTTAATAAAATTATACATCATTAACATAATAAACTTTATAAAAAACAAAAGAATAAATAAGAAAAAAAATTATAATAAAAATATTTATATCATTAACAAGATGATGTTTTTTTTTTTAAAAAACGTTTTTGTAAATTAGATATAATAGAATATATATTTATATTTTTACTATGTAAAAGTACTAAATAATGGTACATTAAATCTGATGCTTCATTCACAAAGTTATTTTTATTAGATTGTACAGCAGCTATTATTGTTTCAATTGATTCTTCACCCAATTTTTGAGCAATTCTTGATATTCCTGTTTTATATAATTTACAAGTATAAGATGTTTGATCTTGTAATGATTTTTTCGATTCAATTAATTTATCTAAAGAGTGTAAAAAAAACAATATTGGTCGATGAATATTATGATCGGAATAAAAGCAACTAATTTGATTTAAATGACAAGAAACACCTACTGGTTCAACCATTATTAATAAACAATCACTATCACAATCAGAAATAATTTTTTTTATTTTTAAAAAATTACCAGAAGTTTCTCCTTTTTTCCATAGTCTTTTTTTCGTTCTAGAGTTTAAAACAACTTCTTGATCTTGTATACTTTTTTCTAATGCTACATTATTCATGTAAGCATGCATTAATACTTCCCCTGACAAATAATTTTGAATAATAACAGGAACATTTCCATTAGTTTTTTTCCAATCAATTTTTGATAAAATGTCTATATCATTTAACATAACCGAACCTCAATATTATTTTTAAATAAAAATTGTTTTAAATCTAAGATATTAATAATGTTTTTATGAAATACTGATGCAGCTAAAGCACCATCAACTTTTGCTATATTAAATACATGATAAAAATCTTCTTTTTTCCCAGCTCCTCCTGAAGCAATTAAAGGAACATGACATAAATTTCTAATATATGTTAACTGTTTTACATCATAACCATTTTGATTACCATCTTCATTCATAACATTTAAAACAATTTCTCCAGCTCCTAATTGTTGTACTTTTTCTACCCATTCATCAGTATATAAAGATGTTTGTATCATTTTTTCTTGAATTCCAGTATATTGAAAAACATGATATTGTTTATTTATTGTGTTATACCAAGAATCTATTCCTACTACAACACACTGAACACCAAATGTATCAGCAAGACGGCTAATTAAAAAAGGATCATGAATAGCAGGAGAATTAATAGAGATTTTATCAGCTCCTAAAGATAACATTGTTCTTGCTTCTTTTATATTTTTAATACCTCCTGCCACACAAAAAGGAATATTAATTAATTCAGCAACTTGTTCTACCCATTTTTTATTTAATAAAGTATTATTAGAAGATGCAGTAATATCATAAAAAACTAATTCATCTGCTCCATTATCTGCATATTTTTTAGCTAATTTAAGAATATTGCCTATTTTTTGATGATTTTTAAATTGTATTCCTTTAACTACAATTCCATCTTTTACATCTAAACAAGGAATTATTCTTTTTGCCAACATTCTATTGCCTCTTTAATTGTAAATTTATTTTCTAATAAAGCTCTTCCTATAATTACACTGTTGACTTTTGTTTGTTTTACTTTAATAATATCAGATATTGAACCAATACCTCCTGATGCTTGAATACATAAATGAGGAAATTGCTTAGTCATATCATTATACAATTTACAATTTGGTCCATGTAATGTACCATCTTTAGAAATATCAGTACATAAAATATGTTTTAATCCATATTCTGAAAATATTTCTATTAATTCTTCTAATACAAAAATAGATTTTTTTTTCCATCCATGTGTATAAATTAACTTTTTGTTATTTTCTTGAATATGTATATCTAATGCTAATACTATTTTTTCTCCTGTATATATTTTAAACCAATTTTTTACTTCATTAATATTATTCGTTGCTGCAGAACCGATCACTACTCGAGTATTATCATATTTTAAAAAAAATTCTATATCTTTATCATTTCTAATACCACCACCAATTTGTATAGGAATATTGATAAATTGAAAAAGAGATTCAATAAAACGATGTTGTTTATTATGAGGATTCATAGCTGCTTGCAAATCGACTATATGTAGTCTTTGTATATTATTTAAAGAATATAAATCAATTAAATCTTTTAATTGATATGAATAATGTAAAACTTCCGTATAATTTCCTTGATATAATCGAACAATCTTTTCATTTAACAAATCTATAGCTGGTATAATCATTTACTATAACTCCAAAAAATTTCTTAAAAAAATTGATCCTACTACTCCTGATTTTTCAGGATGAAATTGTACTCCATAAAAATTATTAAAATGAATAATGGAACTAAAGTCTTCTCCATAATAAGTGCTAGCAAGCGTATATTTCATCATAGGAAAAATATAACTATGAACAAAATAAAAACGATCCATATTTGTTATTCCTTTTAACAAAGAACATTTTTTTTTAATCGAAATTGTATTCCATCCCATGTGTGGAATCGGATAAATATTTTTTTTAAATACACGAATAGAAGAATTAATAATATTTAAACCTTTAACTATTCCTCCTTCTGAACTAAATGATCCAAACAATTGCATACCTAAACAAATTCCAAGTACGGGTTGTGTACATATACAAAGAGCTTCAGATAAATTATGTAAAGTTAATTGTTTCATTGCTTCCCGAGCAGTTCCAACTCCAGGAAGAATTATTTTTTTTGCATTTAAAATAATAGAAGGATTATTTGTCACTTCAACAGTATAACCTAATTTTAAAATAGCCCATTTTAAAGATGCTAAGTTAGCACAATGAGTATCAACAATTACTATACTCATTTATAAAATTCCTTTTGAACTTAATAAAACATCATGTTTTAAATGTTTTATAGCTTGCCTTAAAGTTTGACCAAATGATTTAAATAATGCTTCACATAAATGATGATCATTATTTCCAGTAGCTTGAAAATGCAAAGTAATTTTCATAGAAAAAACTAAAGTTCTAAAAAAATGTTGAATCATTTCTGTATGAAAATTTCCAATAGTAGAATTTTTGAATTGTACATTAAATACTAAATATGGTCGATTCGATATATCTAAAACACAATGAGAAATACTTTCATCCATTGGTAACATAAAACCAAAACGATGATTATTTTTTTTATTATATCTAATCACTTTATATAATGCTTTTCCTAAAACTAACGCAGTATCTTCTACAGTATGATGTTCATCAACATTTAAATCACCTTTCAAAACATGAATATCAAAATTAATACCACTATGTACAGCAATTTGCTCTAACATATGATCAAAAAATCCAATTCCAGTCGTAATAATATTAAGACCTTTATTATTATTAATGTGCGTTTTAATACAAATACTAGTTTCTTTAGTATTTCTAAAAACAGAAAAACATCTTTTTTGATTTGTAATTTTTTTTTCAATATCTATCCAAGATAAAAATTGTTGTTTATAATGCAAACCTTGTATACCAATATTTTGTGCTAACTTCATATCTGATAATCGATCACCTATAACATAACTATTATTTTTATTAATTAAATTATTAATGATCCAACCCTTCAAAAGTTGTAATTTCGGTTTTCTACACTCACAATTATCTTCTGGTTTATGAGGACATATTAATATGTCATCAAAAATAACTCCTTGAGATCTAAATATTTGTAATATAAAATTATGTGTATTATAAAAATTATAAAAAGGAAAACAATTACTGCCTAAACCATCTTGATTTGTAAATAAAACTAAACAATATCCTAATTTTTTCAAATTTAATAAAGTAGTAATTACATGAGGTTCTAAAACAATTTTTTCCAAAGTATCAATCTGATAATCTAATGTTGGTTCTGAAACTATTGTTCCATCTCTATCAATAAATAATATATTATTCGACATACCTTTCCTTTAAATTTATTTACAAGCTATATTCTTTGAATATTCTTAATACTTCTAAACAATCTTCTTTTGTACCTATAGAAATTCTAATATGATTTTGAAGCAAAATTTTATCATTTTGAGGTCTAATAACAATACCAGAATGAGATAAATAATTAATAATAGAATTAAATTCGAAAAGTTCTAATAAAACATAATTACCTTCACTATTAAATATTTTTTTTATATATTTAACATGTTTTAATTGTTGAATAAACCATACTTTTGTTTCATTTATTTTTTTTACACGTTGTTGCATAGTTTTAATCATATTTTGATTTAAAAAATGTACAGCAATATTTGAAACTACAGAAGCAATAGGATAAGGAGTAATAATATTTTTTAATACATTAATAATTTTGACATTGGATAAAATAAAACCACATCTTAAACCAGCTAAACCAAAAGCTTTTGATAATGTTCTTAGTAAGACTAAATTAGGAAAATCATTTATTAAAAATGATAAATTATTTTTTATAGAAAATTCAATATATGCTTCATCTACAACTACTAAAGCGGTTTTGATAAAAAATTTTAATAAAAAAATTATTGTATTTAATTTAATTATATGTCCAGTAGGATTATTTGGTCTACATATATAAATGATTTTAATATTTTTACTAATTTTTTGAATTTTAATAAAATTAATATCCCAATGATCATTAATTAAAGATATTTCATGATTTTGTATACCCATTATTTCTGCATTCACTTTATACATTGGATAAGTAGGAGGAAAAGTAATAATAGCATCAATATTAGGTTCACAAAAAGCTTTCATTAATAATTCAATACCTTCATCTGCACCTCGAGTAATAATAATATTATTAAAATCCACATAAGAATACTTAGCATATTGCTCAATGAGTTCTTTAGGTTGATTTTCTGGATAGCGATTTAACATATTGTGTTGTATTTTAATGTTTATATCATGTGGCAACTCATTTGCATTTAACCAAATATCACCTTTTTTTTTTAATGTTCGAGCTGACTCATAAGGAATAAAATTTTTTAAATTTTTTTTTGTTATCTTTTTTAATAAATCAAACATCATTCAAGTTATCCATAATTGTTGATAAACGGAATGAAACAGCATTTTTATGAGCAATTAGCTGTTCTGATTCAGCTAAAATTTCAATCGTATGTGCAATATTAGATAATCCGGAACAAGTTAATTCTTGTACTGTCATGCTTTTTTGAAAATCAGATACTCCTAATCCTGATATAGAACGAGCAGATCCATAAGTTGGTAAAACATGATTAGTTCCTGACGCATAATCACCTGCAGACTCAGGAGACCATAAACCTAAAAAAATAGAACCAGCATTAATAATATTTTTTAATAAAGACCTTGGATTTTTTGTTTGAATAATAAGATGCTCTGGAGCATAAAGGTTAGATATAAATATACATTCCATAATATCATTAGTAATAATAATTTTACTATTATTAAGAGAACTATTAATACAATCTATTCTATCAGAATTTTTTAAAAAATTTTTTATGTGAATTATTACTTCTTCAGCAATATTAATACTGGAAGTAACAAGTATAATTTGAGAATCATAACCATGTTCAGATTGTGATAACATATCTAAAGCAATAAAATCTGCCCTTGATGTTTCATCAGCAATGATTAATAATTCAGAAGGACCTGCTAACATATCAATACTAGGACCATTAATAATTTTACTTACTTGTAATTTTGCCTCAGTTACATAAGCATTCCCAGGTCCAAAAATTTTATCAACTTTATTAATAGATTCAGTTCCAAAAGCTAAAGCAGCTATTGCTTGTGCTCCTCCAATTTCATATATAGTTTCAATTCCGCAAGAATATGCAGAGTATAAAATTTCATTACTAATTTTAGGTGGAGAACATAAAACAATATTTTTACATTGAGCAATCATCGCAGGAATAGCTAACATTAATACTGTTGAAATTAAAGGAGCTGTACCTCCAGGTATATATAATCCAACAGATTCTATTGGACGAATTAATTTTTGACAACGTATTCCAGGTTGAATTTCTATATCAATTTCATGTAATTTTTGTAAATTATGAAATTTAAAAATATTTTTTTTAGCAATTTGTACTGCTTTTTTAAATTCTTGAGAAACCAAATTCTTTGAATTGATAATGTCTATATTTTTTTTTTTAATATCTTTAATAGTAAAATTGTCAAATAATTTAGAATATTTATATAATGCTTGATTCCGTTCTTTTTTGACTGTATGTATAATATTTTCTACATCTTTTGCAATTTGTTTTTTATTAGTCACAGCAGGACGAGATAAAATTTGTTTTTTATCTTGTGCATTTAAATTTGACCAATAATATATATTTTTACATATATTCATTATTTTACTCCATCATTTTTTCGATCGGTAACACTAAAATAGAACTAGCTCCTAAACACTTTAATTTTTCCATTGTTTCCCAAAAAAGTGTTTCACTACTCACCATATGCATAGCTACTCTATTTTTATCTCCAGAAAGTTTTAAAATAGTAGGTTGTTCAGCTCCTCTTAACAGTTTTTTTACTTCTTCTAATTTAATAATAGGAGCATGCAACATAATATATTTAGATTCTCTTGCTTTAATAACACCTCGAATTCTCGTAATTAATTTGTTAATTAAAGCTGTTTTTTGAAAAGATACATGTTTTGATTGAGATATAAGACATGCTTGAGAACGATATACAATCTCTACTTCTCGTAAACCATTAGCTTCTAATGTAGCTCCTGTAGACACTAAATCACATATTGCATCTGCTAATCCCACTTGAGGAGCAACTTCTACAGAACCATTGAGAACGAAAGATTGAAAAATAATTGATTTTGCATCAAAAAAATTTTTTAAAATATAAGGATAAGAAGTTGCAATTCTAAGATTAGAAAAATTTTGTATAGATGTATATTTTCTATTAATGGGTATACCTAAAGATAACCGACATTTTCCAAAATCTAAACGTTGCAAAATTTTATAAGATATATCTTTTTTTTGAAATTGACGTCTTAATATTTCTTCTTCTAATACATTTTCTCCTACTATTCCTAAATCGACTACTTTATCTATTATTAAACCAGGTATATCATCATCTCTTACACACATTACATCAATAGGCATATTTTCGGAAAATGCAATTAATTTATTTGTATCTAAATTAATTTTAATACCACACCTCAGTAACATTTTTTTTGAATCTTGACTTAATCTTCCAGATTTTTGTATTGCAATACGCAATCTATTATTAATCGACATGTTTATAAATTCCTGTAAAAATGTTATCAAAAATCAAAAATCTATTTTTTTATCATATATATCATTGAATAATGGTATTAATCTATTAAAATAGATATTCATATTTTTAAAACATTCTCACAATTTAAAATTGTTACAATTTAAATATTATTTATTATATTTTATAATAATAAAAAAATAGCTTAAAAAAATAAGATAACCAAAGAATTAATTAAATATTTGTTTTAAACAAAAAACAAAAAAATACATACCATTGATTAAATTAATTATTTTATATAATTCATTATTATAAATATATCAGAAATAATACAAAAAAAAATAACAATCAAGATATTTTAATTAAAAAATACAATTTTAATATTATTTATTAATAAATTTTATATTAAATATAATAAATTAATTATTTTAAAAGAGTGTTGTTAATATACAATTACTTAATTAAATATATATTTAAGTCATAAAAAAAATTTTTTATTATTTTATTTAAATAATTTTATAATTCAATTAAAACTATAATGGAAGTACTTTTATTTTGGTATACAGAATCTTGATAAAATGCTAAAACATCAGGGTGATGTGATAACCATATAGGAATATTGTTTTTAAGTATATTTTTTCCATGTCCATGTATAATATTAGCACAAAATAAATGCTCTTTTTTACATGTAAATATTAATGTGCTTAATTCTAAAATTGCTTGTTTTTTATTTAATCCATGTAAATCAACAAAAATGTCAGGACGATACTTACCTTTTTTTAAATTTTTTAATTTATTTTGACTTACACCATTACGTAAATAACAAATCGGATTAGTTGAAAAATTAACAGCATTAACAAAATTAGATAAAAAATAAGTATGTATTTCTTGTTCTAAATTTTTTTTAAAACTATCATTTTTTTTATTTTTTAAATGAGATGAAGAAGATATATGGAAAATAGTATCTTGTACTAACTCACGTGCTCCTGTACAATGCTCTCGAAATAAAAAAAAATCTGGACATATAGATTGTCCAATTATCTTATTCATAATTACATTCATACCTCAAGAATATTAAACGAACATAATATTTTTTATAATAAAAATGTTGTATTTTATACATATATAACAAAATTCATTTTAATTTTTTTATTAAATTATTAATTATTATACACATAATATTTAACTTCAACGATATTAAAATAGTTAATATTATTAAAAATAAAAAATATTAAATGTATATACTTTATATCAAGGAAAAATTTTTATGTCCGGAAACACTATTGGAAAAATATTTAAAGTAACAACATTTGGAGAATCACATGGAATTTCTTTAGGAGGAATTATCGATGGTATGCCTCCTGGAATGTATTTATCATGTTCTGACATACAAAAAGATCTAAATAAAAGAAAACCAGGAAATTCAAAATATACTACACAACGTCGCGAACATGATATTATTGAAATATTATCAGGAATATTTGAAGGAAAAACAACAGGAACCAGTATAGGTCTAAATATAAAAAATCAAGATACACGTTCTGAAGATTATCAATCTATAAAAAATAAATTTCGTCCTGGTCATGCAGATTTTACTTATACTTACAAATATGGAATACGCGATTATAGAGGAGGAGGAAGATCATCTGCAAGAGAAACAGTAATTCGTGTTGCAGCTGGTGCAATAGCAAAAAAATATTTAAAAGAAAATTGTAATATAAAAATATTAGGTTATCTTAAACAAATGGGTCCAATTAAATGTAAAGAAACAAATTTATCTTTTATTAAAGAAAATCCATTTTTTTGTGCAGATAAAAAAAAAATTGTTGAATTAGAAAATTTTATTAAGCAATTAAAAAAAGATAAAGATTCAATTGGAGCTAAAATTAGAATAATAGTAAACAATGTCCCTATTGGACTTGGAGAACCAGTTTTTGATCGATTAGATGCAGATTTAGCACATGCATTAATGAGTATTAATGCAGTAAAATCAGTAGAAATAGGAGATGGTATTAATGTAGTTGAACAAAAAGGGAGTTTACATCGAGATGAAATGTCTTCAAAAAAATATCTTAGTAATCATTCAGGAGGAATTTTAGGAGGAATTAGCAATGGTAATCAAATAATATTGACTATCGCTTTAAAACCCACTTCAAGTATTGCTATTCCAGCATCTACAATAAACGAAAATTATCAGGAAACAAAAATAATCACTACAGGAAGACATGATCCTTGCGTTGGTTTAAGAGCTGTTCCAATAGCAGAAGCTATGACAGCAATTATCTTAATGGACCATTTTTTAAGATATCGTGCACAATGTTCACATGTTAATACTTTTATGAAAAATTTTTTTTTAAAAAAATAACAAAAAATATCTTTCATATAACCTAAAAATATAATTACATTAATAATGTTCCATACATTTGATATAAATATTTTTCATAAATTTCAAATAAATATATAATATACAAATTTTTTTTAATATGAAAAAACACATATAATATATACATAATATTATAAAAAAATATATTTAAATACTATTTAAATACATAATAAAAATATAATAATACAAATAAATTCATATTTTTAAACAATTTTATAAAAAAATTATTATATACTCCAATAAAAAAATATATTTTTATAAAAATTTTAAAACTATACAATAAAAAAAAACTAATAACTATTAAGAATAGTAAATATTAGTTTTATTACAATACTATTTTTCAAGAGATAAATAAAATGTTTAAAGGAAGTATAGTGGCATTAATTACCCCCATGGATGAAAAAGGTAAATTATGCCCAAAAAGTTTAAAAAATTTAATCACATATCATATTAAAAATAATACTTCAGCTATTGTATCAGTAGGCACAACAGGAGAATCTTCTACATTAAGTCAAAAAGAACATATAAATTTAGTATTACGTACTGTAGATTTAGTAGAAAAAAAAATTCCGATTATTGCTGGTACAGGATCAAATGCAACTGAAGAAAGTATTAATTTAACTCAAAAATTTGAAAATGTAGGAATATCAGCATGCTTAAGTGTTACACCATATTATAATAGACCTACTCAAAAAGGATTATACGAACATTTCAAATCTATTTCTGAAAATACTAGTTTACCGCAAATTCTATATAATATACCTATACGTACAGGATGTGACTTACTTCCGGAAACTATTGCTAAACTTGCTAAATATAAAAATATCATAGGGATTAAAGAAGCAACAGGAGATTTATCTAGAATTAATCAAATTAAAACATTAATCAAAAAAAATTTCTTATTACTAAGCGGTGATGATGCAACAGCATTAGATTTTATAAAACTTGGAGGAGATGGAGTAATTTCTGTAACTGCAAATATTGCAGCAAAAGAAATGGCTCAAATGTGTAGAATCGCTTTAAAAGAAGATTACTATAATGCTCAATTAATTAATCAATTATTAATGCCTCTTCATAAATATCTTTTTATCGAAACCAATCCTATCCCGGTAAAATGGGCCGCTCAAAAATTAGGTTTAATTGAAAATTCAAAACTAAGACTACCATTAACAATGTTATCTAGTGATAATAAAAAAATATTAAATAATATCATTAATCAATTTGTTATTAAAACATGTAATTCTAGTTAAACTAAAATTACAACTTTATAACATTATATAAACAAATCAATTTTTTTTTAAACATGTAAAATCAATTAATATATATCAAAACTGAATAAAAAGTAAAAAAACATACGGAGTATCTTTTTACTACGTATGTTATTAAAGAAATAATTGTATATATCTAATATATTTAACATTAAGTAAACTATAATGTATTAAATTATATTAACAAATATTTAAACCATAATTAATTCTAAAATATTTTGATATATACGAGATAATATTTTTAAATCTAATAATTGAACGTTTTCGTTAATTTGATGAATAGTACGATTAATTAAACCTAATTCTATTACTTCAGATCCCAAATCGGATAAAAAACGACCATCAGATGTACCTCCTGAAGTTGAATTTTTAGGAAAATTACCAGTTTCTTTAAAAACAGCTTGTTGCACTATATCTATTAATATACCAGGTTTGGTAAAATAAGGTTTCGCTGAAATATTATAATATATAGAATATTTTAAATTATATTGAGATAATAATTTTTGTATATTATTTTTAATATCTTCTATATCTCTAATACCATTCGTACGTAAATTAAAATTAATAATTATTTCACCAGGTGTCACATTATTTTTTTCAGTATCTACTTTAATATTAGAAATTTGTAACATAGTAGGAGGAAAATTATGATTACCTTGATCCCATTCTTTATTCATTAAATCAACTAAAAATGGTAAAGATTTATGAATAGGGTTAATTGATAAATGAGGATACGCAATGTGCCCTTGTATTCCTTTTATAACTAATTCAATATTCACGGAACCGCGTCTTCCATTTTTAATAATATCTCCAATATAATTAGTACTTGTAGGTTCACCTACTAAACAATAATCAATTTTTTCTTTTTTTTCTTTTAAAATATTGATTACTTGAGCAATACCATCTATGCCTTTATCTTCTTCATCCGAAGTAACTAAAAAAGCAATTCTTCCTTTATATAAACCATGATTTTTTAAAAAAAAACGTTCAATAGCTATTATCATCGCAGCTAAAGAACCTTTCATATCAGCAGCCCCTCTACCATATAAACAATTATTTTTAATAATGCCTTGAAAAGGATGTGTATTCCATAAATTTAAATTACCAGGAGGGACAACATCTGTATGACCTAAAAAAGCAAAAGTCTTTCCTGATCCTTTATATGCCCAAAAATTATTTGTATTATTAATATTTATTTCTTCTACATTAAAATCTAATTTTAATAATCTATCTATTAAAATTTTTTGACAACCTTTATCATAAGGACTTATAGAAGGAATTTGAACTAATTCTTGTGTAAGTTTAGTAATATCACTTAACATAAAACTTTTTCCTTTATAATTAATTACAATAATTTCATTTTTTTATTATATTTAAAATAGCTATCAAATTATAATAATATGTATATTTATACAATTGAAGTAAAATTAATAATTTTAAAAATATCCAAAATATTTTTAAAAAATAATAAAAATATTTTATATATATTAATTTTAAAAATTTTATAAAAAACATTTATTTATTTAATAATAATTCAGATTTTTTTACTATATTATTTATTGTAAAACCAAACTTTTTAAATAATTCTGGAGCTGGAGCAGACTCCCCAAACATATCTATTCCTATCACTACACCATCTAAACCAACATATTTATACCAAAAATTAGATGAACTAGCTTCAATAGCAATACGTTTATTTACTTTTTTAGGTAATACTAAATTTTTATAAGTTGGATTTTGAACATCAAAAATATTAGTACAAGGCATAGAAACAACTCTTACAGAGTACCCTTTTTTACTTAAAATTTTTGCTGCACACATAGTTATCCATAATTCTGAACCGCTACTAATTAATATTAAATTTGGATAAGCATTAAAATCTTGTAATACATAACCACCTTTATAAATATTTTTTATTTGCATACTATTTCTATTAATTGGAACTAAATTTTGACGTGATAAAATTAAAGCAGTAGGAGTATATTTACTTTCTAATGCTGATTTCCATGATATTGCTGTTTCTAATTGATCACTAGGACGCCAAACATTTAAATTAGGTGTAGTTCTTAAACTAATTAATTGTTCTATTGGTTGATGTGTCGGTCCATCTTCACCTAAACCGATAGAGTCATGAGTATATATAAAAATATGTTTTATTTTCATCATAGCGGCCATTCTTACTGCATTCCTTGCATATTCTACAAACATTAAAAATGTTGCTGTATAAGGAATAAAACCTCCATAATTAGCTATACCATTAGCAATAGCAGTCATACCAAATTCACGTACTCCATAATGAATATAATTACCTGAAATATTATCTTTAATTGATTGTGAACCAGACCACATAGTTAAATTACTAGGTGCTAAATCTGCAGAACCTCCAATTAATTCTGGAAACCATTTACCCCATTGTTCTAAAATATTTTGCGACGCTTTACGTGTTGATAATTCATTGTTAAGATTACATATACTTTGTATATATAATTCACTATTTTTTTCCCATGTTTGTGGTAATAAACCATTTATTCTTCTATTATATTCATTAGATAATTCTGGATATTCTATACTATATTTTGTAAATAATTCTTTCCAATTTTTTTCTAATTTACTTCCTTGATCATGAAAATTCCATTTAGAATATATTTCTGTAGGTACATAAAATGCTTCATATTCCCAATTTAAGAATTTTTTTGTTAATAATATTTCATCAACACCTAAAGGAGCACCATGACATTCTTCTTTTCCACTTTTATTAGGAGAACCATAACCAATAATAGTATCGCAAATAATTAAAGAAGGTTTTTTTTGTTGTTTTTTTGCTTGATGAATTGCTTGATATATATTATTAAAATCATGACCATTAACATTATCAATAACATTCCAATGATAGGCTTTAAAACGTTTTGCAACGTCTTCAGTAAACCATCCTTTTGTTTCACCATCAATCGAAATATTATTACGATCATAAAAAACAATTAATTTTGATAATTTTAAAGTACCAGCTAATGAAGCTACTTCATGAGAAATACCTTCCATCAAACAACCATCTCCAGCAAAAACCCAAGTATAATGATCTACAATTGAATAATTTGGTCTATTAAAATAAGCTCCAAAAGTACGTTCCGCAATTGCTACTCCAACAGCATTTGCTAAACCTTGACCTAATGGTCCGGTAGTCATTTCTACTCCAGGAGTATGTCCAAATTCAGGATGACCAGGAGTAATAGAATTTAATTTTCTAAAATTTTTTATTTGTTCTATAGAAATATCATAACCTGAAAGATGCAATAAACTATACAATAACATTGAAGCATGACCATTCGACAAAATAAATCTATCTCGATTACTCCATTTTGGATTTTTTGGATTATGTTTTAAAAATTTTCTCCACAATACATCAGCAATATCCGCCATACCCATAGGAGCTCCAGGATGACCTGATTGTGCTTTTTCAATAGCATCAATACTTAACATACGTAAAGCATTAGCAGTTTTTTTTAAAATTAAAGACATACATTTTCCTTATTAAGACAATTTTATATATACAAGTAACATAATATAAAAATATTTATATATATTGTGATAATATTTTTTCTAATTTTTTTTGGTCAAAAACAAATTGACGTATACCTTCAGATAATTTTTCTACAGCCATTGCATCTTGATTGTGTTCAAAATAAAAATCAGATTCTGTAAATAAAAATTTAGGAATAATTTTTGAACTATTAACTGAATTTTTGTCTAATTGAAGCGATATCATAGTTTTTTTTTCTTTTAAAGATTGTAATAATTCCGGAGAAATTGTTAAATAATCACATCCTGACAATGCTAATACTTGCTCTATTGTACGAAAACTAGCTGCCATTATAATTGTTTTATATTGATTTTTTTTATAATAATCAAAAATTTTTTTTACAGATAATACTCCTGGATCAATATCTATTGAATAATATGGTAGTAAATTTTTATTTTTATACCAATCAAAAATTCTTCCAACAAAAGGTGATATTAAAAATACTTGAGCATCAGCACAAGCTTTTGCTTGCGCAAAAGAAAATAATAATGTTAAATTACATTGAATATTTTCTTTTTTTAATTCACGCGCTGCACAAATACATTGCCATGTTGCAGCTAATTTAATTAATATTCTTGAACGATTAATACCTGATTCCTCATATAAATTAATTATATCGCGAGATTCTCTTAAAGAATCTTCATAACTAAATGAAAACATTGCATTCACTTCAGTAGAAATTCGACCAGGTATATTGTTTAATATTTCTATTCCAATTAAAACAGATAATTTTTTTACTGCATTTTGTAATTGTATAAGATATGTACCACCTATTTTTTTTGAATATGTTACTGCTGTTTGTAATAAATGATTATACATACCAGATTCTACAGCTTTTAATATTAATGAAGGGTTTGTAGTTGCATCTTGAGGTTGATATTTTTTAATGGAAATAATATCACCTGTATCTGCAACAACAATACTCATTTTTTTTAAATAATCTAATTGATTCATTTTTAATTACCTCAATTTATAATAAATATATAATTTGTAAAATTACAACTTTTATTATTATATAAATGTATGTAAATAATTTACACAAAAAACTATGATTTTTATCATATCGTATGATTATATTTTTTTATAATTAATACAACATTAGTTCCTCCAAAACCAAAATTATTGGACATAATAGTATATATTTTTTTATAAACAGTTTGTCTAATAATATTTAAATGATGAAAAAAAGGATCTAAGTGTTTTATATTTATATTAGGAGCTAAAAAATTATATTTTAGCATTAATATACAATAAATTAATTCATGCACTCCAGATACTCCTAACGCATGACCTGTAATGGATTTTGTAGAAGATAACATAGGTTGACACACTTTTTTTTTTTTAAACACTTCGTATATCGCTTGACCTTCTTTTTTATCTCCTATTTGTGTAGAAGTTCCATGTGTATTAATATAATCAATAGGACAATGAATATCTTTTAAGACTTTATTCATACATAATATTGCTCCACTATCAGAAGGAGTAGTAATGTTAAATCCATCAGAAACAGATGAATATGCTATAATTTCTGCATAAATATTTGCTGAACGAGAAATAGCATGGTTTAATTCTTCTAAAATAACTATTCCTCCTCCTCCTGAAATTACAAAACCATCTCGATCAATATCATATGGACGAGAAGCATTACTAGGTTGACAATTATATTTTTTAGACAATATTCTCATAGAATCAAATGCTAATGCTAATTCCCAACTTAATTCTTCACCTCCACCGGCAAAAATAATATCTTGTTTTCCCTGTTTAATTAATTCAAAAGAGTGTCCTATACAATGTGAAGATGTAGTACACGCGGAACTCATCGTATATGATATTCCTTGAATATTAAAAATAGTGGAAAGTACTGCAGAAATTCCAGAAGGCATAGAATTAATCATAAAATATGGATTCATCCGCATCTTTCCATACTTATTTTTTGGTATATTGTTAATATTTAACATACAAGATTTCATTGGAATAGAACCAGATCCTACAATTAATCCCACCCTAGGATTATTACGATATAATGTAGGACATAAACAAGACATTATAATAGATTGTTGCATTGATAAATATGTATATTTAATTGCATCATTCATATATTTTAATATATTATTAGGAATTAAAACATTAATATTATGTAAATTCAGATTTCCCCATATTTGACTTTTCATTTTTTTTTGTTTCATTTTTTGAGAAAATTGTATTCCTGATCGCCCTTTTTGTAAAGACTGAACAATATCTTGTTCAGTATTTCCAATACTAGAAACAATTCCAAATCCTGTAATAACTACTCTTTTCACTATTGTTACCTTATTATTATAATAATCATAAAATATTTTTGTTTAAATATTTTTTAAAATATCTATAACATTATATGTGTATTAATTTTTTTAAAAATCAAATTATTATCTATATAATATTTAATAAAAATATATAATTTTGAGAAGACAAATGAACATAAATGAACAACAAGGAATCTTATATATAGTTCCCACTCCTATAGGAAATTTGTCTGATATGACATATAGAGCCACAAAAATATTAAAAACTGTTGATTGTATTGCTGCAGAAAACACACGTCATACTCAATTTCTATTACAAACATACGATATAAATAATAAATTAATATCGTTACATAAATATAATGAAAAAAATAAAACTAATATAATAATTAATTATCTAAAAAATAAAAAAAATATTGCATTAGTATCTAATGCAGGAACACCAATGATCAGTGATCCTGGATTTTATTTATTACAACAATGTTTACTATATCAAAATATTAAAATTGTGCCACTTCCAGGTGCATGTGCTATTATTACTGCTTTAATCGCATCTGGATTACCAACAAATCAATTTATTTATGAAGGTTTTTTACCTTCTAGTAAAATTGCTCGTATAAAAAAAATACAATTATTATTAAATGAAACAAGAACAACAATATTTTATGAATCACCTCATAGATTACTATTTACTTTACAAGATATACAGCAAATTTTAGGTAAAGATAAAAATATTGTAATTGTAAAAGAATTAACCAAAATCTGGGAATCTATTATTAGAATGCCAGTAATACAAGCTATTCAATTAATTAACAATCATAATTTTATACTAAAAGGAGAAATAGTACTGTTAATTCAAGGTATAATAAAAAAAAAAAAAAAAAACAATAACGTAAAAATTTTGCATACTTTTAATATTTTAAAAAACGTTTTAACTACGCAAAAAGCAGCCTATTATACTTCGAAAATTCATAATTTAAAAAAAAATTTTTTATATAAATATATTTTTAAAAAATAAATAAAAAAATGACACCAAGATAACCTTACTATATAATATAGTAATGAAGTTGACTAAGACAGTCGCTGCTAATTTTTTAAAAAATATTTTAGGAGAGGAAAGTCCGGGCTCCTAGGGCTAAAGTGCCAGGTAACACCTGGGAGATGTAAATCTACGACTAGTGCCACAGAAAATATACCGCCTAATTTTTTATATATTGTAATAAAAAATATATAAATTTTAAAATTTTTTATATTTAAATTAAGGTAAGGGTGAAATGGTGTGGTAAAAGCACACCGCATAATTGGTAACAATATATGGCAAGGTAAACTCCACTTGGAGCAAGGCCAAATAAGAATTTTATAGCTCAAAGCCCTAGCTCAAAAAATTCGGGTAGGCTGCTTGAATTAGTAAGTGATTACTAATCTAGATTAATGACTGTTTAATACAGAACCCGGCTTATTAGTCAACTTCTAACATTAATAATAAAATTATATAATATTTTATATTCCAGAAACACGAATATTATCAAATAAAATTGAACCTGAACGAATACTATGATTAATATTTATATCACTGCTAATTTTTACTATTCCTAAAAACATATTTTTTAAATTTCCAGAAAGTGTAATTTCACTAACAGCATGTTGTATAATCCCTTTTTTTATTAAAAATCCTGTAGCTCCATAAGAAAAATCTCCTGTTATCATATTTATTCCACTACCCATTAATTCAGTAATTAATAAACCTGAATACATATACGTAATTAAATTTTTAAAAGTAATATGTTTATCAAAACTAACAACCCAATTAGAAATTCCTCCACAATTACCTGTAGTTACCATATTCAATTTACGAGAGGAATAAGTATCCAACAACCAAGTAGACAAGTAACCTTGATACACAATATTTTGTATTGATTTATTTATTCCTTCTTCATCAAAAGGTTGCGTTCCTAGTCCTTTAAATAAAAATGGATTTTCAATAATATTTAACCATTCCGGAAATATTTTTTTTCCCAATTTATCTAATAAAAAAGTAGTTTGTCGATATACACTATATCCATTAATAGATTTAGAAAAATCATAAAAAAATGAAGATGCTAAATTTGATGTAAATATAACTGGTAATTGTGTACTTTTTATTTTTTTTGGAGACAGTTTCATAATCGCTCTTTGAGCACTTTTTTTACCAACTGTATCAATATTAAGTAATAAATCATTGAGATCAGGTACAATAGAATAACAATAATCTCTTTGCATACCCTCATGGTTTTCTGCAATTATTTCAGAAGAAATTGAAGAAACAGATGAACTATAAGATTTAATTATTCCTGTACTATTTCCTATGATAAATGTATTGATATTACTATCAAAATTAGATCCTTCACTATTAGAAATTTTTGTATCATAATTTAAAGCAGATTGTTCAGTTTGTAATGCAATTTTAATTCCTAATGTTACATCTAAAGAGTAATTAAAAAATGTTTGCAAAGATTGTGATGTTGTACATAATGACATTGATAAATCTGGTAACCCTGCACAATTATCTCGTTGAGTATACGATATAATACTTAACACTTTTTGTATTAATTGATCAATTGAATAAAAACTTAAATCAGAAGTTGTAGCACTGCCTTTCTTATTTCCTTGATAAATTGTAATAGTTAAGCTAATATCATTATGAAATGAAACATTTTCAGTTAGCAAATTTCTAACTAAAATTCTCATTCCTTTTTTTTTAAAAATAACCACTTCTATTTCATCATAATCAACTTTTTTTTTTTTTAAAATATATTGCATAATTTGAATTAATTTAGTTGTTTTTTCATTTTTAGTAATAATTTTAAACATATATTTTCCTTACATCAATTAAATTTTTAATCATTGTTTGTTTTTAAATTTTTATATAAACATTAAATAATGTAAAAAAAATTTCAACATTTTATTTTTAATCTTAAATGAATATTATTAAATTTTTTTAATAACAGACATAAATTAGTATACATAATATTTAATTTCTAATAATGTTAAGTTGTTACATTTTTAACATATCACACAAAAATATTTTTTATAATATACAATATTTATTGGGAGTAATAATATGTACGATACCGAAAATATTTTAGTAACAATTGAAATACCTTACCAATCATCTCCAATAAAATATGAAATAGATAAAAAAACAGGACTATTGTCTGTTGACAGAATTATGCCTACAACTATGTTTTACCCAACTAATTATGGTTACATTAATAATTCTTTATCTTTAGATAAAGATCCATTAGATGCATTAGTAATTACACCATACCCTCTTTTTTATAATTCTATAATTAAATGTACACCAATAGGTATGTTGAAAATGATTGATGAAAAAGGTGAAGATTGTAAAATTTTGATGATACCTCATAAATCCATCTCGAAAGAATATGAAAATATAAAAAATATTGAAGATATTTCTAATTATTTAAAACAACAAATCATCTTTTTTTTTGAAAACTATAAAAAATTAGATAGTAAAAAATGGGTTAAAATTATTGGATGGAACGATCAAAGATCTGCTAAAATAGAAATAATTCAATCTTACGAAAGATTTCAAAAAAAAAATAAAGCTCAATAACCATTTAAATATTATTTTATTAATATATAAATATTTTTTACACATTATATTAATATAAATATATCATTTTAAAAAGATTTAATTGTTATATACATAACACTATTATGTATATATTTTAATTATTTTAATTTATTTATATATTATATTTATGTAAATCTTTTTTATTTTACATTATATATTATATCTTTTTTTATTAATAAAATTTTATATATATAAGAAGGTATATATTATGTCACATATTTGTCAAATTACTAAAAGAAAAGCCATGTTTGGTAACAATAGATCACATGCTATGAATGCAACAAAAAAAAAATTTTTGTTAAATATTCACACTCATCGATTTTGGGTTGCAGAACAAAAAAAATTTATCAAACTAAAAGTTAGCACAAAAGGAATGCGTTATATAGATAAAAAAGGAATTAATGTAGTATTAAATGAAATGAAATTGTTATCTAAAAAAAAATAAATAGGTGAAAATATGGCAAAAGGAGCCAGAGAAAAAATAAAATTATTGTCTACAAAAAGTAAACATTTTTATACAACTACAAAAAATAAAAGAAACACTCCAGAAAAAATTAAATTAAAAAAATATGATCCATTTATTAGAAAACATTGCTTATATAATGAAATAAAATTAAAATAAATAATTTATTTTAATAACAATATTCTATAAAAAAATAAAAACAAAAAATTACAATTTATATTGTTTTTTATTTTTTTATAGTCTTAATGTAATAATAAAAAATGATTTTGAATGTTAGTAAATAATTCAAAAAAAACTTTTTCAAAAAAAATATTAAATATCGGAATACTAATATATATCAGATAACAACCACTCAATACTGTCATAGGAAAAAAAATTGAAAAAACAGAAATTTGTGGAGAAATTCTGTTTAAAAAAGCTAAGGTTATCATTAAAGTAAACATAAATATTATGATAGGTTGTACTAATAACATACTTTTCAAAAAAATAATGCTCATAAATTGAACAATTTTTAAAAAATTTTTTGTATTAAATATATTTAATTCAATTGGAATTTTATAAAAACTTTGAATTAAAATATTAATTATCCATAAATGACCATTTAATGATAAAAAAATATATAAACTAAATAAATTTAAAAAACGTGTAATAACAGAAATATTCATTCTTGCATTAAAATCAAAAAAATTTGCAAAAGATATTCCAATTTGAGAACTAATTATTTCTCCTGATAAAATTGATATAGAAAAAATTAATTTAATTAAAAAACCTAAAACAAAACCAATTAATAATTCATGTAAAGATAAAAAAATGATTAATATAAAATTGAATGATTGATTATGAAAAGGAATAATAAAAAAAATAGAAAAACCTAATGATAACGAAAAAAAAAATCTTATTTTATTATTTAAAAATTCTTCTCCAAACATAGGAATAAAAAAAAAAAAAGAAAAAATTCTGATAAATGACAAAATAAAAAAAATAGATAAATGCATTAATTCTAATAAACTATTCATATTTTCCATATTGATCACACAATAAAAAATGGTATATTAATAAATAAATCATGTATATAATTCGTAATAATATTAATCATCCAAGATCCTAACAATGTTAATACTAATAAAACTGAAATCATTTTAGGTATAAAAGACAAGCTTTGTTCATTAATTTGTGTAATAGCTTGAATAAAACTAATAATTAAACCACTAATTAAAGCAGTAATTAATAAAGGAGCAGATAAAAGTAAAGCAACTTTTGTTGCTTCATGAAACATATTCATAACTGTATATTCTGTCATATCAATCCCTAATATTGAAAAATTGTCAAAAAAATACAATAAAAAAAATGTTTATTTAAGTATGAAAACTATAAAACAAAGAACGAATTAACAAATTCCATCCATCAGATAATATAAAAAACATTAACTTAAATGGCAAAGATACAGTAGAAGGAGGTACCATCATCATTCCTAAAGACATCAAAACACTAGCAACTAATAAGTCAATAATTAAAAATGGAAGAAAAATAGAAAAACCAATCTGAAATCCTGTTTTTATTTCACTGGTCATAAAAGCAGGTAATATAATTTTCATAGGAACAGAATCTCTATCTTTTAAGACTGTAATTTTAGACAAATTTGCAAATAAAATTAAATCAGAATCTTTAATTTGTTTTAACATAAAATTACGAAAAGGATATATTGCTTTATCTACAGCTTCAATCATATCTATTTTATTTTGAGAATAAGGAATATACGATTCCTGATATGCTTGTTCAAAAACAGGGTTCATAATAAAAAATGTTAAAAATAAAGACAAACCGATTAAAATTTGATTAGGAGGAGAGTATGGAGTACCTAAAGCGTTTCTTAATAAACCAAAAACAATAATAATACGCGTAAAACTAGTCATCATAAGAATAAAAGCTGGAATAAAACTTAATGAACTTAAAAATATTAATAATTCTAAAGGAAAATATGAAGATCCTAACTGACTCTTCCCTTGTAAAAATTCATTAATAACATCTATAGGACTCGCAAAACTCCATAAAGGAAAAAGCAATAATGTAAGCAACATTACAATATACTGATATTGCATCTAATTACTCCATATTTACATTTACAATAATTATATAGTTTTTTATATTTATTTTTTCAATTAAATATTATATATGTTTATAAAAAATAAATAAAAAAAATATACTTATAATTTTGATTACAAAATCGTACATAATTAAATAGAATGCATAATATTTATAATACGTATACCATATTTATTATCAATAACAACAATTTCTCCTTGAGCAATAACATGATTATTAATTAAAATATTTAAAGGACTACCTATTTCTTGTTCTAAAGTAAGTACAGAATTTTTCTTTAAATGTAATAAATCTTTAATTTGCATTTTTAATGTTCCCAGTTCAATTGTAATTTTTAATGGAATATTATCAATATAAATTCTATTATTATTTGTAATATCGCTATCGTTTAATTTATCTCCATTTTTATTCTTTTCTAAATTTAACTGATTGTGTAAAGAATCAAAACTTTCTGGAGTTAGATTTTTACTTATTTTATTATTTTGTACATTTTTTTTTTCTTCATTTGTATTATTGAAATCTTGCATATATCACATCCTACTTTTTACTTTCAAATATATTAATAAAATTTCTGTAAACAACAAGCATGAAATGTTTGATTTTTACAATATTTACCAGAAGCAATTAATTGACCATTCGCTGTTAAATACATTTCTTTCGGAGAAATAATTGGAATAATATCACCTACTTGCCATTTTCTAACATTGGATGAAATACAATGAAAATGCTTTAAATATCCATTTAAAACTATATCTATATTATATATTTTACTAACACTTAACTTATTTTTTGTAGCATTCTTTTGAATATTATCAAAATTAACCACATTAACTGTATGTATTTTTTTTATACTTGATATAGGAAAAAATATAAAAAAACTTTCTTTTCCATTATTAATGGTAATATCATAACGTACTTGAATACAATTACTTGTATAGTTGAAACAAGCAAAATCTTGTTTATTTAAAATCCATTGAAAAGTATATTGTATATTTTCTGTAAAAATATACTTTTTTAAAAAAAAACAATATATTTCAGTTAAAATAAACACAATTTTTTTATTAAAAAAATTTATAGTATGAGAATTATGACAATTTTTTTGAACATTAAAATCTGATTCTAAAATAGAATCAGTCATATTTACAATCATATTTTTAATTAAATTTATTGAAAATAATACTAATATTATTTCTGTTCCAAAATTTAATTGAATTTTAAAAAATTTATCTGAAAAAAAAAGTTGATATATATACTTCATACTAGTGTTAATACGTACATCTGAATATAAAAATTTAATTTTAAGATTAAAATATTTTTGAACTTTTTTTTT
>NZ_CP034852.1:25789-74152 GCF_005080825.1 Buchnera aphidicola (Thelaxes californica) | reverse complement strand
TTTAATAAATGTTGTAATAATAAAAAGTTATCATTATTTATTTGTTCTTTATAATCATATAGAACAAAATATTTTTTTTTATCTAAAAAATATGTTTTAAATAAATAAAAATATGATTGCTGAATGTTATTTTTATTATGATAACAATTAAAATTAACTTTTTTAACATTAACATTGTCATTGTAAAAATTGTACTTTTTATTCATTTGATATAAATCAAAAAAAATTTTTTTTTTATTTAAAAAAACATTTTTGTGATAAAAAAAAATATTTTGATTAATATTTTGTTTTCTCATAAAATGATTTTTGTTTCTTAATACTTTGTTATTTATATTATTATTTTGATTTAATTGTTTAAGATTCTCATTATAATGTTTTAAAACAAATTTATTTTTTTTTATTTGATTCGTTGTTTTTTTTAAATAATGTTTTTCATGATACTTTTTATTTATATTATAAATAATTTCTTGAAATGTTTTTGATTTATCTATTAATGTTTTAATATTATCTTCTTCTTTTTTTTCAATATAATCTAAATTTTTATTTTTTATAATATTTACAACAAAAGTTTCATCTTGATAACAAATAGTTTTATTCATAGCTTCAATCTTTTATACATAAAAATTTTATTTTAATTAATTTAAAAACAATATTATTGTTGTATAACATTACATAACATTTTTAACACAAAATAATAAATTCATCTCTTCTAATTGTTCTTGTTCTTGAATTTCATTGTTTAATAAAAATGTGTCCTTCATTTTTTTTAACAAAAATTTCCATATCATCTCATTTTTTTTTACAAATATAAGTTGTTTTAAATAAATATCAATTTTTTTTTGTAACAAATTTTTATTTTTTTTTTGTAATCGAATATTTTTTTCCAACATAATTAAAAAATCATTTAAACTATGCCATTTTATATTTGTTATTCCATTTTTTTTTTCTTGAAAAGAAATATTGTGATATTCTAATTGATATTTTTCTAAATTTACAATAGAATTGCAACAATTTTTTTTATGCAAAGAAAAATAATTTATTTTTTTTATTATATTAAAAATTTTTTTTATATTTATATTATTCAAAATCTTTAAACATTTTTTCGTAATCATATTATTTCCTGAATTTAAAATTAAAATTATAATAAAAATCATTATTTATCCAATAATTTTTATTAATTGTTGATAAGAACTATGATATGAACTTTTTTCATGCATATTTTGTGTTAAAAAAGTTAATAATTTAGGCCACAATTTTATTGAATGATCTAATATCACATCAGTTCCGTGAACATATGCTCCAATATTTATTAAATCAATATTACGATTATATGAAGATATTAATTGCTTTATATAACAAGCTTTTTTAAAATGTTCCTTATTAACTAAATTGAACATAGTCCGACTAATTGATTTTTCAATATTAATTGCTGGATAATAACCAGATTCAGCATAACTCCTAGAAAGAACAATATGACCATCTAAAATAGATCTTGCTGTATCAGCCACTGGATCGATTAATCCCTCTTCTTCCGTTAAAATAGTATAAAAAGCACTAATAGTACCAGTTTCATTATGTTTACCAGTGCCACATCTTTCTATAAAAAATAACAATTTAGAAAGTACTGAAGGAGGATACCCTTTAGAAGATGGAATTTCTCCTAAAGATAAAGCAATTTCTCGATGTGCCATAGCAAACCTTGTTAAAGAATCAAAAATTAATAAAACACTTTTTCCTCTATCTCTAAAATATTCTGCAATACAAACAGTATACAATGCAGCTTGTATCTTAGATACAGATGGAGCACTAGCAGGAGCTACTACAACAATAATTTTGTTCATATTCACACTATTGATTAAATCATCTATAAATTCTTTAACCTCTCGACTACGTTCTCCAATTAAACCAATTACTACAACATCAGAATCAGTAAATTTGGATATCATCCCTAATAACACACTTTTTCCTACGCCAGATCCTGCAAATAAACCTATTCTTTGACCTTTACCAATAGTTAACAATGCATTAATAGATCGAATTCCAGTATCCAAAATACTATCAATTGGGGCTCTTTTGAATGGATTAATAATGTGAAATTGATTAATATCAGTATATACTTCTGTTTTTATTTTATTTAATCCATCTAATGGATTACCAAAACAATCAATCACTCTTCCTAATAAATTATATCCTATTGGTAACATTTTTCCTAAAAAATGTATATTATTATCTGTACATTTAGGATAAACTTTAGCCCCAAAAAATAAACCGGAAACATCTTTTAAAAGTATTGCAAACATCGTATTTTTTTTAAATCCTATAATTTCTGCTAATACATAACATATTTCTTGCGAATGACATTGTACTTCTATCATACATTGCGAACCAACAGGAAAAAAAATACCTTCAATTTCTAATACTGAACCAGTATAACTTGTCACATATCCATATTGAGAAATTTTAGAAAAATTTTTAATTCTATGAGAAAAAGCACGTATTTTATACATCCATTTATCAAATCGATGCAACATAATTATTCCTCAAATTGAGCAATACGATACAGTTCTTTCCATAAACTAGATAATGTTTTATCTTTACAACCTAAATTAGTTACCGCTTTACAACCTTCAACATCAATACTCATATCATATTCAATATTCCAATTATATAATTTTATTAAAGAATTATATTTTTCTTCAATTAAGACTTTATTTTTAGGATGTAAGATAATTTTTTTATGTAATGCATTTGTAAATTCATGAAAAATCACTTTTTTTATAGTATTTAATAAAAAATCCCGATTAGAAATCGGAGTAATACCTATAATTTCTTTGAAAACTACCAAAGATAATTCTAATAAAAAATCTGCAAAAGTAGAATCTAATTGATCTAAAGATTGTTGAAAATTCAAGAATATTTTTTCTATTTTGCTATACTTTTTTTGTTCTAATTGTACTAAATTTTGTATTCCTGCTTTTTTACCTTTTTCAAAACCAATAATTTCCCCCTCTTTTAAACCTTCTTGAAATTGTTTTTTCATTGCTTTTAATATTTTTTTTTCTTGAAAAATATTTTTATTTAACTCTATTTGATCTATTTTTTTTTTATGTAATATAAAAATATTATTGTTTTTTTTACAATCACTATTATTAGTACAATCATTTAAAATGTTCAATTCTTCTGGACACCATTGTTTCCATTTATTATCATAAATATCCTTCATGATTTTTCTCCAATTCTATAATTTTAATTTCATTAGAAATAATCATATTTTTCATACATGTAACAAATAAATTTTGTTTTTCTTTAATTAATTGAGGAGTATAAACATTTTTTTTATAAAAAAAATCTTGAAATACAGAATATTGATGTTTTGTTAAAAATTGCATAATATAATTTTTATAATCTTGTTTCTGGTTATATAAAGATATATATAAATCTTCTATTGTTAGAAGATCAATAATTTTATTAATATGTTTTTTTTGTAACACAAAAAAATCATCAAATGTTATTAAATTAATCATTAATTTTTTTGACAATTCTTCATTTTTTTTTTCAATATTAATTAAAGAAATTTTATTATTTTTTAATTTAATAATTTTTAAGATTTCTAAAACGATATTAAGTCCTTTTTGTTTTAATAAATAAGATTGATGATATTCTAACAAACATTCCACAATTTCATTAAATTCTTTATTTAAATTAATACTTAAACTATTATATTCAGTAATATGAATAATAATATCAGATTGTTTTGATGTAGGGAAAAGTAATAATATTTCTGCTGCTATTGCGCGATGTAATTTTACTAAAATTATAGAAACAATTTTTAAAGGTTCATTTTTAATAAGATTAAAAAGAACATTAATATTCATTTCATTTAATGATGTAATATTTTTTTTAAATCGAATATCATATTCTATTTCTTGATATGATTTCAATAAATTTTTTGTCAACATTTTTTTCTTTAATTTGTTAAGATAAAAATCTTTTTTTTCTTTATTAAAATCAAAAAATGTATCAAATAAAAATTTATATTGAACAAATATTTTTTTTAACTTTTCATATTCCATATAATGCATAGATAAACTATATAAAACTAAATGATCTATTTCTTTTAAATTTAATTTTTTTAATACTTTTAAACTTTTTTTAATATCCATTGATAAAAGTAAAGCTATACATTTCTGTATTCCATTAAGATTCATTGTTGTCATTCATCCATTGTCGAATAATTTTTGTAACCTCATCAGTACTATTTTTTGATATTAAATCATCTTTTTTTGAATAATGAAAATTATTAACTGTGTCATGTTCTCTTTTAGAACTATCCTTATTTAAAATGATATCTTTTTTTTGATTCACAACTACATTTTTATCTTTTTGAGGTTGTATCATTAAATTATTATTAATTAAACTATGAACATTTGAAAAAAACAATTTTTTTATAAAAAACATCAAAATAATAAAAAAACAAAAATACAAAATTTTATTAAAAATATCATGAATAAACTCATTATGTTGTATTAATAATATTTTATCATTTATCTTGGAATTCTTATCAACAAAAGAAGCATGAACAATACTAAAAGAATCACCTCTTTTTTTAGAAAAACCAATAGAATCTTGAATTAAATATTGAATATCTTTCAATTGATTTTTATCATAATTCATCATTACACTATTTGTACTTTTATTTGAATTAATAATTACAGCTACAGATAATTTTTTTATTTGACCAATATTAATTTTAGTACGCATCGTACAACGATTTAATTCATAATTAATCATATTATTATTATTAATATTTGTATGATATAACAAATCACTATTGTCAGATTCATTATATTTAACATTTTTTTTTTGATTACTGTTTACGATATTTTTTTGATATTTTGTTTTCATTATTTTATTATCATTAGATACAACATCATTTAAAGTATTTGTTTGTTCATTGGGATTAAAATTTTGAATAATTTGTTCAGATCTTATAGCTTTATCTGGAGTGAAATAATTAGGCTTATATTGTTCTTCAAATTTTTCTTGAGTATTAAAATTAATATCAGCATTAATTTTTACTTTAAAATTATCAACTCCAAATAATGGAATTAACAATGCCTCTACTTTACTACTTAAAAAATTTTCCACAGTGTTAGAATATTTTAAATAACTATTATTCACCAAATTCAAATCATTATTTGAAGAATGTAGAAGATGACCATGTTGATCAATCACTGTAATTTTCTCTGGTTTTAATTCAGACATAGTACCTGAAACTAAATGTATTACTGAATTGACTTGATAATCTGTTACTAACTCTCCATTATCTGTTGATAAAAATATAGCAGCTGAATATGCTAATTTTTCATTTTCAAATATTGATTCTTTTGGTTTTGATAAATGTACACGTGCAATTTTGATACCATCAATTAATTGAATAGTGCGTTCCAATTCACCTTCTATCGCTCTGTAATAATTTATATTTTCATGAAATGCACTAGTATTAAACTTTTCTTTATCAAATAATTCGAAACCTGATTCGTGATATATATTAGAATATATAGGTACAGTATAAAAAAAAGCTTTTTCTAACTGATTACGTGGAACTAAAATCGATTGTGACTCATGATTAAAATGATAAGGAATATTTTTATTAATTAATTTATTAATTATTTGACTCGATTTCTCTTGAGAAAGATGAGAATACAATTCTTTATAACTTGTATTATTAACACTAAAAATCAAATAAAAAAAAATTGCTAATATGGTTGACGATAACAATAAAAAAAATTTAAGTTGTTTATTTATAATCAAAAAAATATTTTGTATAAAACTACTTGTAACATCTTTGAACTCTTTTGTATTCATAAATAATCCTAAAAAAGAATTTATATTTTATAAAAAATAAATCCTATTTTTTTAAAAAACATATATTTTAATAAAAAAAATTTATTTAATGATTTTAATATATTTTCATACATGATATAAACATTAAACTACTTATAATAAATCATACATCATGTAATTTAATATAAATAATTTTTTTTAATACAATTAATACACTAAAAAAATAAAAAAATTAAATTCTATAAAAAATAATTTTTATTATTAAAATAAATCATTTGGAGAAAATTGTCATGTTTCAAAAAGTTTGGAATAATATTGAAAATTTAATACATAATACATACTTTAAAATAAAAAACAATAATATAAAAAATATACAATCATCTAAAAAAATGTCACAAGCTTCAAAAATTAAAATAGATAATTTTAAAAAAGCTTTACTAATTAAAAAAGATGCATTAAAAACAAATAAATCTAACAAAGTAAAAAAATATACAAAAATGGAAATTCAAGAAATAATTAATAAAATGAGAAATAAAAACAAAAAACATGCAGCAACAGTACAACATACATTAAATATTAGTCAACTTTTTATAGAACTAGAAAAAAAAGCATTATCCTTAAGTATCATTAGTTCTGTTAAGAAAAAAATTATTGATGCTTATCAAGAAATACAACATACATCAATATAGCTGAAGAAAAAAATTGTTTTTCTGTTGAATATTAAAAACATATATAATCAATAAAAATTACTTAAAATAAAAATCTACATACAGTCATAAAATTATTTTAGTTTTATGACTGTATATTTTATAATATTATATTAATATATTTGTATATTTATGTTTATTCTAAATAATACTAGAATCAAAAATAATAAGCGCTGAAAATTATATATTTAATAAAAACTTTATATAAAAATAATCATTATATATTAATTATTCTTAATGAATTGAATACAATTCTTAATCCTTTTTAAAGTAAGTGTTTTACCTAAAATAAAAATAATTTCAATTATACTAGGAGATATATCACTACCAGTTAAAATTATACGCAAATTCATATACACATCTTTCGTAAAAAAACATTGTTCTACTATTGTATTTTTTATACATCTTTGAATATTTAATATACTCCAATTTTGTAAAAGATAAAATTTTTTAAAAAAAATACATGTAATATTTTTACATAATTTATGTACATAGTTTTGTGATAGAAGAATAAAATTAATATGAAAATCAGAATAAAAAAATTTACTACCATCTATAATTTCATTTATAGTAGAACATCTTTTTTTTAATAATCTAATAATATTTATTTGATTAATATCAAAATGAATATTTATTTTCTTTTTTTTTAATAATTTTTTAAATTCAATAACGACATATTTTTCTGGTAAAGTATTTAAATAATAATGATTTATCCATAATAATTTACGTGTATTAAAAATACTCGGAGCTTTATTTACTTTTTTTAAAGAAAACAATTTAATCATCTCATTTAATGAAAAAATTTCTTGATTTCCATGTGACCAACCTAATCTTACTATATAATTTAACAATGCTTCAGGAAAAAAACCTTGATTTTGATAATATGTCATTTCGTAATTTTTATTACGTTTTGATAATTTTTGTTTATTTTTATCTATAATCATTGATACATGAGCATATTGTGGAATTTTAAAATTTAAAGATTTATAAATATTAATTTGTCTCGGTGTATTATTAATATGATCTTCACCTCTAATAACATGAGTAATATTCATCCTATGATCATCAATTACAGAACAAAAATTGTATGTAGGTATACCATTTGTTCTTTGTATTATTAAATCATCTAACTCCTCATTATTTACAGAAATATTACCTCTAATACAATCTTGAAATATAACCCGCCCTCTTTCAGGATTCTTAAAACGTACAACATATGGTTTACATAAATCTTTAGTAATATTTTTACATGTCCCATCATATTTAGGTTTATCTCCATTAATAATTTGTACATCTCTAATTTTCTTTAAATGTTCAGAAGAACAATAACATTTATATGCTTTTTTTTGAGTAATTAGTTGTAAAATTATGTCGTTATAGAATTTTAAATTATGACTTTGAAAATATGGACCTTCATCCCAAGATAAACCTAACCAATTTAAAACATCCAAAATAGATGAACTATATTTTTGATTCGAAGTATTAAAATTAGTATCTTCAATTCTTAAAATAAATTTACCACTATAATGTTTAGCAAATAACCATGCATATAAAGCTGTTCTGATATTTCCAATATGTAATAAACCAGTAGGACTAGGAGCAAAACGCGTTACTACTTTCATCTTTAATCCTTTTTTTTAACATCAGAAATTTTAAATACACATTTATATATCAAAATTTAGATAAAATAAAACAAATTTAAATTAAAAATACAAAAAAAAATTTTTATAAAAAAAAGATTGACTATGTTGATTTAACCTTTACAATATATAAATTAGGGTGATTAGCTCAGAGGTTAGAGCTCCTCTTTTACAAGGAGGAGGTCGGCGGTTCAAATCCGTCATCACCCAAATTTTGTATTCAATATTAGGGTCGTTAGCTCAGTTGGTAGAGCAGTTGACTTTTAATCAATTGGTCGCAGGTTCAAATCCTGCACGACCCATAAAAAAAATACTATATTTTCTTCATTAAACTATCTTCATTAATCATTAACATCTTCATTTTTTTTGCTTTTAAAAATTTCATACCTGGATTTTCTCCATATATCAATATTTCAGTATTTTTAGAAATATTTGAATACAATCTTGCTCCTTTTTTATATAAAACTTGTTTTATTTTATGTCTAGAAAAATTTCTTAATCGACCAGTCAGCACAACTTTTTTTTTCCAAAAAAAATTTTTTGGAATTTCTTCTAAAGATTCTAATGGTTGTATACAAACATAACTAACTAAATTTACAATATTTTCTTGAAAAGAAATATTCTGAATGTAACGAAAAATACGATTTGCAACAATATTTCCTATTTTAGGAATACTTGTTAATTCACTAATAGAAGAATGTATAAAACAATCAATTTTTTTAAAAAAAATAGCTAAATTATTTGCAGTAACAATTCCAATATCTTTTATTCCTAAAGCATAAATAAAACGATGTAAAGATATGTTTTTAGATCGTTTTATTTCTAAAAGAATTTTTTCTGCTTTTTTTTTATTTATATATTTTAGCATCATTAAACTAGATAAATCTAATTTAAAAAAATCTATTGGTTGACTAACTAATTGATGAGTTAATAATTGATTAACAATTTTTTCTCCTATTCCTTGAATATTAAATGCTTCTTTAGAAACAAAATGTAATAATATTTTTTTTTTTTGACCAAAACAATTTAATTCATTCGTACATCTCATCGTTTTTCCATCATTGAACTCAATAATTTTTGAAGTACACATAGGACAATATATTGGAAATTCAATAATCTTTTTTACAGCATGAATATGTGTTGAATATAAATTTTCATTAAATACCTGAACTATATAAGGTATAACGTCTCCTGCTCTATGCACAATAACTTTTGCTCCAATAAAAACACCTAACCTTTGTATTTCGTATTTACTATGTAAAGAAGCGCTTTTAATTATTACACCTCCTATTTTTATTGGAGCTAACTTAGCTACTGGAGTAATTATCCCAGTCCTACCTACTTCAAAACTTATTCCAATAATTGTAGTAACATTTTCAGAAGGTGTAAATTTTACAGCTATAGCCCATTTAGGATATTTATTAGTATTACCTAAAATTGTTTGATCAAAAATATTATCTACTTTTACGACTATCCCATCAATTTCATAATCAAATTTTGTTCGATTATTTTGTATATTTAAAAAAAATTTTTTTATATCATTAATATTCTTAGATAACACAATATTTGAATTGATAGGAAAACCATATTTCTGCATTTTTTGCAAAAAATTAAAATGACTAACAAAATTATTTTTTGGAACACATAATCCAAAACCATAACAAAAAAACATTAAATTCCTATGTAACGTAACTTCTGGATTATTATGTCTTAAAGAACCGGCAGCAACATTTCGAGGATTAGAAAAAGTAAATTTTTTGTTTTTTAATAATACATTTAATTTATAAAATTCTGATAACGGAATATAGACTTCCCCTCGTATTTCTAAAATATCAGGAATATTAAAATTTTGATTTAATATTTTTGGAATATTTTTAATATTAAACGCATTTAAAGTAACATCTTCTCCTTGAACACCATCCCCACGAGTTAAAGCACGTATTAAAATTCCTTTCTTATACAATAAACTAATTGCTACACCATCAATTTTTAACTCACAACAAAAATTATGTTGCTTATTTAAAAAGAAACGTTTATTAATTTTTTTTTCAAAATTACTTAATTCATTAATATTATAAATATTATCTAATGACAACATAGGAACAAAATGTTTTTTTATTTTAAAATTTTCTAACATTAAACTACCTACCTTTTCAGTAGGAGAAATATCCTTAAAATCTTGTGTTTTTTTTTCTAACAAAATTAGTTCTTTAATTAAATTATCATATTCAAAGTCTGATATTATTGGAGAATCTAATGTATAATATAGATATGCATGATAACAAATAACATTTCTAAGTTGATTTAAATCAACATTTTTTTTTTTCATAAAATTACAACCAACTATTTTAAAAATAAGTATATATTTCTTTATATATACTATATTTTGTGTTTTAAATACTTTTTGATATATAAATAAATATGAAACGGTGCCATTAAAACAATCAAATATCTTTAATATATCATCGCTGATGATAAAATTAATACTTTAAATTGTTACATATTAATTTATGTATAATTGTATTATAAATAAAAATATACACAATTTATATTACATATTCATGTATAACATTTATCCAGATTTTTCTATAATTATTTATATCAAAAGGTACAATATCATGCATAAAATATACCAAGATAATTCTTTTACTATAGGAAATACCCCTTTAGTTCAATTGAATCACATTGGAGAAAAAAAGATATTTGCAAAAATTGAATCTCGTAATCCTAGTTTCAGTGTTAAATGTCGAATTGGTTCCAATATGATTTGGGAAGCTGAAAAGACAGGATTATTAACTAAAAAAAAAATTTTAGTAGAAGCAACAAGTGGTAATACTGGAATTTCTCTTGCTTATGTAGCAGCAGCACGAGGTTATCAACTAATTATTACTATGCCCGAAACTATGTCAAACGAACGAAAAAAATTATTAATTGCATTAGGAGCACATTTAAAAATCACTGAAGGAAAATATGGAATGAGAGGGGCAATTGAAGCAGCACATACAATTACACAAAAAAACCCTCATACACATCTTATGTTAAAACAATTCGAAAACCCTGCAAATCCAGAAATTCACAAAAAAACAACAGGTCCTGAAATTTGGAATGACACCAATGGAGAAATAGATATACTAGTTTCTGGAATAGGAACTGGAGGTACTATTTCCGGTATTAGTCAATATATTAAACTCATTCAAAAAAAACAAAACTTAATCAGCGTAGGAGTAGAACCAATTAAATCACCTGTTATTACACAGTTTTTATCTGGAAAAAAAATACGTAGTCAACCTCATAAAATTCAAGGCATTGGTGCAGGTTTTATTCCAAAAAATTTAGATCTAAATATATTAGACAGAATTATTACCGTTTCTGAAGAAGATTCTATAAAAATGGCTAAAATACTTATGAAAAAAGAAGGAATTTTATCTGGCATTTCTTCAGGAGCAGCAGTAGTTGCAGCATTACAAATACAAAACGAACGTCAATTTAAAAATAAAAAAATAATAGTAATTCTTCCTTCTTCTGGAGAAAGATATTTGAGTACTGAATTATTTCAATAAAAAAATACTAAAAATTTTTAAAAAATTTGTAATTTAAATCACAAAATATCATTTATTTAAGGAATAAATATATGTTTTCCACAGATATTACAATCCTTTCCCCAAATGGATTGCATACTCGTCCAGCTGCTCAATTCGTAAAAGCAGCTAAAGAATTTTCATCTGAAATTACTATTACTTTTAATAATAAAACAATTAATGCAAAAAGTTTATTTAAAATTCAAACATTAGGATTAACATATGGAACAAAAATAAAACTATCCGCCAACGGAGAAGATGAACAAAAAGCTATAAAAAATCTTTCTCAACTTATACAAAACTTAGTTTAAAATATTTTAAAATTTTGTATGTTAATTCATTTATCAACTTCAAATAAATATGTCATTCAATTATCATGTATTACATTAAATTAAATTATTATGAATATTAAAGGTAACATTATGATTTCAGGTATTTCAGTATCACCAGGGATCGTTATTGGAAAAGCGTTGTTAATACAAGAACAACAATTTTTTATTAACAATAAAAAAATATTAAAAAAAAATATCGATCAAGAAATCAAAAAATTTTTTGAAGCTCGAAAAAAAACAATTAAAGAAATTGAATTAATACAAAAAAAAAATTCAAAAAAAATAGAAAAACATCAATGTTCTATTTTTGAAGGACACATCATGCTTATTGAAGATGAAGAATTTGAACAAGAAATTCTACTTTTAATTCAAAATAAACATTATTCAGCAGAATACTCTGTTAATCAAGTCATCGAAAAACAAGCATTAGAATTAGAAAAATTAAAAGACGAATATTTAAAAAATAGAGCAATAGATATACAAGATATCGGAAATCGATTAATAAAAAATATTTTAAATATTGAAAATATTAATTTAGAAAATGTTGACCACAATACTATTTTAGTTAAAAGAGATTTAACTCCATCAGAAACAGCTCAAATTAATTTAAAAAAAATTATTGGATTAATTACTGATTTAGGCAGTCATACTTCCCATACTTCTATCATTGCTTGTTCATTAGAAATACCTACTATTGTTGGAACAACTAATGCTACTCAAAAAATCAAAAATGGAGACATTATCATACTAGATAGTATTAATAATGAAATACATATTAATCCTGAAGATACTACAATTACATTAAAAAAAGAGATTAAAAAAAAATTTTTATATCAAAAACAACAATTAAAAAAAATAAAAAACTTATTTGCTATTACTCTTGATAAACATAGAGTAGAAATTGGCGCTAATATCAGTACTCCTCAAGATATTGAAGGAGCAATCAACAATGGTGCAGAATGTATTGGATTATATAGAACAGAATTTTTATTCATGGGAAGGCAACACCTACCTTCAGAGAATGAACAATTTGAAGTATATAAAATGGTTGCTACAAAAATGGAAAAAAAACCAGTAATTATTAGAACAATGGATATTGGAGGAGACAAAAACTTACCATATATAAAACTACCAAAAGAAGAAAACCCTTTTTTAGGATGTAGAGCAATACGTATTTCTATGATGAAAAAAGAAATATTATATGATCAAATTAAAGCTATTCTTAGAGCATCTATTTTTGGTAAATTAAAAATTATGTTTCCCATGATAATTTCAGTAGAAGAAGTAAAAATTTTAAAATTAGAAATAGATAAAATTAAACAACAATTATATGAAAAAAAATGTTTATTTGATGAATCTATTAAAATAGGTGTAATGATAGAAACTCCTGCAGCAGCAATGTTGTCACATCATTTAGCAAAAGAAGTAGACTTTTTTAGTATTGGAAGTAATGATTTAACACAATATACTTTAGCGGTTGACCGCGGTAACGATTTAATTGCAAATTTATACGATCCAATGAGCCCTTCTGTACTGAACTTAATTCAAACAGTCATACATTCTGCTCATAAAGAAAAAAAATGGGCTGGAATATGCGGAGAATTAGCTTCAGACGAACGAGCTACAGCATTGTTATTAGGAATGGGGATAGATGAATTTAGTATGAGTGCTTCTTGTATTCCAAAAATTAAAAATATCATTAGAAATAGTAACTTTCAACAATGCAAAAAAATAGCAGAAAAAGCGTTAAAACAACCAACTTCACAAAAGTTAATATCTACTATTCAACCTTTAATAAAGAAGTACGATGAAATATCGTTTTAAATAAATACAAATGTTCAGGATAAAAATATGAGTTTCTTTTCAAATTTTTTACAATCAAATACAACAAATTCAAAAAAAACTGTAAAAATAATTGCACCTTTATCTGGAAAAATAATAAATATCGAAGATGTTCCAGATGCAGTATTTGCAGATAAAATCGTTGGAGATGGTATAGCTATTGTTCCTACAGGAAATACAATAGTGTCCCCAGTAAATGGGGAAATTAAAAAAGTGTTTAATACTTTACATGCAATTTCTATAAAATCAAATGAAGGCATTGAATTATTTATACATTTTGGCATAGATACAGTAAAACTAAAAGGAAAAGGTTTTTGTAATATTATTCAAGAAAAAAAAACAGTAAAAAAAGGAGATATATTAATTAGTTTTGATTTAGAATTTTTAAAAAAACAAGCAAAATCTGTAATTACACCAATTATAATTTCTAATATAGAACAATTAAAAAAATTGGAAAAAATGTCAGGGGTAGTTATAGCAGGAAAAACAACTATTATGGTTGCACACATGTAATTTATTTGTATAAACGGCACCTTAATCGTGCCGTTGTTAATATTAAAATAAAAAATAATAAAAATAATGATTCATTTATAAAATATCTTCACTAAAATATAAATTTTATACAAAATTCAATTTAATACAAAACTTGAAATAATTTAGTAAAAATATACTGATATAGAATCAATATTTATTTTATTTATCTCAATGTAGATATCAAAAAATTTCAAAAAAAAAACTCATAAAATTCTATAAAACATTTTCACTATGCACACATGTTTAATATTAATATTTACTCCTCCATTTTTGGAGAACATATACTCTTCTTTTAAATAATTCATCACTTATTTGTTTTCCCCGAAAACCCTCATCTAAAATTTTAGAAATAGAAACAGATTGAGCAATACAAAACGACTTTCTTAAAAAACCAATATCTACAATAGAAATTTGATTTCGTGTCTCAAAATAATTCATAAAATTTTTTAAATAAATTTTCATTAATATACAAAAAGAATTGATAATCTTAGGATTTCTCCAAGCTCCTATAGAATAAAAAAAATTTAAAATATCTTGAGAAGATTGATATTGTATATTCATTATAAAATAATGATATTTAAAAACAAAAAGTGACAAATTTCTAACATAAATAGGAAAACATAATCTTTTAAAAAATTTTTTTAAAATAAAAATATAATTTTTATTGTTAAAATCTTTTTTAATTAAATGATTATTTAATAAAGAAATATGTTGAATTTGAAATAAACTAGCAAATCTTATTTCAATTTTATTACTTATTTGAGATATTAAAGCTAAATTTCTTAAAAAAAAATTATCTTTTATAAAATTCTTATAATATAAAAATGAATGATTCCATAACATATATAATTCAGGAAATAAATGATTTACTGCACAACATCTTTGTAAAGTCATGAAATAAACATGTGGATTTTTGGTTTTCATAGCTTTTTCAGTTTCTTTCCATATACGATAAGGTTCTAAATATACTAATTCTTTTGTCTCAACCATATAACATATCAATTTAAAAGTTTCTTGAGCAATAATAAATCCCATATGAAAAAATTCTGCTAAAAAACGTGCTACTCTTAAAATTCTTAAAGGATCTTCTGAAAAAGCAGGGGATATATGTCTTAAAACTCTTAAATTTAAATCTTGTCTGCCATTAAAAGGATCTAAAAAATTATTCTTTTCATCCCTTGCTATAGCATTAATCGTTAAATCTCTACGATATAAATCTTCTTTTAAAGTAATTGAAGAAGAAAAATTAACAGAAAATCCACCATAACCTAAACCAGATTTTTTTTCTGTTCTAGCTAAAGCATACTCTTCATTTGTTGTAGGATGTAAAAAAACTGGAAATTGTTTACCAACTTTTTTATATTTTCTTCTCAAAAAATAATCTGGTGTAGCACCAACTACTACCCAATCATTATCAGTAATTGAAAGACCTAACAAAAAATTACGTACAGCTCCTCCAACTAAATATATTTTCAATATTATTACCTAAGTATTGTTATGTAATTATATTTTAATGCATATAACACTTTTTACAAACTTGTATATATAATAAATAAATTTTTATAAAAAATGAAAAATAAAAAAATGTACTTGGTAAAAATAATACTATACTGATATAATTTTTGTCAGTAATATATTTAACCATTTTTCATCAAAAAAAAATTTTTTTAATATTACAATTAATCCATTCTTAATTAAAATTATTTATATGAAAAAAAAATTAAAAACAATATTTGGATGTCCTCACCAACGCATTAAAAATGCAATTTACGCGATTCAATCAGGAAAAGGAGTAATTTTATTAGACGATGAAAAAAGAGAAAATGAAGGCGATTTAGTATTTGCTGCAGAAACTATGACAGTAGAACAAATGGCTTTGACCATTAGACATGGAAGTGGAATCGTATGTTTATGTATTACTGAATCTAAAAGAAATCAACTAGAACTACCAATGATGGTGACTAACAATACTAGCGCATACCAAACTCCTTTTACAATATCTATAGAAGCAAAAAATGGAGTTACAACAGGAGTATCTGCACAAGATAGAATTACTACAATTTTAACAGCAAGCTCTATTAATGCACAGCCTCAAGACTTAAACAGACCTGGTCATATATTTCCACTATGTGCTCATAAAAAGGGGATACTAGGCAGACCAGGACATACTGAAGGGTCTATAACTTTAGTGCAATTAGCTGGATTTCAACCACTAAGTGTAATATGTGAATTAACCAATCCAAACGGTTCCATGGCAAAAACAGAAGAAGTAATTTATTTTGCAATTAAAAATAACATGCAAGTTTTAACAATAAATGACCTAATTCTTTATTTATTATAATGAAGTAATAATTAATGAAATTAAATAATTTAACAAAATTTGTGAGGTACAATTAAAAATAATATTAGTAGTAAATATAATATTAAAATTTAAATTTTTTTAACAAATAATTTAAATTAATTAATTATCATTAAAAATTTTAAAAAAATAAATTTAAAAAGTAGTTACATCAGATATACTCCATTTCGGATAAACTCTGATTTTTTTAGAAAAAGATAAAGATTCTTTTAATCTTAGCAATCCAACATAAGCAATCATCGCAGCATTATCTGTACAAAAATTATGATTTACAAAAGACACCGTACCTTTTAATTCTGTTACCTTTTGAAATAAAGTAGAACGTAATAAATCATTAGAGCTAACTCCGCCTGAAACAACTAAATTAAATAAATTAAGCCGATTCATAGCTCGTTCACTTTTAATTACTAAAGTATCTATCCATGCTTCTTGAAAATATTTTGATATGTCAGCATAAGAATATTTACGACTACTAATAGCAGTAAAAACACTAGTTTTTAAACCAGAAAAACTAAAATCTAAACTATTGGATTTTGTCATCGGACGAGGAAAAACATATTTTTTTTTCCCATTGCTTTTCTTAGCTAATTTAGATAAAATAACACCGCCAGGGTAGCCTAAACCTAGGAAACTTGATACCTTATCTATTACCTCACCAACAGAATCATCTTTAGACTTTCCTATTACCTCATACTCACCACTGCTTTTAGCGTGCACTAGCTGTGTGTGTCCTCCAGAAACTATCAAACCTATAAATGGAAATTTTTTTTTTATTTCAAAAATATTTTTTTTTTCTATCCCAAAAGATAGAAGATGAGCTTCTATGTGATTTACTAAAATTATAGGGATATTGAGTGCATATGCTAAAGAATGACCTAATGCTGCTCCAATCATTAAAGATCCTGGTAATCCAGGTCCTGCTGTGTAAGCTATAGCATCTATATCTGAAAATTTACAAGAAGATTCCTTTAAAGCCTTTTTAATCAATGGTACTATATGTATTAAGTGTTTTCTTGCTGCTATCTCTGGAACTACACCTCCATATTTTGAATGTGAATAAGCTTGGTTATGTAGTTGATTGTTTAACAAACCTAAATTATCATCATATATTGCAATACCTGTATCATCACAGGATGTTTCAATTCCAAGAATACGCATAAAATTTTAGCCTTCAGAATTAAATTTTTTTGAGGGATATTTCAAAATTTATATTTTTATATTATATTATACATTATAAAATTTATAAAAAATTTTATAAATTATAACTGCAATTATAAGGTGTTATATTATTTATGCCAATTATTAAAATAAGAGAAAATGAACCTTTTGATGTTGCTTTAAGACGTTTTAAACGTTCTTGTGAAAAAGCTGGTATTTTAGCTGAAATGAGAAGAAGAGAATTTTATGAAAAACCTACAACTGAAAGAAAAAGAGCAAAAGCATCTGCAATAAAAAGGTTAGCTAAAAAATTATCTCGAGATAATTCGAAAAGAATACGTCTATATTAATAATTAATTATCACAGTGTGTTATGTATGACCGTTCTACATTAAAAAAGTTCGGTCTATATATCTATATATTTAATTTTCAAGGAGTATATGTTAGAAAAAATACCTCAAGAATTTATCAGAGAACTAGTTTATAAGACAGACATAGTTGAAATAATTAGTCCTTATTTAAAATTAAAAAAAAAAGGTTATAATTTTTTAGCACATTGTCCATTCCATTCAGAAAAAACTCCTTCTTTTACTGTTAATCTAAAAAAACAATTTTATTATTGTTTTGGATGTCATGAACATGGTAATGTTATTGATTTTTATATGAAATTTCATAATCTAAAATTCTTAGAAGTAATAAAAGAATTGTCAATTATGCATGGAATGGAAGTATTCTTTAATAATTTTTTTAAAAAAAAAAAAAATAAATATAAAAAAATCGATATTCTCTATACAATAACTAAGATTGCATGTAAAATTTATCAAGAAAATTTGTTTTTAAATACTAATAAAAATGTTTTAAATTATTTTATTAAAAGAGGAATTACAGAAAATATTCTAAAACATTTTTGTATTGGGTATTCTGATTCTAATATTGACTTTTTTTTAAGTAGATTTTTAAAAAAAAAACAGGATATCAATAATTTATTGAATGTTGGTTTACTAATAAAAAATAATCAGATATTTTTTGATAGATTTCAAGAAAGAATTATGTTTCCTATTCGGAATTATTATGGTAAAATTACTGGTTTTGGTGGTAGAGTGCTAAATGATTCTTCCCCGAAATATATTAATTCTCCGGAAACATTGATTTTTAGTAAAAAAAAGCAATTATATGGATTGTACGAAGTAAAAAAAAAATATTCTTTTTTAGAATATTTAATCATAGTTGAAGGCTATATCGATGTTATTACTTTAGTGCAATTTGGCATTTACCGTGTTGTATCCATTCTTGGTACAACTATTTCTAGTAATCATTTAAAAACTTTATTTCGTGAAACTGATACATTAATTTATTGTTACGATGGAGATATTTCTGGAAAAAAAGCTGCATGGAGAGCTTTAACTAAAACTTTATCTCATCTTTTTGATGGAAAAGTAGTAAAATTTATTTTTTTACCTAAAAATGAAGATCCTGATAGTTATATAAAAAGATATGGAAAATGTTCTTTTAAAAACAAAATTAAAAATTCAGTTTCTTTATCTGATTTTCTTTTTTATGTCTTATTAAAAAAAATAAACTTAAATTCAATTGATGAACGTAGTAAACTAGTAGTAAGAATACTACCTTTGCTTTCTAAAATTCCTAGTAAAACTACACAAATCTTAATGAAACAAACGTTATTAAAAAAATTAGGAATTCTAGAAACGTATCGTTTTTTTTTAGAAAAAAATAAAAAAATTATTTTAAATAATAATTATGAAAAAAAATTTTTAAAACATACTACTTTACGAATCTTAATAGGTTTGTTAGTTCAAAATCCTTGTTTATCTATTTTAGTAACTAATATGTCTAATTTGAAATCAAAAAAATTCTTAGGTTTATCTTTTTTTTTGGAAATTGTACAATTATGTCAAAAAAACTATAATATGAATACTGGACAACTCATAGAGCTATATAGACACAATACTAGGTTTGCTATTATAAAAAAAATTGCAAAATGGAATCACATGATTCAAAAAAAAAGTGAAAAAACTGTTTTTTTAGATGCTTTAAAAGATTTAGAACGAAAAATTTTAGAATATGACTACAATATTCTTTTAAAAAAAGAACGTTTACATGGTCTTGAACATAGTGAAAAACTTGCATTATGGGATTTAAACAAAAAATTATACATGTTAAAAAAATAAAAAGTTTTAATTTTAATTATTATGTAATTATTAAAATTTATTTGTTTATTTTTACATTTGTATATTATACTAATTATAAAAAATTATTTATTATACTATAATTGATTTATCAATAATTATTTAATCATTTATAAAAAATTTGGTAGATATATATTATGAAACAAAAATCACAATCTCAATTAAAAATACTTGTATTACATGGAAAAGAACAAGGGTACCTTACATATTCTGAAATTAATGATCATTTACCAGAAGATTTAATTGATTCTGCACAAATTGAAAATATTATTCATATGATAAATGATATGGGTATCAGAGTATTAGAAAAAGCTCCTGATTCTGATGATTTAATTTTAAACGAGACTGTGTTACCGAATACTGATGAAGATGTGGTAGAAGCAGCAACACAGGTACTATCAAATGTAGATTCTGAATTAGGTAGAACGACTGATCCTGTTCGCATGTATATGCGCGAGATGGGTAGTGTCGAATTACTTACCAGAGAAGGTGAGATTAATATTGCCAAACGCATTGAAGAAGGAATTAATCAAGTACAATGTTCTGTTGCTGAATATCCAGAAGCTATTACGTATTTTTTAAATCAATATAAAAAAGTTCAATTGAATGAATTACGCTTATCTGATTTAATTACGGGATTTGTTGATCCAAACGTTGATGAAATATTAAATCCTTTTTCTATACACATTAGCTCCGAATTTAGTCAATATGATTTAAAAGAGAATATTGATGTACTACATGATGTAGTGGAAAATGTAGAAGAGGCGGAAGATGAAAATGCTATCGATCCAGTATTAGCACAAGAAAAATTTTTTATACTTCAAAAACAATATGAAATTACTTATCATAATTTAAAATTAAAAAAAAGACATCATAATGATTCTATAAAATCTATAAAAGATTTATCAGAAATTTTTAAACAATTTCGACTTGTTCCAAAACAGTTTGATGCTTTAGTAAAAAATATGCGTTCAGTTTCAACTACAATAAAAAATAAAGAGAATAAAATTGTTGAAATATGCGTAGATAAATGTCAAATTCCAAAAAAATTTTTTCTAAAATATTTTTTAGATCACAATATTTATTTTAGTTGGTTGGATATTTTAATAAATATGAAAAAAAATTGGTCTGTAAAATTGTTATTTGAAAAAAAAAATATCACGAAAATACTTTCACAATTATCTGATATTGAAAAAAAGACTGGTTTAACTATTCATGAAATAAAAGATATCAATAAAAGAATATTGATTGGAGAAGAAAAAGCAAAAACTGCAAAAAAAGAAATGGTGGAAGCTAATTTAAGATTAGTAATTTCTATTGCAAAAAAATATACTAATAGAGGATTACAATTTTTAGATTTAATACAGGAAGGAAATATTGGTTTAATGAAAGCAGTAGATAAATTTGAATATAGAAGAGGTTATAAATTTTCAACATATGCAACTTGGTGGATTAGACAAGCTATTACTCGATCTATTGCAGATCAAGCTCGAACTATACGAATTCCTGTACATATGATTGAAACTATAAATAAATTAAATCGTATTTCTCGTCAAATTTTACAAGAGATAGGGAGAGAGCCTACTCCGGAAGAATTATCTAATAGAATGTTAATTCCTGAAGAAAAAATTCGTAAAGTACTTAAAATTGCAAAAGAACCTATTTCTATGGAAACTCCTATAGGAGATGATGAAGAATCACATTTAGGAGATTTTATTGAAGATACTAATTTAGAACTTCCTCTACAATCTGCTACTTCTGAGAGTTTAAGGTCTGCTACACATGAGGTATTATCTGGATTAACTCCAAGAGAAGCTAAAGTATTACGAATGAGATTTGGAATTGATATGAATACAGATCATACTTTAGAAGAGGTAGGAAAACAATTTGATGTTACTCGAGAACGTATTCGACAGATAGAAGCAAAAGCTTTAAGAAAACTTAGACACCCTAGTCGTTCTGAAGTATTAAAAAGTTTTTTAGATGATTAATAATGAATTTTATTGAAATAAAATAAATTTTGTTTAAAAGGAGTAAAGCTTCCTCAAAATTGGGAGCTTTATTTTTATTAAAAATGTATTTTGTATTAAATACCTGATCCGTTATTAAATTTTTCTTGTTTATATTTTGATAAATAATGTTTTTTTTGAAAAAAATTAATTTTATTTGTTTTAACATTATTTTTTTGTAATGTTGTACCAATTATTTTTGCAGGAATGCCTGCAACAATGGAGTACGGTTTTACTGTATTTAATACTACTGATCCAGCTCCTATAATAGAATGAGTTCCAATTTCTATATTTCCAATAATTTTTGCTCCTGCCCCAATGATTACTCCTTTTTTGATTTTTGGATGTCTATTTCCAGGTAGTGCATGTTTACCTCCTAAAGTAACAGAATGTAAAATAGAAACATTATCTTCAATAATAGTAGTTTCTCCTATAACAATTCCAGTGGCGTGATCTAACATTATTCCACTTCCAATTTTTGCAGCTGGATGTATATCCACTGAAAAAATAGTAGAAATTTGGTTTTGTAAATATAATGCTAAAGATATTCTATTTTGATTCCATAAAATATTACTAATTCGATATGCTTGTAATGCATGAAAACCTTTAAAATATAATAGTGGAACATGATAATTTCTTACAACTGGATCGTGATGAATAATATATTGTAAATCTTTTTTTATTTTATATTCTAATATTGAACGATAAGATTCAATAGATTGAATAATATTTTTCATGTTTTGAGTGGTAAAAGTATTTGTTTTTAATTTATTTGATATAATATGTATTAATGAATCAAATATACTATCATGATTCAGTAAATTTATTTGATAAAAATTTTTTAATTCTTTTTCTTTTTCTAAAATAGAATATATTTCTTTTTTTATTTTAAACCAAATATAATTTAAATTAAAATTGTACATGGAATGTTTCCGAATTTTTAATGAAAATATTAATTATAGTAATTATTATTATAGAATAATTTCAATAATTATTTACATACATGTGAAAGTACAATAGAATTAAATAATTCAATATTATTGAATTATTTAAATAATACTATATCTAATTTAAATTTTACAATATCTGTTTTTTTGCATTATATATTGCAATTAAAACTTGTTCTTTAGAAGTTCCTCCATGAGATTTATATTTTTCTATAGAATTTTTTATAGAAATATAATGAAATACATCTTTTTGAATTAAAGGGCAAAATTTTTGAAATATTTTTAAATCTAAATTATCTAATGATAATTTCTTTTCAATAGCTTTTAACACTATTTTTCCAGTAATATGATGAGCATCACGAAAAGCTATACCTTTTGACACAAGATAATTGGCTAATTCTGTAGCATTACTATAACTTTTTTTTGCTGATTGATAACATACCTTATCATTAACTTGTACTTTTTTTATTACTAATGTAGACATAATTAAACAATCTTTCCATGTTTTTATAGCATCAAATAATCCTTCTTTATCTTCTTGTAAATCTTTGTTATATGCTAATGGCAAACCTTTTAGTACAACTAATATACTTATTAGTGAACCATATACTCTTCCACATTTAGATCTTATTATTTCTAATATGTCGGGATTTTTTTTTTGAGGCATTAAAGATGATCCAGACGTTATGGAATCTGAAAAAGTAACATAATTAGCTTCACCTGAATTAAAAAAAATTAAATCTTCTGCAAATCTTGATAAATGTGACATGCTTATGGAAGCATTAGATAAAATTTCTACTACATAATCTCTATCTGAAACTGAATCTAAACTATTGTTAGTTGGGTTTATAAAGTCTAAATTTTTAGATAATTGAAATCGGTCAATACTCCAACTATTTCCAGCTAAAGCTCCTGAACCTAATGGACATGTGTTTAAACGAATTAACGAATCTTTTAATCGATATACATCTCTTGTAAGCATTTCATAATATGCTAGACACCAATGAGAAAACCGTATAGGTTGTGCTCTTTGTAAATGTGTATAACCTGGCATAATAATATCTATATTTTTTTCAGCTTTTTTAATTAATTTTTTTTTGAATGTATAAATAATTTTTATTAATTCTTTAACTTGAAATCGACACCATAATTTTAAATCTGTAGTCACTTGTTCATTTCTACTTCTACCTGTGTGTAATTTTTTTCCTAATATACCTAATTTTTCAACAATTTTTTTTTCAACCCATGAATGTATATCTTCACTATTACTTAATGCAATTTTATTAATATTTTTTTTTACAGATGTTAATATTATAGTTAATGTTTTTTCAATTTTTATTTGTTCTTCTAAAGTAATGATATTTCTTTTTTTTAAAGTTTTTGACCACATAATAGAAGAAATAATATCTTCTTTTGCTAAAATATAATCGAAATGAATAGATTTATTAAATTCTTCAAAAAGCTTATTTGTGGAATTTGAAAATCTACCTCCCCATAAATTCATAATTTTTTTTCCTTTTATCAAAATAAAAATTAAATATATGTTTATATTTGAATAAATTATAGCAATTAAATTTTAATTTTTATTTTTATTTTTTAATGCTCTAATTTTAGCAGGTAATGTAAAAATACGAATAAATCCTTGTGCATCAGTATGATTATAATTTTTATTATCTTCAAAAGAAGCATATGTTTCTGAATAAAGAGAATATGGAGATTTTTTTTTTAAAACAGTAATATTACCTTTAAATAATTGTATAACTATTTCACCAGTCATTCTTTTTGTAAATGATTTCATTGAATCTATTAATGATTGATTTAAAGGAGAAAACCATTTTCCATCATACACTGTATATGACATTTCTAAACCTACTTGTTTTTTCCATTTTAAACTTTCTCTATCTAATATTAATTGATCTAAAGATTGTAATGCTTTTACTATGATAGAACCACCTGGAGTTTCATAACATCCTCTAGATTTCATTCCAATCAATCTATTTTCTACAATATCAATTCTCCCTATTCCATGTTTTGATCCGATTTGATTTAATTTTTTTAAAGATTTCAAATAAGAATATTTTTTTTCATTTATAGAAATAATGTAACCGTTTTTTATTTTTAAATGAATTTCTTCTGGAGTATTAGGAGCTAAAATAGGATCAGTAGTCCAACACCAACAATCTTTTTTTGGTTGATTCCATATATTTTCTAGTATTCCACCTTCTGTAGAAACATGCCAAATATTTTCATCTCGACTATATATTTTTTTAAAAGTAATTTCGGTTGGAATATTTTTTTTTTTTAAATAATTAATGATATCCGAACGAGAATTTAAATCCCATTCTCTCCATGGTGCAATGATTTGTAGTTGTGGAGCGAATGTTGTATAAACATTTTCAAATCGTACTTGATCATTTCCTTTTCCAGTAGCTCCATGACATAAAGCATGAGCATTTAATTGTAACGCTAATTCAATTTGTTTTTTAGCAATGATAGGGCGTGCCATTGCTGTTCCTAGTAAATATTCACCTTCGTATAAAGCTCCAGTATGCAATACAGGATATATATATTTTTTTACAAACTCTTCTTTTAAATCATAAACATAAGCACTAATTGCTCCTGATTGTAATGCTTTTTTTTTAATTTGTATTAAATCTTGTTCAGATTGACCAATATCAGCTATAAAAGCGATAACTTCAAACTTATATTTTTCTTTAATCCAAGGGATAATAGCTGACGTATCTAATCCACCAGAATATGCTAAAACTACTTTTTTTTTATTATTTTTATTCATATGCAATATATCCGAGAATTTAGTGATTTTTAAATGTACGTTGATTAAATTAAGGAATTATTGTAGTTCCAATGGAATGATTTTTAAATAGTAATTGATCTAAGTTTTTATCATTATAACTAGCTATTTCAATTGATTTTTTTAATATTATGGAAGCATTTAATGCTGCTTGTACTTTAATTATCATTCCGTTTTGTATAATTCCTTGTTGAATTAAATTTTTTATTTCTTTTTGATTAATTTTTTTAATTCTTTTTCCTTTTCCATCTAATACTGCAGAAACATCCGAAAGAAAAATTAAATTAGCATTTAGACTACAAGCTAACGCTGTTGCTGCAAGATCAGCGTTAACATTCATTATATTGCCAGATTTCGTAATTCCTATTGAATTAATAATTGGAAGAAGATTATTTTGGCATAATAACTGTAAAAAAAATGGATTTCCAGGATGTGGTATTCCTACATATCCTAATTTTACATCTGTAGTTTTTTTTATGATTACACTATCTCCATCAGATAAACATAATCCTACTGCATTAATATTATTTTTTTTTGCTTGAGAAAGGATTATTTTGTTAGCTGTGCCTGATAAGACTCCTGTAATTAAATCAATATTATTTTCATCTGTGATTCTTATTCCTTCTTTTTTTTTTATTGGTATTGATAAACGATTCATTAAATCATCTACTAAACAACCTCCTCCATGGATGATTATAATTTTTTTGTTTTTGAGTACGGATTGATTAGAATTTAAAATTGAAAAAAAATTATTTATAAATTGCTGTTTCTTTAAAAAAATGCCGCCAAATTTAATAATTATATTATTCATTCATAATGTTTCCAAGAAGTTTAAATTAAAGATGTAGTTTCAATACTTCCAAATTTTATATTAAAACATTGAATTGCTTGAGAAGCAGCTCCTTTTAATAAATTGTCTTCAGTGACTACTATAACAATATATTGTTTTTTTGTAATAAACCCAAGATCACAAAAAGGTAATCCAATAACAGAAATTAAATTAGGTATATTATCTTCATATAAACGTATTAAAGGTTTATTTGAATAATAATTATAGTATGTTTGAAAAATTTTTTGTTTTTGTATTTTTTTCTTTAAACGACATGTTATTGTTGCAATAATTCCTCTACAAAAACTTCCTAGATGAGGATTAAATATAATTGGTATTCCTAAATGAGTTTCTATTTCAGGTTGATGTCGATGTTGAAATAATTTATAAGGAGTTAAACCGGTTTCACAAGAACTATTTTTAAATGGAGGATTTTTACCTGCACCACTAATTCCACTTATTGCATTTACTACAGGTAAATAATTTAAGTCTAATAAGTTTGATAAAACTAATGGTTTTAGTCCAATTTGTATTGCTGTAGGGTAACATCCTGGGATAGCAATTAACGATTTTTTTTTTATTTCGTTAACATTTACAAATTCTGCTAATCCATATATTGCGGAATTTAATAGCTCAGGATGCTGATGTTGAAAATTATAAAATTGTGTATATATTTCTTTTTTTTTTATTCTAAATGCTCCAGAAAGATCAAATACTATACATTTATAGGAAAGAAAAAGAGGAACTAATGTGTGACTAACTATATGATCAGTGGCAAAAAAAACGACGTCAACATTTTTTGCAAATTTTTCTGGTTTTATTAAAGGTTCTAATTTTAAATTTATGATGTTTTTTAATTTTTTATGTATTTTGTCAATAGTAAAATGAGCATCCTTACTATTTTTTGAAACAGATAAAGTAATGTTACTCACTTTAGGATGTTTCGATAAATAAATGGCTAATTCTACTCCAACATAACCACTTGCCCCAATTATTAATATTTTTAACATTCAAAATACCTTATTTGGAAAAATTTTATATTTTGTATTATAAAATTTTTTTTATTTATTTTTTAATGATAAAATTGATCTACAATATAATAATAAATATATAAATATGATAAAAAGACATCAACATTTCATAGAGATTTTGAAATCACTAGTTAGTATTTCAACAGTGAGTTCTAATAATTTAAAGTACGATTGTAGTAATAAAAAATGTGTTGAAGTTATTGCAAATTATTTATATGATTTGAATTTTGAAATTGATATAACAAAAATTCCGAATAGTAATGAAAAATTTAATTTATTAGCTTGTACAAAGAATCATCAAATAAAATCTGAAGGAGGTTTATTATTATCTGGTCATACAGATACAGTTCCATGCGATGAATTTTTGTGGAATTATAATCCCTTTAAATTAATAAAAAAAAATAATAAATTATATGGTTTAGGAACAACAGATATGAAGGGTTTTTTTGCATGTATTATTAGTTTAATTACAATTATGAATTTAAAAAATATAAAAAAACCATTATATATATTGGCTACTGCAGATGAAGAAACTTCTATGCAAGGAGTAAAATATTTTTCTCAAAATACTTGTATTAAACCAGAATTGTCTATTATAGGTGAACCTACTAATCTTCAAATAGTACAATCTCATAAAGGTTATATATGTAAAAAAATTCAAATAACAACTCTTTCAGCTCATTCAAGTAATCCAGATCAAGAAAAAAATAGTATTGAGATTATGTATGAAGTGATTGGTGTTTTAATGTGTTTCAAAAATTTTTTGAAAAAAAATTTAGACTTAAATTTTAAAGTACCTTATTCTACTATGAATTTTGGTTGTATTCAAGGAGGTGACGCTCCAAATAAAATTTGTGCTTCATGTATTTTAGAATTAGATATTAGATTTATATCTTCTTTTTCTATTAAAAAAATTAATTTTTTATTAAAAAAATCTTTAATATTAGTAGAAAAAAAATGGAACATTAAAATTAAATTAAAAGATATATATGATGGTATTCCGTATTATCAATTTAAAAATTACGATTTGTTAAAAAAAGTTAAAAATACTATATCAAAAAAAAGTATTTTTGAAGATTACTGTACTGAAGCACCGTTTTTAAATTCTATTTTCCCTACTATCATTTTAGGACCTGGTTGTATTAAGCAAGCACATCAAGTCAATGAATTTATTGATATGAAATATATTATCCCCACACATACAATTTTTTCTTCTTTAATTCATAAATTTTGTTTTTAAATATTATATATATTTTATTAATATTAATTTTTTACTAAGTTTTAATTAATTTATAGCATTAATATTTTTTAATAAATTACACATAGCAGTAATAGTTATAAAATCATTTAATGTATAAAAATGAAAATGACGTACACCTTCTTGATATAATTTTTTTATAATACAAAAAGTAAAAATAGATCCAATAATATTATTATATTCGTTGTTATTGTTATTTTTTGTATTAAAAATTTCATGTATATCTTTTGGAATATGTACATTAGTTAATTTAGAAAATTTTTTTAATTGTAATAAATTTTTTATAGGCAAAATTCCTGGTATAATGTTTTTTGTAATTCCAATTTTTATACATTGTTCTCGAAAATATAAGTATTTGTCAACATCGAAAAAAAATTGAGTAATTGCTCTATTAGCCCCTGCTTCTATTTTCTGTTTTAGAAATAATAAATCTTGTTTTTTAGAGATAGCTTCGGGGTGCATTTCAGGATATGCAGCAACTGTTATGTCAAAATTTGCAATATTTTTCAATAGTTTTACTAAATCTATTGCATACATTTGATTTTGATTGAAATTTTTATTTATTATATCTCCTCTTAAAGCTACAATATTGTGAATTCCGTTCTTCCAATAATTTTTTATAATAGTAATTAAATCTTCTTGAGATATTTCTGTACAAGTTAAATGAGCAGCGGTAGGAATATTTGTTATTTTTTGTATTTTTAAAGCCATATTTTGTGTTCGATATCTATTTTTATGAATAGGACTATATGTAATTGAAAAAAATGAAGGTTCATATTCAGATAATTTTTTTGCAATAACTTCTAATTGTATGTCATTTTCTATATTTTTTGGAGGAAAAAATTCAAAAGAAAAATATATTTTTTCAGATAAATTTGAAAATCCATTATAATATATTTTTTTTATTTTTTGTTTTGTAATCATACATGATTCCTTTAAAAATTATTTTGATATATAAATGATTTATGTATTTTGATACACTAATATATTTGATATTATCACAATAATTCAAAATTTTTTATAAAAATATAATTTATTGTATTATTTTTTAAAAAAGTATACATTTATGTATATAGATTTTTTTTAAAAGTCTATTAAATAATAATATTTTTTATCAAAATATTAATTAATATACAATTTATGTATATTAAATCTTGAAAAAACAGTAAAAACATACTATCATATAAAATGTTAATTTTATGTTTAGTACAAATTTTATTTTTTTTATATAATTAAGGCCGGCTTAGCTCAGCAGGCAGAGCAACTGACTTGTAATCAGTAGGTCACCAGTTCGATTCCGGTAGCCGGCATAATTTTTTTCATTTGTAAATCAATTGAGAGGTGGGATTCCCGAGTGGTTAAAGGGAGCAGACTGTAAATCTGCCGTCGTTAGACTTCGAAGGTTCGAATCCTTCTCCCACCAAAAAAGATTGCGGACATCGTATAAAGGCTATTACCTTAGCCTTCCAAGCTGATGATGCGGGTTCGATTCCCGCTGTCCGCTATAATAAAATAATAAATATTATCATTTTATAAAAATTTTATAAAATTTTATAAATTTTATAAAATGCTGATATAGCTCAGTTTTGGTTAGAGCACTTTCATGGTAAGAAAGAGGTCCCTAGTTCAAATCTAGGTATCAGCAAATATATAAAATATTTAATAATAAATATTGTTGATAACTAATCTAAAAATTCAAATATATTGTTTTTATATTACACAAATTTCATATTTACAATACACTTTTTCTATAAAAAAATTTTTTTCAAAATTCTTAAAAAAAAGTAAAATATATATAATTTTATATATTATTTGAAATATTATATAAATATATATCATAAATTAATATTTTTTACGAATATAAAAATATTAAAATGTTACATTTTTATATTTTTAAAAATAATTGACCATAGCATTTTTTTTAGGAAGAATATGAAGAATAGACATCATAGAAAAAAAAATAAAAAAATGATTATACCTTTTTTTTTAAAAGGTTTGTCTTTTATTTCTTTTTTTTTAACTTGTATTGTTTTGCATATTTTACATACTAATATATATATATATATTTTATGTATTTTATTCGGATTATTAGTTTTTTTTATGTCTTTTTTTATGACTAATTTAGGAAAAACACTGAAGAATTTTATAGATTCTGTAAATAATGAACGGAAAAAAATTGTATACCCAAATTATTGGGAAACATTATATGTTACATTTATTATAATAGCTATTACAATCTTTATTTCATTAATTTTATGGGGATTAGATAATTTATCTTTTTATTTAATTTCTTATATAATAATGTTGAGGATATAAAAATGGTTTCTATAAGAAAACGTTGGTATGCTTTACAAGCTTTTTCTGGTTGTGAAAATAGAATAGCGAATTCTATTAAAGAATATATTCATAATAATCATCTTGAATCAATTATTGGAAAAGTTTTAGTACCTTCAGAAGAAGTTATAGAAATTAAAAAAGGTCAAAAAAAAAAAAGTGAGCAAAAATTTTTTCCAGGATATGTATTAATACATATGATTATGAATAATGAAACATGGCATTTAGTTAAAAGCATTCCTCATGTTATGGGTTTTGTTGGAGGTAATTCAGATTGTCCTTCTGTTATCAGTGATGCAGAAGTTGAAAAAATTATAATAAAATTAAATCAATTAGAAAAAAAACCGAGACCAAAAATTTTATTTGAACCTGGAGAGACTATTCGTGTAATTAACGGTCCTTTTTCTGATTTTAATGGTATTGTAGAAAAATTAGATTATGAAAAAAATAGATTAACAGTTTCCATATCGATTTTTGGTCGATCTACTCCAGTGGAATTAGATTTTGATCAAGTGGAAAAAAGTTAATATTTTTTTATATTGTATAATTTATTATATAGGTGAAATATAGTGGCAAAAAAAATACAAGGTTATATAAAATTACAAGTTTCTGCGGGGATGGCAAATCCTAGTCCTCCTATTGGACCAGCATTAGGACAAAAGGGATTGAATATTATGGAATTTTGTAAATTATTTAATACACAAACTCAAAAAATTGAAAAAGGTTTACCTGTTCCTGTTGTTATTACTGTGTATGCGGATAAAACTTTTAGTTTTATTACTAAAACTACACCAGCTTCAACTTTATTAAAAAAAGTATTAAATATTAAAGCTGGTTCTAATAATCCAAAAGAAAAAAAAATTGGATCTATTTCATACAAACAATTATATGAAATTGCAGAAATGAAAAAATCTGATATGACTGGTAATGATATAAAAAAAATGGCAAATTGTATTGCAGGTACAGCAAAATCTATGGGTATAACAATAGAGACATAATATGGATAAAAGAATTAGAACAATACGAAATTTAAAAAAAAATATAGATTTAAAAAAACCATATTCTTTTGATGAAGGTTTATTGTTTGTTAAAAAATCTGCTATAGCAAAATTTGTTGAAAGTATTGATGTTTCTATACATTTAGGAATTGATCCAAAAAAAACAGATCAAAATGTTCGTGGTACAACTGTATTACCTCACGGTATTGGACGTAATGTTACTGTTGCTGTTTTTACTAAGGATACTAAATGTGTTCAAGATGCTTATAAAGCGGGAGCTGATTTAGTAGGAATGGAAGAATTAGCACAAAAAATTAAACAAGAAAATTTAGTTTTTGATATTGTTATTGCATCTCCTGATGCCATGAAAGTGGTAAGTACTATTGGTTCTTTCTTGGGTCCTAGAGGTATTATGCCTAATCCAAAACTAGGAACAATTACAACCAATATTTTTCAAGCTGTTACAAATGCTAAATTAGGTCAAATAAAATATAAAAATGATAAAAATGGAATATTACATGCTACTATAGGAAAAGCTAATTTTACTGATATAAAATTAAAAGAAAATTTTTTGACGTTAATAAAATCTATTAAAAAAAATAAACCTAATCATTCAAAAGGTTTTTTTTTAAAAAAAATAATTCTTTCATCTACAATGGGAATATCGATAATTTTAGATCATTCTCATTTAATTTAAAAAAATTACTTTACTAAAAATTAAAAATAATTTATAGTCTTAAAAATCAAAAATATTAACTTAAAAAATTTTTATTATTCTTATTTCGACAATTATTTTTTTATTTTTTTTTATAAGATGAGTGATTGAAAAACAGAATTTTATATAAAAATATATTGTATATAGTTCAACTCTATTAAATACTAAAAATTTATATTTAAATATAAATTCAGAGGTTAAGTGAAACAATGGCGTTAAACCAAGAAGATAAAAAAAAAATTATACAAAAAATTAATAAAATTAGTAATTTAGCGCTTTCGGTAGTAATAGTAGAATTTAAAAAAATATCAGTTAATACAATTAATAAACTACGAAAAGAAGCATTTAATAATAATGTTTTTATTAATATTACACGTAATACTTTGTTAAAGCTAGCCTTTCAAAATACTGAATTTGAATGTTTAAATGCTGTATTACAGGGATCAATCTTAATTGCTTTTTCTATGAAACATCCCGGTACTGCTGTGAGAATATTAAAGAAATATGAAGAATTAAGTAATAACAATTTTAAAATTATACATGCTTCATTTGAAGGAAAATTACTTTCAAAAGAAGAAATTATTCAATTAGCTTTAATGCCAACTTATGAAGAATCGATAATGCGTTTTATGTTTACTATACAAGAAGCGTCAATAGGAAAATTTGTTCGGATTTTACATGCTATTTATCATCAAAAAAAAATTGTTGCAATATAAAAATTTAATTAGCTATTTTGAGCATGAATTATTTACGCACTATATTTAGGAATAATTGTTATGTCTATCACAAAAGAACAAATTATAGAATCTATTTCTGAAATGTCTGTAAAAAATGTAGTTGAGCTCGTTGAAGCGATGGAAAAAAGATTTGGGGTTTCTGCTTCAATATCTATGAATCAAGTTCAAGGTTCTAATCAATTAAAAAAAGAAGAAAAAACAGAATTTGATGTTTTTTTAAAAAAAATTGGACCAAATAAAGTTTCTGTCATTAAAGCTGTACGTACTGCAACTAGTTTGGGATTAAAAGAAGCAAAAGATCTTGTTGAATCAGCTCCTACTGTTATTAAAGAAAAGATTAATCATGATGATGCTCAAAAATTAAAGAAAATTTTAGAAGAAACGGGTGCTGAATCTGAAATTAAATAATATGTGGTTGCTATTACATCTCGAATAACAAATTAAATATTTTTCAATTTTTTTGTTTTTCGTGATTCTGGTGGCTACACTATTTTAAGTCACCAGTTCATGAAATAAGGTGTTTTAACTATATAAATATATATTTATAAATTATGTTTACAATATAAATTATAAATATGTTTTTTATTTTTATAAAAAAAATATGTATACAAAAAAATGAATATTTATTATAAAAAATATTTTATTATTTATTCACAAGTAATATATCGATTATATATCGATTTAAAAATATCTAATAGATTTATTTGTCATCCCAACGAGGAACCCTAATGGTTTACTCTTATACTGAAAAAAAAAGAATTCGTAAAGATTTTGGAAAACGACCTCAAGTTTTAAATATACCTTATCTGCTTGCTATTCAAAAAAAATCTTTTAAAAATTTTATTCAGTTAAATTCGAAAAATGTATGTGGATTAAATTCAGCTTTTCTCTCTGTATTTCCGATAAAAAGTTATAATAATATTGCTGAATTGCAATATATCAGTTTTCGTATTGGTGAAAAAATTTTTAAGGTTCATGAATGTAGAATTAGAGGATTAACTTATTCTGCTCCTTTAAGAGTAAAATTACGTCTTATTATTTATGAAAGAGATTCTTTTACTCCGACTATAAAAGATATAAAAGAACAAGAAGTATATATGGGAGAAATTCCATTAATGACGAGCACTGGAACTTTTGTAGTAAATGGAACAGAGCGAGTAGTAGTATCTCAATTACATCGTAGTCCAGGAGTTTTTTTTGATAGTGATAAAGGTAAAACACATTCTTCTGGAAAAATCTTATATAATGCTCGTATTATTCCATATCGTGGCTCTTGGTTAGATTTTGAATTTGATCCTAAAGATCATTTATTTGCACGGATTGATAGAAGAAGAAAATTACCAGTTACAATTATATTAAGAGCATTAAATTACAATACTGAACAAATATTAGATATTTTTTTTAAAAAAAATGTTTTTTATATCAAACAGAATACAATTGAATTAGCATTAATTCCAGATAGATTAAGAGGAGAAACCGCTGCTTTTGATATAGAATATTTAGGTATTAAGTATGTTGAAAAAGGAAAAAGAATTACAGCTAGACATATACAAAATTTAAAACAGAATAATGTCAATATTATTACTGTTCCTGAAGAATATATGTTTAAAAAAATTGTTGCTAAAGATTATATACATCCGATTACAGGTGAAACTATTATTTCTGCGAATACAGAATTATCATTAGATATCATTCAAAATATTAAAAAATCTGGTTTTGAAGAAATTGAAACAATATTTACTAATGATTTAGATCATGGTCCTTATATTTCTGATACTCTTAAAATTGATCCTTCTTGTGATAAATCAACTGCATTAATAGAAATTTATAGAATGATGAGACCAGGAGAACCTCCAACAAAAGAAGCTTCAGAACATTTATTTGATAATTTATTTTTTAATGAAGAACGATATGATTTATCTCCTGTAGGTAGAATGAAATTTAATCGTTCTTTATTTCAATCTACATCTGACGGTTTAGGAATTTTAAATCACAAAGATATTATTGGTGTAATTAAAAAACTGATTAATATTCGCAATGGTAAAGGGGATATTGACGATATAGATCATCTAGGTAATAGAAGAATAAGATCAATTGGAGAAATGGCAGAAAATCAATTCCGCATAGGATTAGTTCGAGTGGAACGAGCAGTAAAAGAACGATTATCTATTGGAGATATTGAAACTGTTATGCCTCAAGATATAATTAATGCTAAACCTATTTCTGCTGCAATTAAAGAATTTTTTGGATCTAGTCAATTATCACAATTTATGGATCAAAATAATCCTTTATCTGAAATTACTCATAAACGTCGTATTTCTGCATTAGGTGTTGGAGGTTTAACACGAGAAAGAGCAGGTTTTGAAGTAAGAGATGTACATCCAACACATTATGGAAGAGTATGTCCAATAGAAACTCCAGAAGGTCCTAATATCGGTTTAATTAATTCTTTAGCGGTATATGCAAAAACTAATAAATATGGTTTTTTAGAAACACCTTATCGTACAGTACATTTAGGATCAGTGAGTAATGACATTCATTATTTATCTGCTATAGAAGAAGGTAATTATGTTATTGCACAAGCTAATACAGATTTAAATGATTCAGGATTTTTTACTGATGATTTTATTACTTGTAGATATAAAGGGGAGTCAGGTTTATTTCATTGTGATCAAGTTCAGTATATGGATGTATCTAATCAACAAATTGTATCGGTTGGTGCTTCTTTGATTCCTTTTTTAGAACATGATGATGCAAATCGAGCATTAATGGGTGCAAATATGCAAAGACAAGCTGTTCCTACTTTAAAAGCTGAAAAACCATTAATAGGGACAGGAATGGAGCGTGTAGTAGCAGTTGATTCTGGAGTTACAATTGTTAATAAAAGAGATGGAATAGTACAATATGTAGATGCTTCTAAAATTATTATAAAAGTACATGAAAATATGTTGAATGTTGATGAATCTGGGATAGATATCTATCACTTAACTAAATATGCAAGATCTAATCAAAATACTTGTATTAATCAAATTCCTTGTGTTTTTTTAAATGATATAGTAAAAAAAGGTGATATTATTGCTGATGGTACTGCAACAGATTTAGGAGAATTGGCATTAGGACAAAATATGCGAGTTGCTTTTATGCCTTGGAATGGATACAATTTTGAGGATTCTATATTAATTTCTGAAAAAATTGTTAGAGAAGATCGATTTACTACAATACATATTCAAGAATTGTCATGTATATCTCGTGATACAAAACTAGGTCCTGAAGAAATAACGGCAGATATACCCAATGTAGGAGATTCTTCTTTAGTAAAATTAGATGAATCTGGAATTGTTTATATTGGTGCTGAAGTTACTGGTGGTGAAATTTTAATAGGTAAAGTTACCCCTAAAGGTGAAACACAATTAACTCCAGAAGAAAAATTATTAAGAGCTATTTTTGGTGAAAAAGCTTCAGATGTAAAAGATTCTTCTTTACGTGTTCCTAATGGAACTTCTGGAACGGTCATTGATGTACAAATCTTTACTAGAGATGGAATTAAAAAAGATACAAGAACTTTAGAAATTGAAAAATTAGCATTGCAAGATGTACAGAAAAAATTAAAAAAAGAATTAAAAATATTTGAGTTTAATTTATTTTTAAGAGTAAAAAAATTACTTTTAAGTGAAGGTATTTCTTTAATTTTATTAAATAGTTTACCATATGAAAAATGGTTAAATATTTCTTTGAAATGTGAAGAAAAAAAAGAAATGTTACATCAATTTGTTATTCAATACAATAATTTAAAGAAAAATTTTAAAAAGAAATTATTGCTACAACAAAAAAAAATTGTTCAAGGAGATGATTTAGCTCCTGGAATTTTAAAAATTGTAAAGGTATATTTAGCTGTGAAAAGAAACGTGCAAACAGGAGATAAAATGGCTGGTAGACATGGAAATAAAGGAGTTATTTCTAAAATTAATCCTGTTGAAGACATGCCCTATGACGAACATGGAATTCCTGTAGATATTGTATTAAATCCATTAGGTGTACCATCTAGAATGAATATAGGTCAAATATTAGAAACACATTTAGGTATGGCTGCAAAAGGTATTGGAGATAAAATTAATTTACTTCTGAAAAGAAATAGTGAAATCATAGATTTAAGAAATTTTATACAAGAAGCGTATAATATTGGATCTAATTTGCGTCAAAAAATTGATTTAACTTGTTTTTCAGATGAAGAAATTATAATATTGGCTAACAATTTAAAATATGGTATGCCAATTGCTTCTCCTGTTTTTGATGGAGCACAAGAAACAGAAATAAAAAAATTTTTACACTTAGCAGGACTTCCAACTTCAGGACAAATTCAATTATTTGATGGACGTACTGGAGAAAAATTTGAACGCCCTGTCACTGTCGGGTATATGTATATGTTAAAATTAAATCATTTGGTTGATGATAAAATGCACGCTAGATCTACTGGTTCTTATAGTTTAGTAACTCAACAACCATTAGGAGGAAAAGCACAATTTGGAGGACAACGTTTTGGAGAAATGGAAGTTTGGGCGTTAGAAGCTTATGGTGCTTCTTACACATTGCAAGAAATGTTAACTGTTAAATCTGATGATGTTAACGGAAGAACAAAATTATATAAAAATATAGTAGATGGAAATTATCATATGGAACCTGGTATGCCGGAATCTTTTAATGTATTAATAAAAGAAATTCGATCTTTAGCTATTAACATTGAGTTAGAAAATGAATAAAAAAATTTTTTAATTTACACCACTCCACACACAATTAGATCAATTCGAAATTTTCTATTTCTCCGAGAGCACTAATCTGTGAAAGATCTATTAAAAATCCTACAAATACAAAATAAAAATGAAGAATTTGATTCAATAAAAATTGCATTATCTTCTCCTGATATCATTCGTTCGTGGTCTTTTGGAGAAGTCAAAAAACCTGAGACGATTAATTATCGTACTTTCAAACCTGAAAAAGACGGACTTTTTTGTGCAAAAATTTTTGGACCAGTGAAAGATTATGAATGCCTATGCGGTAAATATAAAAGATTAAAACATAGAGGAGTAATTTGTGAAAAATGCGGTGTTGAAGTAACACAAAGTAAAGTGAGAAGAGACCGAATGGGGCATATTGAATTAGCTGCACCTATTGCTCATATATGGTTTTTAAAGTCTTTACCTTCTCGAATTGGTTTATTATTAGATATGCCTTTAAGAGATATTGAAAGGGTACTGTATTTTGAGTCTTATGTTGTCATAAATGGAGGTACTACTAAATTTAATAGAGGAAAAATTTTAAATGAAGAACAATATTTAAATGCTTTAGAAGAATTTGGAGATAGTTTTACTGCAAAGATGGGGGCAGAAGCAATTCAATTGCTTTTAAAAAGTATTAATATTAAACCAGAATGTAAAAAATTAAAATTAGAATTACATTCTAGTCATTCGGAAACAAAACGTAAAAAATTAACAAAAAGAATAAAAATATTAGAGTCTTTTTTACAATCTTCTAATAAACCTGAATGGATGATTCTTACAGTGTTACCTATTTTACCTCCAGATTTAAGACCTTTAGTACCTTTAGATGGAGGAAGATTTGCTACATCAGATTTAAACGACTTGTATCGTAGAGTTATTAACAGAAATAACAGATTGAAAAGATTATTAGATTTATCCGCACCAGATATTATTGTTAGAAATGAAAAAAGAATGTTACAAGAATCTATAGATGCATTACTGGATAATGGTCGTAGAGGAAAAGCGATCACAGGTTCTAATAAAAGACCTTTAAAATCTTTAGCAGATATGATTAAAGGAAAACAAGGAAGATTTCGACAAAATTTATTAGGAAAAAGAGTAGATTATTCTGGTCGTTCAGTAATTACTGTGGGACCATATTTAAGATTAAGTCAATGTGGTTTACCAAAAAAAATGGCTTTGGAATTATTTAAACCGTTTATATATGGGAAACTTGAGTTGCGTAATTTAGCAAATACCATTAAGTCTGCAAAAAAAATGGTAGAAACAGAAGAACCGATTGTATGGGATATTTTAGATGAAGTTATAAAAGAGCATGCAGTACTTTTAAATCGTGCTCCTACTTTACATCGGTTAGGTATTCAGGCATTTGAGCCTATTTTAATAGAAGGAAAAGCAATACAGTTACATCCTTTAGTATGTGCAGCTTATAATGCTGATTTTGACGGAGATCAAATGGCAGTGCATGTTCCTTTAACTGATGAAGCTCAATTAGAAGCTCGTGCTTTAATGATGTCGACTAATAATATTCTTTCTCCAGCTAATGGAGAACCAATTATTGTACCATCTCAAGATGTTGTATTGGGATTATATTATATGACACGAGAGAAAAAAGATGCAAAAGGAACAGGTATGATTTTAGGGAGCATAGCAGAAGCTGAAAAAGTATATCAATTGGGTATTGCTGAATTACATGCTTCTGTCAAAGTAAGAATAAAAGAATATGTTAAAAAAACAGATAGTACTTTTAAAAAATATGAAAGAGTAGTTTTAACAACAATTGGAAGAGCAATTTTGTGGATTATTATACCTAAAGGGTTACCATTTTGTATGATTAATCAAGTTTTGGGTAAAAAGTTGATTTCTAATATGTTAAATACATGTTATAGAATACTAGGTTTAAAGGCCACTGTTTCATTTGCAGACCAAATTATGTATACGGGTTTTAATTATGCTACTAAATCAGGAGCATCTGTTGGAATTAATGATATGATTATTCCAAAAGAAAAAGATGAAATTATTTCAGAAGCGTTAGATGAAGTGTCTGAAATTCAAGAACAATTTCAATCTGGATTAGTAACTTCTGGAGAGAGATATAATAAGGTAATTGATATTTGGTCTGTTGCAAATGAACGAGTTGCCAAAGCTATGATGAACAATTTATCTACAGAAAATATATATAATGAAAAACAAGAATTGTTAAGACATACATCTTTCAATAGTATTTTTATGATGGCTGATTCAGGAGCTAGAGGTTCTGCAGCACAAATTAGACAATTAGCTGGAATGAGAGGTTTAATGGCAAAACCAGATGGTTCTATTATTGAAACCCCCATTACTGCAAATTTTAGAGAAGGTTTAAATGTATTACAATATTTTATTTCTACTCATGGAGCGCGCAAAGGATTAGCAGATACAGCTTTAAAAACAGCTAATTCTGGTTATTTAACACGAAGATTAGTAGATGTAGCTCAAGATTTAGTAGTAACTGAAGATGATTGTGGAACTAATAAAGGAATAATCATGACTTCGGTTATTGAAGGTGGCGATATTAAAGAGCCTTTAAGAGAGAGAGTATTAGGTAGAGTAACTGCGGAAATAATATATACACCTGGATCAAAGAAACAAATTTTAATTGAATGTGATGTTATGTTAAATGAAGAATTATGTGATTTATTAGAAATTAATTCAATTGATATTATAAAAGTACGTTCTGTTGTACATTGTGAAACAAATTTTGGAGTTTGCTCTTATTGTTATGGTAGAGATTTATCGAGAGGAAGTTTAGTAAATAAAGGTGAAGCTATTGGAGTCATAGCTGCTCAATCTATTGGAGAACCTGGAACTCAATTAACTATGAGAACTTTTCATATTGGAGGAGCAGCTTCTAGAATAGCAACAGAATCTCACATACAAGTTAAACATACTGGAAAAGTACAATTACATTGTGCTAAATTTGTTAAAAATTCTTTTGGAAAAACAATAATTACTTCAAGAAATTCAGAATTAAGAATGATTGATGAATATGGACGTGTTAAAGAAAGTTATAAAACACCGTATGGTGCAATTATTGAAAAAGAACATGGTTCTATAGCAAGTTCTGGAGAGATTATTGCTAAGTGGGATCCTCATACGATGCCTATTATTACTGAAGTTAGTGGTTTTATAAAATTTATTGACATGATTAATGGACAAAGTATTATCAGACAAACAGATGATCTAACTGGTTTAACTTCAATAATTGTTTTAGAAACATCTGAAAGAAATATTTTAGGAAAAGATTTACGACCGGCATTAAAGATTGTTGATAAAAATGGAAACGATGTTTTACTTCCTGGAACAGAAGTATCTGCACAATATTTTTTACCTGGTAAATCTATAGTTCAAATAAGTGATTCTAGTAGTATTAAAGTAGGTGATACTTTAGCTAGAATTCCTCAAGAATCTTCTGGTACTAAAGATATTACTGGGGGGTTACCAAGGGTAGCAGATTTATTTGAAGCTAGAAGACCAAAAGAATTGGCAATTTTAGCTGAAATTAGTGGAATTATTTCTTTTGGTAAAGAAACAAAAGGAAAAATACGTTTGATTATTACTTCAAGTGATAGTGATATACTTCCATATGAAGAAATGATTCCAAAATGGAGACAATTAAATGTATTTGAAGGAGAGCGAGTAGAAAAAGGAGATATTATATCTGATGGTCCTGAATCTTCTCATGATATATTGAGATTGAGAGGTGTTCAATCAGTTACACAGTATATTGTGAATGAAGTACAAGATGTATATCGATTACAAGGAGTTAAAATTAATGATAAACATATCGAGGTCATTATACGTCAAATGTTGAGAAAAGCAACGATCATATCATCAGAAGATTCAGATTTTTTAAATGGAGAACAAGTTGAATTTTCTAAAATTAGAATGGAAAATAAAAGATTATCTCTTTTAGGAAAAAAAGTAGCAATTTATAATAGAGATTTACTCGGTATTACAAAAGCATCTTTAGCAACAGAATCTTTTATATCAGCTGCATCTTTTCAAGAAACAACTCGTGTATTAACTGAATCAGCAGTTGCTGGTAAAAAAGATGATTTAAGAGGTTTAAAAGAAAATGTTATTGTTGGTCGTTTAATACCAGCAGGTACTGGTTATTCTTATCATAAAGAACGTTTTTTATATAGAAAAAGTCAATTTGATCAAAAATTATTAAATAAAAATCATATTGGTCTTACTTCGTTATCTTCAGTTGAAGAGGCATCAGCTAATTTATCAGAAATGTTAAATTCTGACCTTAATTCAGAATAAATAATAGTCAAAATTTTTATATTGTTGTTTTTTTATTGATGGAATATTTATAAAATAGTTTATGTATATTTTTTAACAATTTTTTAAAAATAGATTTTTTTTTAAAAATCTATTTTTATTTCAAAAAAATAATCTTATTATAGTGAACTAAAATATGCCATATTTAAAAAAAAATAATGCATTAATTAGTGTATTTGATAAAACTAACATTATTGGTATTGCTCAAAAGTTAAAAAAAAATGATTTTAACATTTTTACTACTGGAAATACTTATGAATTTTTATTAAAAAATGGAATTCAATCGGAAAAAATTACGAATTATATTGATTTTCCTGAAATTATGAATGGTAAAATTAAAACACTTCATCCAAAAATATTTGGAGGTGTATTATATGATTATTCTCAAGATAAACAAGTGATTCAAGATTATAACTTAATTACATTTAATTTAATTATTGTTAATTTTTATTCTTTTCCTATTTGCAAATCAATTAATAATATTGATATTAAAATCATTGAAAATATTGATATTGGAGGTCCAGCATTAGTTCGAGCAGCATCAAAAAATTATAAAAATGTAATGGTAATTACGGATATTAACGATTATTCTATTATTGATCATTGTTTAAAAGAAAAAAATAATCGTGTATTTTTTGATTGTAATGAAAAAATTCAATTAAGATTAGCAGCGAAAGCTTTTAAATATGTTTATTTGTATGACAAAGTGATTTATAAATATTTTTTAAAAATAACTTCAGAAAAAATTAATATTTCTTTTCCTGAAAATTTTTCTGTATATTTAAAAAAAAAAATGGATTTGAGATATGGTGAAAACCCTCATCAAAAAGCTGCTTTATATATTGAAGAAGATGTATTAGAAAAATGTTCTATTATAAATTCTAAAAAAATACAAGGTAAAGAATTATCTTATAACAATTTGTTAGATGGTAATGCTGCTTTAGAATGTCTTAAAGAGTTTAGAGAACTAGGAGAATGTACTTGTGTTATCGTTAAACATAATAATCCGAGTAGTATTGCGATCAGAAAAAATATTCTTGACGCTTATAAATCGGCTTATTGTAATGATCCAATTTCCTCGTTTGGGGGTATAATTGCTTTCAATCAAATTTTAGATATAGACACTATAAAATATATAGTAAAAAATCAATTTTTAGAAATGATCATTGTTCCTGAAATATCTAAAATAGCATGTAATTTTTTATTAAAAAATAAACCAATGATTCGAGTTTTAATTGTTAATAATTTATATATGAAAAATAATAATATAAATAACCAATTATATGAAATGAAACAAATTAATGGGGGTATGTTAATACAAAATGTTAACAATGTTTGTCATACAAAATATGTAAAAGAATGGTCTGTGGTTAGTATGAAATATCCATCTCAATTTGAGATGCGAGATTGTATTTTTGCTATAAAGGTTGTTAAGTGTATTCAATCTAATGCTGTTGTTTATGTGAATAATCTTCAAACACTGGCAATTGGAGGGGGGCAAACTAGTAGAATTGATTCAGTAAATTTAGCGAATCAAAAATTAAACAATAATAAAATTGATAAAAAATTTAATTCTTTAGTGTTAGCATCTGATGCTTTTTTTCCATTTAAAGACTCTATTGAAAGTGCTTTTTTAAAAGGAGTGACATGTATTATTCAACCAGGAGGATCGGTAAGAGATCAAGAAGTTATTCAAACAGTTAACAAATTAGGAATGAGTATGATTTTTACTCATAAAAGATATTTTAGACATTAATTTTTTTTAAATATTTTTTTTATGAAAAAAGATGATATCTAAAATTAGATATTTAGAATTTTTTTCTATATTACTTCTTTTAAAGTAATATAGAAAATTTTTAGTATTTTTAATTTTTTTATAATTTATTTCTAATATTAATAGCTGCTTGTATCATAGCTTTTATCGATAATTTTGTTTCATCCCAACTTCTAGTTTTTAAACCACAATCTGGATTAACCCATAATCGATTTATATCTATACAATTTATTGCTTTTTTTAAAAGTTGTTCTATACATTCTATTGTTGGAATATTAGGAGAATGAATGTCATATACTCCTGGTCCTATTTCATTTGGATATTGAAATTTTTTAAATATTTCTAATAATTCCATATCAGATCGTGAAGTTTCTATTGTAATAACATCTGCATCTAATTGAGTAATGGCATTCATAAAATCGTTAAACTCACAGTAACACATATGTGTATGAATTTGTGTAGAATCTTTAACTCCATAATAACTTAATTTAAATGCGTTTATTGCCCATTTTAGATATGGTTCCCATTCTTTTTTAATTAATGGTAATCCTTCTCTTAGTGCTGGTTCATCAATTTGAATAATATTAATTCCTGATTTTTCTAATTCTAAAACTTCGTCTTGTAACGATAAAGCTAATTGTGTAGCAATTTTTTCTTTAGAAATGTCTTCTCTTGGAAATGACCATTGTAAAATTGTAACAGGTCCTGTTAACATTCCTTTTATTGGTTTTTTTGTTAAACTTTGGGCATATTTTGTAAGTTTTACAGTAATGTCTTTTTTTCTACTAACATCTCCTATTATAATAGGAGGTTTTACACAACGTGATCCATAACTTTGTACCCATCCATTTTCAGTAAAAGTAAAACCATTTAAATTTTCTCCAAAATATTCTACCATATCATTTCTTTCTGGTTCACCATGTACTAATACATCTAATCCTAATTTTTCTTGTTCTTCTATATTTTTTTTAATTATTTTCTTAATTTCATTATTATAAATATTTTGATTTATTTTTGAATTTTTAAAATCCATTCTTATTTTTCTTAACGCATTAGTTTGAGGAAAAGAACCAATTGTTGTTGTTGGTAGAATGGGTAAATTTAATAGTTTTTTTTGTTCTAAAGAACGTATGTAATATTTATTATATCTTTTTGGAATACATAATACATTTTTTTTTATTCTATTTTGTACATTTGTATCATTGACGATATTTGATTGATGTCTTTCAATAATTGGTTGTGTCCACGAAACTAATTTTTCAATATTATCTTCTTTTAACGCATTTTTTAATAAAAATAATTCATGACATTTTTGAACAGAGAAGGCAAACCATTTTTTAATTTCTGTATTTATTTTTTTTTCATATTGTACATCTATTGGACAATGTAACAAAGAGCAAGATGAACTTAAAAATATTTTTTTTCGTTCATTGTATATTTTTTTAATCTTTTGAAACCAATATATTAAATCAGATTTCCAAATATTTCTTCCATTAATTATTCCTAATGATAATAGCCAATCTTTTGGAATTTTTTTGTGTAATGTATATAATTCACTTTTACAATTAATTAAATCTAAATGTAAACCTTGTATTGGTAAATTAACAATAGTTTCAAAGTTATGTGTTATATCTCCAAAATAAGTGGTTAATATGATATTATTTTTATTGTTTTTATTAAAAAAATTATAAGTATAAAAAAATGCATTAAGCCAACTTTCTGGCAAGTCTAACGATAATATTGGTTCATCAATTTGAACCCAATCAATATTTCTTTTTTTTATTTTTTCTAAAAGTAATTGATATATAGGTAAAATATTGTTTAATAATTCTAATTTATCAAAGTGTTTTCCTTTGATTTTTCCTAACCATAAATAGCTTAAAGGACCTAAAACAATAGGTTTTGCTTTATAACCATATGATATAGCTTCATCCAATTCATCAATTAATTGAGTCCATTGATATTGAAAAGTATTATTTTTAATAAATTCAGGAACAATATAATGATAATTAGTGTTAAACCATTTTGTCATTTCGGAAGCTGAAGTTTTAGGGCCAGTTGGAGCAGTTCCTCTTGCTATACGAAATAAAGTATCTATATTTATAATATGATTATTGTATTGATGTCTTTTTGGAATATTACCTAACATCATTGTTGTACTTAAAACATGGTCGTACCATGCAAAATCACCTACCGGTATTAAATCAATACCTAATTTAATTTGTTGTTCCCAATGTGTTTTTCTTAGTTTTTTTCCTATTTTAAATAATTCTGTTTGAGATATTTTTTTTGCCCAATATTTTTCTTGTGCTTGTTTCAGTTCTCTATTTATTCCTATTCTTGGATAACCTAAAATAGTATTAGAAATGTTCATTTGATTTTTTTTTCTCCAATATATTTTTTATATAAAAAATCTAGTATAAAAATATATTTTTTTTATAAAAATGTTTTGGATAAAATTAAAATTTGTATTGTAATATATTTATTTTTTAATCAATATGAATACAGTGATACACAAAAATTAATTAAATATTATATATTAATTTAATTATATATTATGTATATAGATGTTTGAAGAGTCATTATATGAATAACATTTTTCTGATAATTTTTAATTATATGATTGAATTTTATTGTAATATTTTTTTAAAAATAATGTAATAGTTAAAATTTTTTTAATTATTATTATATAAAATTATTTTTATATTAAAAAATTATAATTTTATGTGTTTATATTTTCATTATTAAAATAGGATAACTTCATTTTTTTTTCAGAGAAATATTTTTTTAAACGTTTTTCAATTCCATCATGATTATGACTATCTATCATACTTAAAAAGGTAATTTATTTTTTAATTTTTTATCTCCATTATTCATAATAAAACTTATTCCTGACATAGATAACATATCATAATTATTGAACCCATCTTCAAAAGAAATACATTTTTTAAATGATAAAGTTAATTTTTTTAGTAAAAATTTTAACGCTTGTCCTTTAGAAACATTAAAATGATTAATTTTAAACATCCAATATTATAAAAAATAGCATTAATTTTTTGATTTCATTTTTTATTATGATTAATTTTAATTGATTTAATTTTAAATAATTTCACGACGTAAAAAATATTTTTCTACTTATTTTTATAAAGAAATTTTTTTCATATATATGATAATTTGTATAAAAAGATTGAAAAATTTTAGATGGAATATCATCAATCTTATTGATATACCAATTATTTTTATAATATTATTGAGTAATAACTTTTATATCTGAATAAACTATTTGACTTAATTCATAAGTTAGTTCTTTAATTAATATTATCAGAGTATATATTTTTTTTTGATGTAAAGCATATATTTCAGATACATTACCAGTAATCATATATGCATTAATTTTGAATAGACTTAGAATATTTTGTGTATTAATCAATTCTTTGCCTGTATCAATAATAAAAATAATGTTTTTTTCTATAATTTGTTTTAGAATTTTTATAGTATAGTCACTGATATTATAATCAGAGTTGAGTAATGTTCTATTTCAATCATAAGATATAGTTTGATATATATATTTATTTCTTTGTTATAAATTCATAATAATAATTATATTATTACAAT
>NZ_CP034852.1:0-25744 GCF_005080825.1 Buchnera aphidicola (Thelaxes californica) | reverse complement strand
TTATTTTATTAATATTATTTTTTTAATTTGTGTATTTATTTATTTTGATGAATACAGAAGTGATTCTAATATATTCATTTTTTTTAAAGATTAACATATGTTTATTTTTCTATTTCTTTTCTTAATTTTTTCATTGCATTTTTTTCTATTTGTCTAACTCTTTCTGCAGATATACCATAATGTTGTGCAATTTTTTGTAAAGTATTTTTATTATTTCCATCTAACCATCTAGATTTAATAATATGTAAACTTCTTTTATCTAGAATTGTCAAAGCATCATTTAATTTATTAGTTTCATATGATTCCCAATTATTTTCTTCTAAATAATTTGCAAAATTTGAAGAAAGATCATTTAAATAAGCATTATTAATACATTTTTGTTTTCCATCTGAATAAGATTCTTCAGGTGTTGGGTTAAAAGTGATGTCTTGAGCTGACATACGAGATTCCATTTCTCGAACATCTGCACTACTAACTCCTAATTCTTTAGCAACTATTTCTAGTTCATCATTATTAAACCATCCTAATCTTTTTTTATTTTTTCTTAAATTAAAAAATAGTTTTCTTTGAGATTTGGTAGTAGCTACTTTTACAATTCTCCAATTTCTTAATACATATTCATGAATTTCGGATTTTATCCAATGTACTGCAAAAGATACTAATCTTACCCCTACTTCTGGATTAAATTTTTTAACTGCTTTCATTAATCCTATGTTACCTTCTTGGATTAAGTCTGCTTGTAATAAACCATAACCAGAATAATTTCTAGAAATATGAATAACAAAACGTAAATGAGATAAAATTAAAGTTTTTGCTGCTTTTATATCCCCTTTATAATATAAAAGTTTAGTAAGATTTTGTTCTTCTTCTAAAGACAACATTGGCCAATTATTAGCAGCTCGTATATAAGCATCTAAATTTCCAAGTGGAGTAAAAGCCATTCTTTGTATGTTGTTAATCATTTTTATCTCTATTAAATTTAATATATTTAAATATTTTTATATCAATAAATATGTTATTACAATTAATATTTTACTGTATCAAAAATGGTAAATCAAAGAATAAATTTTTTTATTTTAATTTAAAAAAATGATTGTTTTGCATTTTAAATATAGTAAATATCTTAAAAATTATTCAAATAAAGCATTAACAAAATGTTGAGCATTAAAAGTATATAAATCTTCTGATTTTTCTCCAATTCCGATATAACGCACTGGAATTTTATATTGATCGATGACTGAAAATATTACACCTCCTTTTGCTGTACCATCTAATTTAGTAATAATTAAACTGGTAATACCTAAATTTTTATTAAAAGTATTCACTTGATCTAATACGTTTTGACCACTACAAGCGTCGATTACTAACATAATTTCATGAGGAAAATTAGGATTAATTTTTTTAGATACCCGAATTATTTTTTTTAATTCTTCCATTAAATGTATTTTATTTTGTACTCTTCCTGCAGTGTCAGCAATTACAATATCAATATTTTTTGATTTTGCAGAACTTAATGCATCAAAAATAATTGAAGCAGGATCAGAATTAATTTTATTATGAATTAATGTAACGTTATTTTTTTTTGACCAAAATAATAATTGATCAATAGCGGCAGCTCTAAAAGTATCTCCTGCAGCCAAAAGAACTGATTTCCCCTTTTTTTTATATCTTTTAGTTAATTTACCAATTGTTGTAGTTTTTCCTGATCCATTAACACCTACAATTAATATAAAAAAAGGTTTTTTTTGTGTGGAATATTGGATCGTAGTTGTTTGATTTAATATGTTAACCATTATTGTTTTTAATAATTCGTATAATTCATTAGCGTTTTTTAATTGTTGATAGTCAGCTTGTTGTATGAGTTGATGAATAATTTTTTGTGTTGTAATAATTCCTATATCTGACTTGATTAGTGTTTCTTCAATATCTTTAAATAATTTAGCATCAATTTTTTTTTTATAAAACAAATTTTTAATTGTGATATTAAATTTTTCTTTTGTTTTTTTTAAAGTATTTACAAAAATTTGAAAAATATTTTTAGATGTATTAGTTTGATTAAAATTTTTTTCATTATTTTGTGTTAAGGATGTTTTATTTGTTTCTTTTTTTTTTGTTGTTTCTTTTTTAAAATTAAAGAAAGAAAAAAATCCAGTTTTATTTTTTTGATTCATGATATATTTTCCATTATTTTATTTTTGCACTTTATAATATATAAAAAATTTTAACTTTTTATATATTATAATAGAAAAATATAATGTGTTATATTTAAATTAATTTAATTAAAAATGGAAATGATATTGAAAAAAAATATAATAATTCGCATTACTGGTGGAAAATTGAATACACAAAAAATATATACTCAACGTAATCTTTACATGCGACCAACTACCTCAATAATACGAGAAGTATTATTTAATTGGTTAAAAAATTATATTCAACAATCTTATTGTTTAGATTGCTTTTCTGGAAGTGGTATTTTAAGTTTTGAATCAGTTTCTCGTGGTGCTAGTTGTGTAGTTTCCTTAGATATTAAGAAGAAAAATGTAATAAACATTAAAAATAATATTTCAAGGTTATTGATAAACAATATACAATTTTTTCATACAAATACTTTAAAATGGTTAAAAAAATCTCATCAACTATTTGATATAATATTTATTGATCCTCCTTTTTATTTAAATTTAGTGAATATAACAATTGATTTAATTCAAAAAAATAATTTGTTAAAAAATAATTCATTAGTATATATAGAATATAATATAAAAAAAGAGGTTCTTTCAATTCCATTGAATTGGACTTTATATAAAATAAAAAAAAAAAAAGATAAAGTTTTTGTATTATATAAAATATTTTTAAAATTATAATAATAAAAAATTATGAAATTTTATATTTTTACAATTTTATTTTTTATCAAACTATTAACATTATTTTAATAAAAAATTATTTTTTTGTTTATATAAAAATAAATATAAAAATAAATTTTTTTATATATATATAATAATACCTTTTATTTTTTTATGCAAAAGATGAGGTAAACATTTTATGTCTTTTAGAGCTTTTACATCTTTTTATACTACTTTAAAGCAATTTTCTAAAAACCCAGTTCAGTCACTAAAAAATACTCCCAGTGAAGTTTTAGCAATATTAGAACAAAAAGATGTCATGATGTATGTTATTACACCTAATTTAATGAAAAAATTATTTTGTATACATAATAATAAGTTAGACAATCAAAAAATTACTGTTTTAGAAAATTATTTTAAAAAATTTGCTTATCAGAAAAAAAATCAAAAACACAATAATGATTATTATGAAGAAAAATTTTCTATGTATGATAATTGGAAACCGGATGATAATTTTTTAGATCAAGCATTGATATGGGGTATAAAATTACAAGAAAAACCTACATGTGAAGAATTATCTGCATTTAAATCATATTGGAAAGCTGAAGGACGTTTTTTTTATCATGTTCAATGGCAACAAAAACTTGCAAGAAGCTTAATAACTAGTAGAACTATGAATAGTAGATTATTTTATAAAAGAGATATTAATGAGCTTCCTATGCCAGATAAAAAAGTTCCAATTGGATTTAGAGATGAATAGTATGAACAGTCACATAAATTTTTTAAAAAGATTACAACGATTAATTCCAAACCATATTAAGCCTAAATTTGATACTGAAAAAGATTTATTGTTTTGGAATCAAGAGCAAGGTAAATTAGATTCTCAGTCAATTTTAAGAGAAAATCAAGCTATGAAAATGCAAAAGGTTTTGGGAAGATCTGGAATTCGTGAGCTTTATATTAACTGTTCATTTGATAATTACAAAATATATCATCAAGGACATCATAGAGCAGTATCTGCTGCTCGTCGTTATGCAGAAGAATTTAATGGTAATATTGCTAGTTTTATTTTTTCAGGGAGGCCTGGAACTGGAAAAAATCATCTTGCTTCAGCGATTGGAAATCATTTAATTTTACATGGAAAAACTGTATTAATCGTGACTGTAGCAGATTTGATGTCAAATATGAAAGGTACATTTAATGAATCTAGTATTATTACAGAAGAAAATTTGTTAAATAATTTGAGTACAGTAGATTTATTGATGATTGATGAAATAGGTATGCAAACTGAATCTAGATATGAAAAAGTAATTATTAATCAAATTGTAGATCGTCGTTCTTCCTCTAAACGTTCTACTGGAATGTTATCTAATCTTGATCATCAAGGTATGAAAAATTTGTTAGGAGAAAGAGTTATTGACAGAATGAGATTGGGTAACAGTTTGTGGTTAACTTTTGAATGGGATAGTTATAGACAATATGTTAAAGGTGATGAATACTAGAATTTATATATTTGATATATACAGAATATGAATGCTGTTTTAAATATTTATTTAAAATAAATAAAGAATATTTTTATTTAAATAGATTTAACTCGACATACATATTCCCCTGAACGTGTATCAACTTTTATTAATTCTCCTATTTTAATAAATAGAGGAATTTTTATTACTGCTCCTGTAGATAATATTGCTAAATTTGTACTAGATGTTACTGAATTACCTTTAATGTTATTATTAATTTTTATTATTTTTGAAATAATAAAGTTATTAGGAACAATAGAAATAATTTTATTATTCCAAATATTGACTAAATATTCGTTTTGTTCTATCAACCATTTTTGATGTTTTTTTAAAACATTTTTTTTCAATGAAAATTGTTCAAACGATTTTTTTTCCATAAAAAAATAGTTGTCTACATCTTTGTATAAATAAAGAGCAGAAGTTGTAATAACTTCAGCGATGTGAAATGTATCAGTTGATTTACAAGTTTTATCTAATAATTTTTCTGAAATTAAATTTTTTAATTTCATTCTAATAAATGCTTGACCCTTTCCTGGTTTTACAAATTCACTAGATTCTATTATATATGGTTCGCTATTAATAAGGATTTTTGTTCCTTTTTTTAAGTTGTTACTATTCTTTGTAATCATATTTTTATTTTTTATATAGTAAAAATATTATAAGAGTTAACACTTTTCACCTTCTATATAAATTATTTGAAGGTGAAAAGTTAAAAATATTTATTTAAATGTGTCACTATATACAAATCTAAATTTTAGAAAAAAATTTTTTTATATTTTTTGAAAAAATAATGCATATTCTTTTTTTTAGAAAAAAGATATTACATCATTCCTCCCATACCACCCATACCACCCATACCTCCTCCAGGAGGAGTACTAATATCTGACTTTTCTTCTTTTGGTAAATCAGTAACCATACATTCTGTAGTAATCATTAAACCAGCTACTGAAGCAGCATATTGTAAAGCTGATCGAGTTACTTTTGTTGGATCAAGTATTCCAAATTCGATCATATCTCCATATTCATCTGTTGCTGCATTATATCCGTAATTATCTGTTCCATCTTTTACATTGTTAGTTACAACAGAAGGTTCTTCACCAGAATTTGATACTATTTGACGTAAAGGAGCTTCCATTGCTTTTACTGCAACTCGAATACCTACATTTTGATCTTCATTTTGACCTGTAATAGTAGAAACTTTTTCCGCTACTCTTACTAAAGCTACACCACCTCCAGGTACTACACCTTCTTCTACTGCAGCTCTAGTAGCATGTAATGCATCTTCTACTCTTGCTTTCTTTTCTTTCATTTCTACTTCCGTTGCTGCTCCAACTTTTAATACAGCTACTCCACCAGATAATTTTGCTAAACGTTCATTTAATTTTTCTTTATCATAATCTGATGTTGCTTCTTGTATTTGTTGTCTTATTTGACTAATTCTGCCTTGTATAGTGTATTTTTCTCCAATACCACCTATTATTGTTGTGGTGTCTTTTGTTATTACTACACGTTTGGCTTGTCCTAAATCTTCTAAAGTTGTTTTTTCTAAATCCATTGCTAATTCTTCTGATATTACTGATCCTGCAGTTAATACTGAAATATCTTGTAACATTGCTTTTCTTCTATCACCAAATCCTGGTGCTTTTACTGCAGCTACTTTTACTATTCCTCTCATAGAGTTTACTACTAAAGTTGCTAATGCTTCACCTTCTAAATCTTCAGAAATAATTAAAAGAGGTTTTCCAGATTTAGCAACAGCTTCTAATACTGGTAATAATTCTCTTACATTGGATATTTTTTTATCAGCCATTAAAATATAAGGATTTTCTAATTCTACTAAACCTGTTTCAGGTTTATTGATAAAATAAGGAGATAAATATCCTCTATCAAACTGCATACCTTTAACTACTTCTAGTTCATTTTGTAATCCTGTTCCTTCTTCTACAGTAATAACACCATCATTTCCTACTTTTTCCATTGCTTCTGCAATTAATGCACCCACTTTTTCGTCTGCATTAGCGGAAATTGTTCCTACTTGAGTAATTGCTTTGGAATCAGAACAAGGTACGGAAAGGTTTTTTAATTCTTCTACCGCTTTGATTACCGCTTTATCAATTCCTCTTTTTAAATCCATTGGATTCATTCCAGCAGCTACTGCTTTTAAACCTTCATTTACTATTGCTTGTGCTAGTAGTGTTGCTGTAGTTGTTCCATCTCCTGCTGCATCATTGGCTTTCGATGCCACTTCTTTGACCATTTGAGCGCCCATATTTTCGAACTTATCTTCTAATTCAATTTCTCTTGCTACAGAAACTCCATCTTTAGTAATACTTGGTGCGCCAAAAGATTTATCTAAAATAACATTTCTTCCTTTTGGTCCTAAAGTTACTTTAACAGCATCTGCTAAAATATTTACACCTCGCAGCATTTTTATTCTTGCTTCATTTCCGAATTTTACGTCTTTTGCAGCCATTTGACATTTTCCTTACAAATAATTTGAAATTGAATAACAGTTTTTATTTATTCTATAACAATTGCCAAAATGTCACTTTCTGTTAAAATTAAAACTTCTTCATTATCAATTTTTTCGGTTTTTGCTCCATAACTTTCATTAAAAATGACAACATCACCTACTTTAACATCTAATGGTTTGATTTTTCCATTTTCTAAAACTTTACCATTTCCTACTGCTAAAACAGTTCCTCTAGTCGATTTTCCTGCAGCTGAACCTGTTAAAACAATTCCCCCTGCAGATTTTGATTCAATTTCATTACGTTTTACGATAATACGATCGTGTAATGGACGAATGTTCATATTATAACTCTCCTTTTTATAGTAGCAAATTAGTCCAATCGATCAATATGTTTAAAATAAGTATTTAATTATATATATGTGGATAAAAATAAAAACTTTCAAGAGTAAAAGAATGTTTAATTTTATTTTTCAGATTTTTATAAAACTTTTGATTTTTTTTATCAATAAACAAATAAAAAAATTGACGAATTAAAATAATTAATATATTATTAGTTTTTAATCAAAGCCCGAATAGCTCAGTTGGTAGAGCAGGGGACTGAAAATCCCCGTGTCGGTGGTTCAATTCCGCCTTCGGGCATTTTTTTAAAAAAAATATTTTTTAATATTTCTTTAATTTATTTAAGATATTATAAATTAATGTAATGTATTTACATTAATCATGTAAATAAATTTTATTTTTTTAAAATTATTTATTTTTTTACTTTAATATATTTACTTTCCAATACAAAACTCAGAAAAAATTTTTTCTAATATTTCTTTTGAAGAATCTGTTTTGATAATTTTATTGAGTAATATTTGAGAATTACGTAAATTTTCTGATAATAATTCTAAATTTTTATTTTCTTTCCAATTTTTTATACCAAATGATAATTCTACAAATACTTTATCAATAATATTTAAATGTCTTCGACGTGTTGTATGTATTGTTTCTAAAGAATTATTATTTTTATATAATTTAAAAAGATAATTTTTTAATAAATCTATTCCTAATTCTTTTTTTGCTGAAATATAAATATTGTGTGTTTTTTTATTTTTTTTTAAAACTGGTTGCATAGGTATTAAATCTATTTTATTAACAACAATGGTATAAGATTGATTATTGAATATATTTTTTTTTATTTTGTTTAATAATTCTGTATTTATTTTATGTTGTTTTATATCGATGACATACAATATATGGTCTGCTTTTTTTATTTCTTTTTTCGTTTTTTTAATTCCAATTTTTTCTATATAATCATTACTTTGTCTTAATCCAGCTGTATCACTAATATTAAAGGATAATCCTTGGATATTAATATTATGTTGTAATATATCTCTTGTTGTTCCAGCTATATTTGTTACAATAGCAATGTTTTGATTTAATAACTTGTTTAATAATGTTGATTTTCCAGAGTTAGGTAATCCACAAATTACTATTTTAATTCCTTCTTTGATGAGAATTCCTTCTTTTCCTGTTTTTTTTAATTGCATTAAAATATTTATTATATTTTTTAATTTTAATTCAATTAAGTTCATATCTAGGAGTAAATGTTCTTCTTCAGAAAAATTTAATTCAGTTTCTATCAAAACATTAATTTCTGATAACATCATAATAATATTTTTAATGTTTTTTGAAAATATTCCTTTCATCATATTTAAAGCTAATTGAGCTGCATGTGCTGACTCAGCATTAATAAAGTCTATTAATCCTTCCGCTTGAGTTAAATCCATTTTCTTATTTAATACAGCTCTTTTTGTGAACTCCCCTGGATCGGCTAAACGAATACCTTTTATTGAAATAATATTTTTTATTAATAAATCTAAAATTATGTTATTACCATGTCCTTGTAATTCTAAAACATCTTCTCCTGTAAAAGAATGAGGTTTAGGAAACCAAATAGCAATTCCATAATCGATCATATATCCGTTAATATCAAAAAAACGTAAATGTGTTGCTAATCTTGGTGATGGAATACATTTTAATATTGTTTGAGCTACTAAGTATGTTTTACAACCTGAAATTCTTATTATTCCTATTCCTGATTTTCCTGAAGCAGTTGCTTGTGCAACTATTGTTTTTTGTTTTGTCACAATTAAACGGTCTCTATAATAAAATATTTAATATAATCCATATTATTTATGGATTATTTTTTAAATTATTGAAAATAATTTTTTGTTGAACAATACTAATTAAATTATTTACTATGTAATATAGTACTAATCCTGAAGGGAACCACAAAAATAAAAAGATAAACATTAGTGGTAAATATTGTATGAATTTTTCTTTTTTATCGGTAGAAGAACCAAAATTATCTGATGTATTATTTTGTGTAAATAACATGGTAACAGCTAAACATATAGGTAAAAAGTAAAAAGGATCTTTATCAGATAAATCTTCAATCCATAAAAAAAATGGGGCATGTCTAAGTTCTACTGAATTCATTAACATATAATATAATGCTAAAAAAAGAGGCATTTGAATTAGTATTGGTAATAATCCACTTAATGGATTGATGTTTTCTTTTTTATATAAATGAATAATTTTTTCAGTGATTTTCTGTTGATCATGAGCATATTTTTTTTTGATCGAGTGTATTTTAGGTTGTAATTGTTTTATTCGATACATAGAACGGTATTGAATTTTACTTATTGGGTACATTGCTAATTTCATAATAAAAGTAATTGCTATAATAGAACAACCCCAATTTCCTAAAAAAAAATTTATTGTTTGTAACACTTTAAATAAAGGTTGTGACAAAAACCATAAAAATCCATAGTCTACAGTCATATTCAAATAAGGAGCAATTGTTTCCATAGTATCTTGTTGTTCTGGTCCTAACCATAAAACAGAATTTAAAATTACTGTATCTTTTGCATTAATAATAATTGGTTCTGATTGAAAACTAATACTTGCAATATTATTTCCTAAATATTTAGTATTAATATATTGTTGATATTGTGTTTTGGGTATCCAAGCAGATATAAAATATTGTTGTAACATTGCAATCCAGCCAGTTTTTGTACATATTTGAATATTATTGTTTTTTTTTATCTCTTCAAAATCATATTTTTTATATTTATATTGGTCAGTCGAATATGCTGTTCCTCGAAATGCTCTCAGAGCAAGATTTTTTTTTTGTATTTTTTTTGGATTAGTGCTATTAATACTTTGTTTTAATTGATTAAATGTAGAGAGATTTAATGATTGATTAGTATTATTAATAATTTTATATTCTACATTTATAAAATATGCATTCTTTTTTAAAGTAAATGTTTTAATATATGTTACTCCAGAATCAGAAACAAATTTCATTGGTACAATGATAGTTTGTTGATTTTGAAATAATTGATCTTTCATTGGTAATATAGTATATAATGGACGTTGGTTATTTTTAAAATCATCAATTCCATTTATACCAATTAAACCACTATTTGCTTGATATATAAAATCATGAGTAATATCTAGTAATTTCAAATTTTTGTTAGAGTGTAGTTTATCTTTGAATTTTAATAATTCCACTCTTACAACATCACCTCCTTTTTTACTTATATATAATTGAATAACGTTATTTTTTATTGTGATAAAATCTTTTGGGTTAAGAAATGTTTCTACATTTTTATTTTCAGTGTTTTTTTCTTGATGTAGTACCATAGTATGAAAAATATTTTTCGTTTTTTTATATAAAGGAAATACAAAAATAAGAATTATTAAAAAAGAAAAAATAAAAAAATTACGTGATAATTTCATTATTTATGATCTCATATTTATTTTTTTGAATATTTATATAATAAATGGTTATAGTCTATAATAAAGATTATTATTAACTATTTCAAAAATTATACAAATTTAAAGAAATTATTTGGTAATTTTTATTTATGAAATTGATAATATCTTTTCCATAATGTATGTATTTTTTTGATAAATAATTTTTTATCATTGATTAATATATTTTTTTTGACAACTACTAAAAAATCCATTTTTATTAAAAAATTTTGAGACAATCGAAAATATTCTTTAATTAATCTTTTAATTTTATTTCTTAAATAAGCATATTTTATCTTTTTTTTAGTAATACTAATACCTAATCTAGGATATAACAAATCATTAGGATTTCCAAAAATAATTATTTCTTTATTCTGTACTTTATAAGCATTTTTAAAGACTTGTTTAAAATCATTTGTTTTTAGTAAACGTAATTTTTTAGGAAAAGATAATATATTCACATTATTTAAATTGAATTATTTAGAAGAAACAGTAAGTTTAATTCTACATTTGTTTCTACGTCTTGATAAAATATGTCTCCCGTTTTTTGTTGCCATTCTTGATCGGAATCCATGTAGTCGATTACGTTTTAATAAAGATGGTTGAAAGGTACGTTTCATTGAAATTTTTACACCTATGTAATATTTTTTTTATTAATATATAGGATATATTTTATATATTTGTTTTGTATTAAACTAATTACATGATTTATTATTAATAATAATATGTTAATTTTTAGACATTTATTATATCCATTTATGTTTTTTAAATTTCGATAATATTACATAAAAAAATATAATACACTATAATATAATATATGAAAAAAAAGAAAAATGTTACTGTTCATAATTATTTTTTACATCATAATGAAAGAATATATTTCTGAAAAACCTTCATATTATATTCTATACTAATAATTTTCTTAGTATTTTATTTTTAATATTTTGATAATTTATATTGTATTAACGCATTCCAATGGAGTCTGAATTGTTAATTTCAATTTGGCAAAAATGTCTTCGTATATTACGACATGAATTAAATGCGATTGAATTTAGTATGTGGATACGTCCTTTAACAGCTGAATTAAATAATAATGTATTAGAACTGTATGCTCCAAATCAATTTGTGTTACATTGGGTACAGATTAAATATTTACATATTTTAAAAAAATTGTTAAAACAATTTTTTACTTCTTCATGTCCTTTAATAATATTTAAAGTTAAAAATACATGTATAAAAAATACAACTTTGAAACATGTATATGTTAAAAAAAATAATTATAAAAAAAAAAAAATACATTATCACTATGTAATGAATATTTCTAAATTTAATAATAATATAAATAAACAACATAATTTTAATAATTTTGTTGAAGGTAAATGTAATCAATTAGCAAGATCAGCTGCTTATCAAATTACTCATGATTTTGGAAAAAGTTATAATCCTTTATGTTTATATGGAGGAACTGGTTTAGGTAAAACTCATTTATTACATGCAATAGGCAATCAAATTCTTAATAAGAAATATACTGTAAAAGTAGTTTATATGCATTCTGAACATTTTGTACAACATATGGTATATGCTTTAAAAAATAACGAAATCGAGGCATTTAAAAAATATTATAGATCAGTAGATGTATTATTAATTGATGATATTCAGTTTTTTTCTAATAAAGAACGTTCTCAAGAAGAATTTTTTTATACTGTCAATGCTTTATTAGAAGGTAATCAACAAATTATATTAACATCTGATCGTTATCCAAAAGCCATACAAGGTGTTACAGAAAGATTAAAATCAAGATTTAGTTGGGGGCTTACAATTTCAATTCAACCACCAGGATTAGATACGAGAATAGCAATTTTAATGAAAAAAGCTATCGAAAATAAAATTTATTTATCTGATGAAGTTATTTTTTTTATTGCAACACAATTAAAAACTAATATAAGAGAATTAGAAGGTGCTTTTAATAAAATAGTCGTGCAAGCAAAATTTACACAACAAAATATTACAATTGAATTTGTAAAAAAAACATTACAAGATGTATTTTTTTTTAAAAAAAATGTTATTACAATCCAAATTATTCAATATAAAGTAGCTGAATATTTTAAAGTTTCAATTTCTGATTTATTATCTAAAAGTCGTTTCCAATCTATTATTAAACCGCGTCAAATTGCTATGGCTATTACTAAAAAATTAACTAATCATAGTTTACTAGAAATTGGTATGGCTTTTGGTAATAGAGATCATACAACGGTTATACATGCATGTCATAAAATTAATAAACTTTTACAAGAAGATAATCAAATAAAAATTGATTTTTTCACTTTAATTAAAAAAATATCTTGTTAATAAAGAAATATTATGAAATTTATTATAGAACAAAAAAAATTATTAAAAGCTTTACAAAAAGTATCTGTTTTATTATTGAAAAATCATAGTTTTGCCATTTTAGAAAATGTTTTAATTCAACTAAATTCCGAACAATTGACTATCACAAGTACTAATTTAGACACTGAAATTACAGTATATATTTTAATTGCTTCTCAAAGTGTTAATATATCAACTACGGTATCTGGGCGTAAATTATTAAACATTTGTAAAAGTCTTCCTATTGATTCTATGATAGAAATAGAAATACATGAAAAAAAAATGACTATTTGTTCAAAAAATAGTAATTTTGAACTTTTGACTATGCCGTGTGATCATTTTCCTTCTACACCATCTTTTAATCATGAAGTAGAACTAATTCTTCCTCAGATTTTTATAAAAAATATGTTACAAAATACATATTTTTCTATGGCTATTAATGATGTTAGATATTATTTAAATGGAATATTATTAGAAATAAATTCACATGAAATAAAAATGGTTGCTACTGATGGTCATCGAATGGCTGTTTGTGCTATAAATTTTAAAACTGTGTATAATTTTTTTTCGGTAATTATTTCTAGAAAAGGAATATTAGAATTAATTAAATTAATGGAAAAAAAAGATTGTAATATACATTTATTTGTTAATAAAAATAACATAAAAATAAAAATAAAAAATATCGTTTTTTTTTCTAAATTAATTGATGAAAAATATCCTGATTATTCCAATATTTTATTAAAAAATCCTGATATAAAAATAAAAATTTGTGTAATGATGTTAAAAAATGCATTAATTCGAGTATCTATTCTTGCGGATAAAAAATTTCAGAGTGTGCAATTTTATTTTTTTAATAATCAATTAGAATTAAAATCTAATAATGAAGAAGAGGAATATGCACGAGAAACACTGAATATTCAATATAAAAAAAATGAAATGAAATTTAGTGTTAATGTAAATTATGTTATTGATATATTAAATAATATTAAGGATGAAAATATTATTATATCATTTAATGTACCTATTACTTCGTTGCAAATTCAAGAAGAACAACAGAAAAATAATTATTTTGTAATTATGCCTTTACTATTATAATAATATATTGAAAGTATAGTACTTAAATTTTAAATAATAAATTATTTTTATTGATAAAAAATATTTAATTCAAATGTGTTATATAATATATTTTATTACAAATTAATAACTTTTAAAAAAGAAAAGAGAAAAAGAAAAGGAAAATTAATGTCACATGTTTATAATTCCTCTAGTATTAAAATTTTAAAAGGATTGGATGCTGTTCGTAAACGCCCAGGTATGTATATCGGAGATACTAATGATGGTAGTGGACTACATCATATGGTATTTGAAGTGGTAGATAATTCTATTGATGAAGCGTTAGCTGGATATTGTACAGAAATTATTGTAATTATGCATGATGATGATTCTATTTCAGTTATTGACAATGGTAGAGGCATTCCAATAGATATACATACTGAATCAGGTGTACCTGCAGCGCAAGTTATTATGACAATTTTACATGCAGGAGGAAAATTTGATAATGATGCTTATAAAGTTTCAGGTGGTTTACATGGAGTAGGAATATCTGTAGTTAATGCATTATCAGAAAAATTAGAATTAATTGTATATAAAAACCAACAAAAATATACACAAAAATATTTTAATGGATTTCCGAAACAACCAATATATAAAAATATTGAATATGAAAAAGTAGGTACAATGATTAGGTTTTGGCCTAGTGTCAAAGTTTTTACTAATGTTCTCAGTTTTAAATATGATACTTTATTTAAAAGACTACAAGAATTATCTTTTTTAAATTCAGGTATTTTAATTTTTTTACATGATCATAAACAAAATAGAAGTCACAAATTTCATTATAAAGGAGGTATTAAAGCATTTATAAAATTATTAAATAATAGTCCTATACATAATCGTATTTTTTATTTTTTAAAGAAAAAATCAAAAATAACAGTAGAAATTGCAATGCAATGGAATTCAAAATATAAGGAAAAAATACATTGTTTTACTAATAATATTCCTCAAAAAGATGGAGGAACTCATATGTCTGGTTTTCGAGCTGCTATTACAAGGACTTTTAATAATTATATAGAAAAAGAAATGGTCTTTTTAAAAAAACAGAAAAATAATATTATTGGAGAAGATACACGAGAAGGTTTAGTAGCCATTGTTTCTATTAAAATACCAGATCCTAAATTTTCTTCACAAACTAAAGGAAAATTAGTTTCTTCAGAAGTTAAATCCGTTGTTGAGTCTTTAACTCAAAAATTTTTAATTCAATTTTTATTAGAACATCCTCAAGATGCTAGAATTATTATTAATAAAATATTAGAAGCAGCGCGTGTTAGAGAAGCTTCTCGTAGAGCAAGAGACATTACTAGAAAAAAAGGTTCTTTAGAATTATCTGGATTACCAGGAAAATTATCGGATTGCCAAGAAAAAGATCCAGCTTTATCGGAAATTTATATTGTTGAAGGTGATTCTGCTGGAGGATCGGCAAAACAAGGAAGAAATAGAAAAAATCAAGCTATTCTTCCTTTAAAAGGAAAAATTTTGAATGTAGAAAAAGCAAATTTTGATAAAATGATCTTGTCTCAAGAAGTGTCAGCTTTAATTACAGCTTTAGGATGTGGAATTGAAAAAAATGAATTTAATTTAAATAAATTACGTTATCACAGTATTATTATTATGACAGATGCTGATGTAGATGGTTCACATATTAGAACATTATTATTAACTTTTTTTTATCGTCAAATGCCAGAAATAATCGAAAAAGGATATATATATATTGCACAACCTCCTTTATATAAAGTGAAAAAAGGAAAAAAAGAACAATATATTAAAGATGAAATTGCACTTAATGATTATCAAATAAATACAGCTTTAGAAAATTGTATTTTTTATCAAAATAATTCTCATAAAAAAGTATTAGAACATGGTAAAATTAAAAAAATTATTTTAAATTATATCAAATATAAACATGAAATTAGTCAAAATAAACAACATATTCCTGATATCATATTTAATGAATTAATTTCTCAACCAGTTTTGTCGAATTTTGAGGAAGAAATTGTAGTATTAAATTGGTCTAAAAATATTGCATTTAAATTAAATCAAAATAATAATACACATACCATATATTATGGTAGTGTTTCTAAATTACATAATTCTAATTTTTTTGAACCGATATTGATAAAAGAAATATTTGGAGAAAAATTATTTTATAAAATAGAATATGATTTTTTTACAAATCCACAATTTTTAGAGATTAAAAAAATGTATGTAGAAATACAAAATTTACATAGATTGAAAACGGTAATACAATATGAATCTAAAATTTTTTATTTTTCTGACATTGAAAAAACTGTAAAATCAATAATTGCTATTACACAAAAGAAATTAACAATACAAAGATATAAAGGTTTAGGAGAAATGAATCCTATACAATTATGGAATACTACCATGGATCCAAAAACAAGAAGAATGTTAAAAATTTCTATACATGATGCAAAAACAGCAGATCAATTATTTCGAACATTGATGGGAGATGCTGTAGAACCTAGACGTTTTTTTATAGAAAAAAATGCATTATATGCTAAAAATGTTGATTTTTAATTTTATATTTCTTCTATATATAAAATATACGGCAGGTTTATATTATATATTTAACCTGCCGAATATAGTTATATAAATAATTAAACGCTTATTTTTTTATTTTTTTCATCATTTCAATTGTTTTAATTTGAGCTAATGCTTTAGATAAAGTATGAAGCATATCTTTTCTTTTAGAATCGTTTAAATCACATTTTTTTATATATTCTTCTGCTTGATTTTTTTGATTTAAAGCATTTATACGATTAATATCTTTACTGTCAATTGCGATATCTGCTAATATAGTTACTATATTAGGTTGTACTTCTAAAATTCCTCCTGACAAATAAATATATTCTTCTTGATTGTTTATATTTTTGATATATAAAACACCTGGTTTGATTGATGTTAATAGTTGTGCATGATTAGGATAAATACCCAGTTCTCCTTCTATTCCATGTATGCTTATTTTTTGAACTTTATTATAGAAAATTTTGCATTCAGCACTAACAACATCGAGATGAAAATACATGCATACGCTCTTAAAAATTAAAGATGAAAAAACACTTTTTTTGAAAACAGTGTTATGATTTTTGTGATTTCTTTAATACTTCTTGTATTGAACCTACCATATAAAAAAATTGTTCTGGTATATGATCTAGTTCTCCAGAAATAATCTTTTTAAAACCAGTTATTGTATCTTTTAATGAAACATATTTTCCTGTTTTTCCGGTAAATATTTCTGCTACAAAAAATGGTTGAGATAAAAATCTTTGAATTTTTCTTGCTCGAGAAACTATTAATTTATCTTCTTCAGATAATTCGTCCATTCCTAAAATTGCAATAATATCTTTTAGTTCTTGAAATCTTTGTAAAGTACTTTGTACTTTTCGAGCGGTAGTATAATGTTCTAAACCAATGACTTCAGGGTCTAATTGTCTACTAGTTGACAGTAGGGGGTCAACAGCAGGATATATACCTAAAGAAGCAATTTGACGACTAAGTGTAATCGTAGAATCTAGATGTGCAAAGGTAGTAGCTGGAGAAGGGTCGGTAAGATCATCTGCAGGTACATATACAGCTTGTATAGATGTAATGGAACCTTTTTTAGTAGAAGTAATACGTTCTTGTAATATTCCCATTTCTTCTGCTAGAGTGGGTTGATATCCTACTGCAGACGGCATTCTTCCTAATAGTGCTGATACTTCTGTTCCAGCTAAAGTATATCTATAAATATTATCAATAAATAATAATACGTTTTTTCCTTCTTCTCGAAATTTTTCAGATAACGTTAATCCAGTTAAAGCAACACGTAATCTGTTTCCCGGAGGTTCATTCATTTGTCCATATACTAGTGCGACTTTATCTAAAACATTTGATAATTTCATTTCATGATAAAAATCATTTCCTTCTCGTGTTCTTTCTCCTACTCCTGTAAATACTGAGTATCCATCATGTTCAATTGCAATATTACGAATTAATTCCATCATATTTACAGTTTTTCCTACTCCTGCTCCTCCAAATAGTCCAACTTTTCCCCCTTTAGAAAAGGGACACATGAGATCAATCACTTTAATACCAGTTTCTAATATTTTATTGGAATGATTTTGTTCAAAAAAAGTAGGAGCTGATCTATGAATTTCCCAATATTCTACTTGTTTTTTTTTATTGTTATGTTTAAATTCACCTTTCATATCAATTGGTTGACCTAGAACATTCATCATTCTTCCCAATGTTGCTGTACCTACTGGAACTTTAATTTTATGTCCTAAATCTGTGACATTCATACCTCTTTTTAATCCATCTGAATTACCCATCGCCAGTGTTCTTACTATTCCTCCTCCTAATTGTTGTTGTACTTCTAATATTAATGAAGCGTTTTTTGTTGTAATTTTTAGAGCATTATATATATTTGGAATATTATTATTATTAAATTCAACATCAATGACTGAACCAATAATTTGTATTATTTTTCCAAGAGCGTTCATGATGCACCTTTTAAACTAATATATTTATGTATCTCATGATATTGAAGATACTCCTGCAATAATTTCTGTAATTTCTTGTGTTATACTAGATTGACGAGATTTATTATATCTCAATTGTAAGTCTTGAATAAGAGAACTACTATTATTATTTGCTGTATTCATTGCAATCATTCTTGCAGCTTGTTCACAAGCGAGTTGTTCTAAAATACTTTGATAAATTTGAAATTCTAAATGTTTATTGAGTAAAATATTTAACAAAAATTTTGAGTTAGGTTCGTATAAATAATCCCACATTTTTTGTTTTTTTTGTTTTTTATTTACTGTAATAATTGGAAGTAATTGTTGTACAATTGGATATTGATTTAGTCGATTATGAAAATGATTATATCCAATGTATAATTTATCAATTCTTTTTTCTTTATATGCTGATATTAAAGAAGTTGAAAAAGTGACTATTTTTGAAAAAGAAGGGTTATTTTCTATTCCTGTTATTTTATCTAGAATATGATAACCGAGTGATTCAAAAAAGTGTATTCCTTTTGAACCTATAATAATAATTTCAGTAAATATTTTATTTTGAGCATAAAATTTTATTTTTTCTAAAATTTTTTTAAATAAATTAGTGTTTAAACTTCCACATAATCCTTTATCAGTAGATATAATGATACACCCAATTTTTTTTATTTTTTTTCTGCATTTGAGATAAGGATGTTGATACTCTAAATACCCTTCTGTAACATGTTGAATAACTGTTTTAATTGTTTCAGAATAAGGTTTTCCTATATTCATTTTATTTTGAGTTTTTCTCATTTTTGAAATAGAAACCATTTCCATTGCTTTAGTAATTTTTTGCGTATTTTTTACACTGGCAATTTTATTTTTTATTTCTTTAACAATAGTCATAAAACAACCTTGATTTAGATGTAATAAAAAAAAAGATATTATTATATAAATATATTGTTTTTAAAATAATTTAATAATTTAATAAATTTTTGTTCAATGATGTTATCAAAAATTCCTTTTTGATTTATTTCATTAAATAAATTTAAATAATCTGATTTAAAAAAATCTATTAAATTATTTTCAAAAATATTTAGATTATCTAAAGAAATGTTTTCTATAAATCCTTTTTCGGCAGCAAATAGTAATAAACTTTGTTCTGCAATACTCATAGGTGAATATTGTTTTTGTTTTAATAATTCTGTTAATTTTTGACCATAATTTAATTGTTTTCGAGTAATATCATCTAAATCTGAAGCAAATTGTGAAAATGAAGCTAATTCTCGATATTGTGCTAAAGCTGTTCGTACTCCAGCAGAAAAATTTTTCATAATTTTCGTTTGTGCTGCACTACCAATTCTAGAAACAGAAATTCCTGGATTGATAGCTGGTCTAATTCCAGCATTAAATAAATTTGATTCTAAAAATATTTGACCATCTGTAATAGATATTATATTTGTTGGAACAAAAGCTGATACATCACCAGCTTGTGTTTCTACAATTGGTAAAGCTGTTAAAGATCCTGTTTTATTCTTAATCTTATTTTTTGTTAAAAATGTAACTTTATCTTTATTAATACGAGCAGATCTTTCTAACAGTCGGGAATGTAAATAAAAAATGTCTCCAGGAAATGCTTCTCTTCCAGGAGGTCTTTTTAATAGTAAAGACATTTGACGATATGCAATTGCATGTTTTGATAGATCATCATATACAATTAAAGCATCTTCTCCTATATCTCTAAAGAATTCACCAAAAGTACAACCTGAATAGGCTGATAAATATTGTAATGCAGCTGATTCTGAAGCAGAAGCCACAACAATGATTGTATTACATAAAGCATTATTTTTTTTTAATTGTTGCACAACGTTAACTACAGTAGAATTTTTTTGTCCTATTGCAACATATATACATTTTACTCCTGAGTTTTTTTGATTAATGATAGTATCAATAGCTAAGGCTGTTTTTCCAGTTTGTCTATCTCCAATAATTAATTCTCTTTGTCCTTTTCCTATAGGAATCATAGTATCAATACATTTATATCCTGTATGTAAAGGTTCAGTAATTGAAGCACGTTCGATAACATTTGGTGCAGGAGATTCGACAGGAAGATAAGTATCATGTGGAATATTTCCATGTCCATCAATAGGTATTCCTAAACTATTTACTACACGCCCTAAAAAATTAAAACCGACAGGAATTTCTAATATTTTTCCAGTACAGTAAACAGTCATACCTTCTTTTAATATATGAAAAGGACCTAAAACAACTACTCCAACTATATCTTTTTCTAAATTTAATGCAATTCCATATAATTGTTCTGATAAATGAATCATTTCTCCTTGCATAACATCACATAATCCTATGATTCTTATAATTCCATCACTTACTGAAACAATTGTTCCTTCATTTATTTTATTTTTAATAAAATTAAAATTGTCAATTCTTTTTTTAATAATGTCAAATATTTCGATTGAATTTAATTCCATAGTTAATTAACTCTTTTCATTTACAATGATTTTTGTAAAAAAAATTTTAAATTATATAAATATTTTTTTACACTACCGTCTAGTGATTGCATATTATTTTTAATAATCATTCCTCCAATGATAGACGGATCAATTTTATGTATCAAATTTATATTTTTTAAAAATTTTTTTTCTAAACATAATTGAATTTTTTGAAGTTGTATATTATTTAATTTTGTTGCAGTAGTAATTTCTATTTTTTTTATTTTTTGTTCTTTTTGCCATAGTTCAATAAAAAAATATAATATTTTATTAATTAAAAATAATCTTTTATTTTCTATAAGGATTTTAATAAAATTATTAAATTTTTTATCAATATATTTTCCAAAAATTTTATTAAAAAAAAATATAGAATAAGTGTTTCCTAATATTCCAAGTTTAAAATTTTTTAAAAGAGGATTTTGAAGCGATTTTGCGATAAATGTTAACATAGTATGCCATTGAATAATACAGTCATTTTCTTTAGAAAAAAAAAAGGCAGCTTTAGAATATGGATAAGACATTTTTTTTGTGTATTTATATAACATAATTTAAGTATTCCTTTATATATTTGTAAGTAATGTTTTGATTAATTTATCATTATCTTTTTTATTAATAGAATGTTGTAATAATTTTTCTGCAATTTGAATAGATAATTTTACAATATGTTTTTTTGATTCTGAAATCATTTTTTTTTTTTCCATTTCAATGATTTTTTTTGTTTCATTTAATATTATAAAGCTTTCTTTTTTTGCTTTGATTTTAGTTTGAGATATAATTTTTTCTTGTTTTTTTTGAGCTTTATGTATAATTAATACAGCTTCTTTTTTAGTATTTTCTAATGTTATTTGTATTTTTTTTTGTATTTTTTCATATTCTATTTTTGCTTGATTTGCTAATTGTAATGATTTTATTATTGTTTTTTGTCGTTCATTTATAGTATCCATAATTGGAGGCCAAATATATTTCATACAAATCCAAATAAATAAAATAAATGAAATTGTTTGACCAATAATTGTTGCGTTTATATTCATTGTCATTTCTCTTATTAAATTGCCCTTACTTTTTTTTTTAAAAAAAAAAGTGTAAGGGCGACACTTGTTTCATTTTTTTTTGTACATATATAAAACGAATTATTTAAAAAAAATATTATTTTAATTTGCTGCAAATAATATATATAAACCTAAACCAACAGCAATCATAGGAATAGCATCAACTAAACCCATTACGACAAAAAATTGAGTTCGAAGTAATGGAACAAGATCAGGTTGTCTAGCAGCTCCTTCTAAAAATTTACCACCTAAAATTCCTATTCCAATAGCGGCTCCTATTGAGGATAATCCAATTATTACAGCTACGGCTATATAAATTGCATCTGTACTTACGTGATTCATTAACTACCTCTGAATACTTTTTTTTATTATATGAATAAACAATATTGAGATTAATGTTTTTTTGATGCCATGGATAAATATACAATAGTTAAAATCATAAACACGAAAGCTTGTAATGCGATAACTAATATATGAAATATTGCCCAAGGTACATTTAATATCCACTGACACCACCAAGGAATTAAACTGGCAATTAAAATAAAAATCATTTCTCCAGCATAAATATTACCAAATAAACGTAAAGATAAGGAGATTGGTTTTGATAATAAACTAATACTTTCTAAAATAAAATTAAAAAAATAAAATATAGGATGTTGAAAAGGTTGAAAAATAAGTTCTTTTAAAAATCCTTTTCCTCCTTTTATTTTTATGCTATAAAATATAATTAAAATAAATACCCCAATTGACATAGAAAAAGTAATATTTATGTCTGATGAAGGTACTACACGGATAGTAGAATAATGAAAAAAATATTTTATAAACAATGGAATAAAATCTACAGGTATTAAGTCCATAGCATTCATTAAAAAAATCCATACAAAAATTGTTAAAGATAACGGTGCAATTAATTGACTTTTTGCATGAAAAATATCATTGACATTATCATTCACAAAATTTATCAATATTTCTACTGCAGTTTGTATTTTATTAGGATTTTTTTGCATGTTTTTTGCAATTTTGTAAAAAGGAAATAAAAAAATTAAACCTAAAATTATAGAAAAAAAAAGTGAATCTAAATTTAATATCCAAAAATTTGTTGAAATATTATGTCCAGATAATAATTTTAAAGTATGTAGGTTGAATTGTAGGTGTTGTAAATGATGACTAATATACTCTTTAGGAGTAGATATTTGTCTAAAAAACATTTTTTTATATACCTTATTTATGTAATAATAATATTATTATATTGTAAATTTTATCTTTGAATGTATAATACTTTATCTGTTTAAATATTCATGTTTTCTTTATGTTTATTTTTAATAAAAAAAGTATAAATATTATTGTAAATAAATTAAATGAAAAAAAAAATAAAAGTTTATATATAGAAATTATAGATATAGTAAATATATCAATTTATATTGATAAAATACTTTATAACAAATAATTTATAAAAAAAATAATATTTTATTAATAAAAACTATTTTGATAGATATAGTATATTAGAAGTTTATTTCAAAAAATTACTATATGCATAATGGTATTTAATATATATTTTCTTTTTGTAAAAAGATTTTTTTAAAATAAATTATTAAAATAGATATTGCAGCAGGAGTAATACCTTCAATTCGAGAAGCTTGTCCTAATGAATATGGTTGTGTTTTATTTAATTTGTTTATAACTTCGTTCGATAATCCTTTGATATTTTGATAATTAAAATGATTAGGTAATTTAAAGTGTTCACTATAGATTTTTTTTTGAATTTCTTTTTGTTGTCTTAATATATATCCATGGTATTTTACCATAGTTTCTACTTCTTCTAACGCTTCTAAATCGATTTTTTTCTGTTTGAATAATGCTAATGGTTCGATGTTTAAATAGGTAAAATTAGGTCTTTTTAAAAGATCTAAATAGGATGTACATTTAGATAATGTAATATTTTTTGTTTTTAACATTTTGAAATCTGTTTTTTTCAATATTGTTTTTTTTAAAACATGTGTTTGAAATTGAATATTTTTAGTTTTTTCAATATACCGATTCCATCTTATTTCATTGATAAGATTTAACTTTTTTCCTATATGAGTTAATCTAATATCTGCATTATTTTCTCGTAAAGATAATCTATATTCTGCTCTTGAGGTAAAAATTCTGTATGGTTCTGTTGTGCCATGAGTACATAAATCATCAATCATAACTCCTAAATAAGCTTGATCTCTTCTTGGAAACCATGGTTCTTTTGATTCTACATTGAGTGCTGCATTAATTCCTGCTAATAAACCTTGAGAAGCGGCTTCTTCATATCCTGTAGTCCCATTAACTTGACCTGCAAAAAACAATCCGGATATATATTTACTTTCTAAAGTTAATTTTAAATCTTTTGGATTTAAAAAATCGTATTCAACAGCATAACCTGGTTGAATAATTTGGGCTTGATGTAATCCATTAATTGATTGAATAATTTTCTTTTGAATAGAAATAGGAAAACTGGTAGATATACCATTAGGATAAACTAAAAAAGAATTAAGTCCTTCTGGTTCTAAAAATATTTGATGTCTGTTTTTGTCTGGAAAACGCATAACTTTATCTTCAATAGAAGGACAGTATCTTGGTCCGATTCCAATAATGTTACCATTAAATACAGCACTTTTTGTTATATTATTTTGAATAATTTCGTGAGTTTTTTCATTGGTATAAGTTAAAAAACAAGGAATTTGTTGAGGTCTATATATTTTTTTTTTGATAAAAGAAAAGAAAGGTAAAGGAAAATCTCCATATTGAGGTTGTAATTTTTCATAATTTATACTGGGTTTATATAATCTAGGAGGGGTTCCTGTTTTGAGTCTTTTAATATTTAATGGTAATTCTTTAAGTTGTTGTGCTAAAATTTCTGAAGATGTGTCTCCTTTTCTACCTCCCTGAATAATTTTTGTACCTTCATATATCTTTCCTCCTAAAAATGTTCCTGTTGCTATTATTACAGATTTAGAATAAAAATGTTGATGATCTTTTTTAGTAATCACTCCTTTAATAATTCCATTTTTTATAATTAACCTTTCTACTTCATGTTCTATAATAGTTAAGTTATTTTGATTATTTAAAATTTTTTTTATTGATTTAGCATATAATACACGATCTACCTGAGCTCGAGTAGAACGAACTGCAACTCCTTTTCTAGTGTTTAGTATTTTTAATTGTATTCCAGAAAGATCTGCAACAGAAGCCATCATACCTCCCAAAGCATCTATTTCTTTTACTAAATGACTTTTTCCTATTCCACCTATAGAAGGATTGCATGATAAAGCTCCGATGGTACTTTTTTTTTGAGTTAATAATAGCGTTGAATAACCCATTCTAGCGCTTGCCATGGATGCTTCAGTTCCAGCATGACCCCCTCCTATCACAATTACTTGAAAATTTTTTAACATCATTATGTTAACCTTTTATCATATGAAATAATTTAAATAATATAATATATTTTTATAATTAATATTATTTTATAATAATGTAAAAATGTTAATCAATGTAAATATTATTTGATTTTTACTTAAAACATTTTATGCATG